>CAJVYM010000052.1 GCA_913009415.1 uncultured bacterium
ATGGTCACAAACCGTTCGTCTGCCACCTTACGGCGGATCAGCTTCAGGATGAGACCATGGGGAATCTCGTCAAAGAACGCTTTCAGATCGACCGCTACCGCCCATTCTCTCCCTTCCTGCACCAGGCCTGGGGGGTGTAGTAACCGAATCTGGACTTACTACACCCCCCGAGTAAATGGTGTATAGCCTGGTGTTGGCTCTTTCCCCGGCGAAAGCCGAAATTGGATGCCGTGAAGTCCGGATCGTAGATCTCTTCGAGTACGCTATGCATACTCCCACCTACAATCCGATCCATTACCACCGGTATCCTGAAGCTCCCTCTTCTTGGATGTCCCTTCTTTGGGGATGAGTACCCGCCTGGCTGGCTTGAAGCGGTAGCTCACTGACCTGAGCTTGTCATGAATCAGTGCCAGGAGAACTTCTTCTCTTCGCGCAAATTCTTCCACCGTCATCCGGTCTGTCCCCGCTGCCCCAGCATTTCTCTTCACCTGTTGCCATGCCATCCGCAGTCGTCCCGGCTCATAGACCTTCGCCAACACTTGCATTGCTTTCACTCCGCTCCTCCGTGATTCCTCTTAACACCAGAGGATTGCCAGACTGCCGGGGGCCTCTGGCCGGGACCGGGCACCTGCCTAACCCCCATGCACTTGCATAAAGGGTATCTCGTGAGAGATTCGGTTACCCCATCTTGATTTCTGGTCCTTCCCGCACAGTTCTGTATCGGCTCCTCTGTGCCATCACTGCCACCTCTCGTTCACGGCTTCCCCTATCCTGATGACGTTCTCAAGCTAGCCAGGCCTGGGATATTGATCTCTCCCTTCCTGATCGTCAGGGTTTTCTCCTCCACACTGTTACCAGGCTTCATCGGCCCTGAGTCTTCAGTACTCCCCGTGAATCTGCCACCCTCTGCCCCTCCTCGCTTCGGGGTCTCCTCGTCGATTCGGTTTTCTGTCGTCTATGGCAACTTCAACGACAGGACAGGAGGGCTTCCCTGGGTAAGACGCACCACCTCCCTGTATCCCGTCCGGCTTCATGTCAGTTCGGTTCTCCGGATATCAGATCTCGCTCAGTCACGCCTGCTCGACCTCCTCCCCAACACCATCTAGCCGGTTCGCTGTTCGCTACGTACACAGGTTCTGCCTCATGCTTCCTTCTTGGGGGAGGGAAGCCTCTTCCTATCCCCCAGACATCCCATCTCTGGTAATGCCCTTGCCTTGTTGGTGTTGCCCTTCCGTCCGGTAACGGCGGACCATACTGTCCCAGGCTATTCCTGGAACTGCGGCCTGTGCGTCATGCCAGGCACACGTATACGAGCGTCGGGCCTGGTGCCCGACGTTGGGTTGCGCGTGACCTCAAAGTGTATTCTCAGCAGCAAATGCCGCTCACAGGGCGCGACGCTACGCAAAATCACAGCTTGTCGTGGCAGGGTATCTCGCCTCTCACGTCAAGGCGTGTGCATGGCTCCGAAGATTGTCGAGTCCACAAGCTCTTCGAACGCTGAAAGGGATTGCGACGATTACATCAGAAGAGCGTTCTGCAGCGCGCTTTCGTAGCGTCGGAGCCCTGCGCAATGGGCAGGTGGTCTCCGACGTTTGATTATGCCTGATCTTGGAGCTGCTTCCCGACGGAACAACGTTGCAGACAAGCTGCAACGTTACACAATATCGCTACTCGTTGTAGTGGGCGGCGCGAGGCCGCAACAGCAAGATCCCCCGCCACTTGGGCGGGGGATCAAGCGGGTGCTTCCGAGGAGGTTGTGAGCAGCTACTTGGTCATTGCTGGTCGAGGACGGCGCCGGTGCTGGCATCGCCGACCGCGGCGGCGTAGCGTGCCAGGTACCCAGAGGTGAAGCGCGGTGGCTCGGGGGTCCATGCCTCTTTCCGGCAAGCGAATTCTTCATCGGAGATGAGGAGATTGAGGCTCTTGTTATCGAGGTCAAGTTCGATCATGTCACCCTCCTGCACGAGGCCGATCGGCCCGCCGCCCGCTGCCTCTGGGGAGACATGCCCGATCGCCGCCCCCTTGGTTGCGCCGGAGAAACGGCCATCGGTGATCAACGCGACCTTGTCATCGAGGCCCATCCCGGCAAGGGCCGACGTGGGAAGGAGCATCTCGCGCATCCCCGGCCCGCCGCGCGGGCCTTCGTTCTTGATGACGACGACGTCGCCGGCATGGATCTTCCCGCCGAGGATAGCTGCCATCGAGTCTTCTTCGCTGGTGAACACGCGCGCTGGCCCGCGGTGGTGCGCCATCTCCGGCAGTACTGCCCCCGCCTTCACAACCGCCCCGGATGGAGCGAGGTTTCCCCACAGGATGGCGATCCCGCCGTCCGGGCGGTGCGGGTTCTCCGGGTCTCTGATCATACTTCCGCGTTTCTTTACCCCGCTCAGGTTCTCAGCGACCGTCTTCCCCGTCACAGTGATGCCCTCCCCATCGATCAGGCCGCCTGCGAGAAGCTCTGCCATCACCGCGGGAACGCCGCCCGCCTCGTCGAGGTCCTGCATGTGATACGAGCCGGACGGGCTGATTTTGACCAGGTACGGGGTGCGTTCGCTGATCTGGCCAAACTTGTCCAATGGGAGTTCAATACCGGCGGCGCGCGCGATCGCTAGCAGGTGCAACACGGTGTTGGTGGAGCCGCCAATGGCCATGTCGGTGGCAATGGCGTTTTCGAACGCGGCGTCGGTCATGATATCTCGCGGCTTGATGTCGCGCTCGATGAGGTCAGTGATCCGCGCTCCGGCGGCCTTGGCCAGGCGAATCCTCGCTGCGGTCACTGCTGGGATCGTCCCGTTTCTCGGTAGCGCCATCCCCAGCGCCTCGGTGAGAGAGTTCATCGAATTAGCGGTGAACAGGCCCGCACACGATCCGCATCCCGGGCAGGCGTTGATCTCAAGCTCGGCAAGCTCATCGTCTGTTATCCTGCCCGCCTTGTACTCCCCCACCGCCTCGAAGACGTTCTTCACGTCCACGTCCTCGCCGTTGTATCTGCCGGCCATCATCGGCCCACCGCTGACGAAGATGGAGGGGATGTTCAACCTCCCAGCGGCGATCAGCATCCCGGGGACGATCTTGTCGCAGTTGGGGACGAAGACGAGCCCGTCGAAGCCGTGGGCGATCGCCATCGTCTCCACCGAGTCGGCGATCAGCTCGCGGGAGGGAAGCGAATAGCGCATCCCCAGGTGCCCCATGGCGATCCCGTCGCACACTCCGATCACGTTAAACGAGAGCGGCGTCCCACCGGCCGCCCACACTCCGGCCTTCACCGCCTCGCCGATCTTGTCCAGGTGGATGTGCCCGGGGACGATCTCGTTGTACGAGTTGACGACCCCGATCAGCGGCTTTTCAAGATCCTCCGGTGATAGGCCGCTCGCGTAGAGCAGGCTGCGGTGTGGCGCCCGTTCAAACCCTTTCTTGACTACATCACTGCGCATCCTTCCTCCTTTGCAACGCTTCAACGATTAGATCTCCCATCTCGATGGTCCCAACGCGCTTATCATCAGGGTTTGCGATGTCGGCGGTGCGGTAGCCACGAGATAAGACGTCCTCTACCGCTTCCTCCACGGCATGCGCTTCGCTGTCCAGCCCGAGGGAGGTGCGTAGGAGCATCGCCGCGCTCATGATTGTCCCGATCGGGTTAGCCAGATTATTTCCCGCGATGTCCGGCGCGCTTCCGTGCACCGGCTCGTACATCCCGAGCTTTCCGCCTCCGAGCGATGCCGATGGGAGCATCCCCAGCGATCCGGAGAGCATCGACGCCTCGTCGGTGAGGATGTCGCCGAACATGTTCGATGTCACTATCACGTCGAACTCGGCCGGGTAGCGGATCAGCTTCATCGCCGCTGAATCGACGAGCATGTGCTCTAGTGACACCTCGGGGTAGTCGGCGGCCACTTCCTCAACGACTCGCCGCCACAGGCGCGATGAGGCGAGGACGTTCGCCTTATCGACCGATGCCACCTTTTTCTTTCGCTTCATCGCAGCCTCGAAGGCGACACGGGCGATCCGCCGTACCTCAGCCGCGCTGTAAATCATCGTGTCGTACGCGGTTTGCGTCCCTTCCTGGCGCGCTCCGAAGTAGATTCCGCCGGTCAGTTCACGCACGACGAGGAGGTCGACCCCGGCGATGGTCTCTGCCTTGATGGATGATGAATCGACGAGTTCGTCGTAGACGCGCACTGGCCGCAGGTTGGCGTACAGCCCAAGGCCCTTGCGCATCCCCAGGAGCCCCTGCTCCGGGCGGACTGTGGCGCTCGGATCGGACCATTTCGGCCCGCCAACTGCACCGAGAAGGACGGCATCGGTGCTCTGGCAATCTGCCAGCGTCTCATCGGGAAGAGCAGTCCCCGTCGTGTCGATCGCCGCACCGCCGATCTGGCGCTCCGCATATTCAAACTCGTGAGCGTACAGGTCGCACACGGCGTCTAAGACCTGCACCGCCTCCGCGACCACCTCCGGCCCGATTCCATCGCCCGGTAAGAGAACTATCCTTGCGTTCACACTGCCTCCTTTTCCATGATCAGAATCGCGTATTCCAGCGCATCGGACAGCGCATACCAGCTCGCCTCGATGATGTTGGCTGAGCTTCCGACCGTGCTCCAACTGCGCTTACGATCGGACGAGGTGATGAGTACGCGCGTCCGCGCGGCAGTCCCCGCCTGCGCGTCCAGGATGCGCACCTTATAGTCCGTCAGGCGGACATCAGCGAGGTGCGGGTAGAGCGGGAGGATGGCCTTTCTCACCGCCGCGTTCAGCGCGTCCACCGGGCCGTTTCCTTCAGAAGCGGTGTGGATCACCTGATCGTTCACCTCCACCTTCACCGTCGCCTCGGAGACCATCCCACTTCCGTTCCCCTCCTTCACCAGCACGTGAAACCCGAGGAGGGTGAACGGAGGACGGTAGTCGTCCCGCGAGCGGCGGACGAGGAGCTCCACCGACCCGTCCGCCCCCTCGAACTGGAATCCCTCCCGTTCGAGTTCCTTCACTCGTTCGAGAACCCTCTCCGCCTGCGCGCTCCCACCATCGAGGGGGATCCCCAACTCGCGCGCCTTGTAGGTGATGTTGCTCCTGCCGGAAAGCTCGGAGATGAGGACGCGGCTGCGGTTTCCAACGATACTGGGATCCATGTGCTGGTAGCTGCCCTCCCATTTGAGGAGGGCGTTCACGTGCATCCCGCCCTTATGGGCAAAGGCGCTCGACCCGACGTAGGGAAGGTGCGGGTCGAGCGGGAGGTTCGCTAGCGCGCTTACGTAGCGGGCGGTCTCGGTGAGAAGGGAGAGATCGGCGTTACAGCCATGATCGAGCTTCAACACGAGCGCGGGGATGACCGAGCACAGGTTGGCGTTTCCGCACCGCTCCCCGTAGCCGTTGATCGTCCCCTGCACGTGGGTAGCACCCGCGGATACCGCAGCGATCGTGTTGGCGACAGCCATCTCCGAGTCGTTATGAGCGTGGATCCCCAACGGGGCGTCGATCTTTGATATCACCGCGGCAACGACCGCGGCCACTGCCTCCGGGAGCGCTCCTCCGTTCGTGTCGCAGAGGACGATCGCGTCCGCTCCGGCATCGGTTGCGGCGTAAAGCGTGTCGATGGCGTATGCGGGGTCGTCCCGGTAGCCGTCGAAGAAGTGCTCGGCATCGTAGATTACCTCCCGGCCTGCATCCTTCAAGTAGGATACCGTCTCCGAGATCATGCGCAGGTTCTCCTCGCGCGTAGTCTCGAGCACATGCTTCACCTGTGCGTCCGAGCTCTTACCGAACACGGTCACGCTCTGCGTCCCCGCCGCAAGGAGGGAGCGGATGTTAGCGTCTTCATCGACTGCCACCCCCACGCGACGGGTGCTGCCGAACGCGGTGATCGTCGCGTGCCGTAAGTGTAGCTCACTCACGCGGTCGAAGAATTCCATGTCCTTGGGGTTTGAGCCGGGCCATCCTCCCTCGATGTAATCAATCCCCAACCGGTCGAGGGCGGTGGCGATGCGCAGCTTGTCCTCAACGGAGAAGGAGATCCCTTCCCGTTGCGCCCCATCGCGCAGAGTGGTGTCTAGAAGCGTGATCTTCATCCCACTGCCTGGGTCAGCCAACCGTGTCGATCGGCGACCTTCCCCTCCACGATCCCGAAGAACTGATCCATCAGCTTTGCCGTGATCGGCCCTCGCTTTCCGCTTCCGACGGTGATGCCATCGACCGAGCGAATCGGGGTGATCTCGGCGGCGCTCCCGGAGAAGAACGCCTCATCGGCAAGATAGAGCGACTCGCGCGGGAGGGCTTCCGCGTGCACCGGAATATCGAGCTCCCCAGCCAGGGTGATCACGCAGCGGCGGGTGATCCCATCGAGGATCGAGCTAGCGAGTGGCGGGGTGTACAGCTCACCGCGATTGACGATGAACACGTTCTCCCCGCTCCCCTCGGAGACGTACCCGTTGATGTCGAGCGCGATCCCCTCGCTGTAGCCGTGGTCGGCCGCCTCCATGGCGATGAACTGGGAGTTGATGTACTGCCCACCGATCTTCGCCGCCGCCGGATACGTGTCCGGCGCCATCCGCCGCCACGAGCTGACACCGACATCGACCCCGTTTTCCAGGGCGTCCGGCCCGAGGTACTTGCCTATCTCCACCGTGATCACGGAAACGTGCGTGGGGCAGCTTAAGCCGTTGACGGCGAACGTCTCCCAGCCGCGAAAGACGACCGGACGGATGTAGCAGGAGGTGTGATTGTTGGCGATGATCGTCTCCATGATCGCACGGGCGATCGCCTCACGCGAGTACGGGATCTCCATTCGGTACACCTTGCACGAGTTCCACAGCCGCTCCAAGTGGGCATCCAGGCGAAAGACCGTCGGGCCGGAGGGTAGAGCGTACGCCCTGATCCCCTCAAAGACGCTCGAACCGTAGTGGATGGCGTGCGATGCCACGTGCACCGTCGCCTGCTCCCAGGGGACCAGCTTTCCATCTAGCCATACATTCTCCGAACTCTTCACCCTCTCCTCCTTTCTTCGATCCGTGCCTTGGTGTAGCCGACGAGCCCACCAGCGTTGATGATCGCAAGCATGAACTTGGGATAGGCCGCCGTGCGGTACGTCTTTCCGGTGGTCAAGTTGCGTATCGTCCCCGCCTCGATCTGTACCTCCAGCTCGTGGCCTTTTTTCGCTTCCCGTACCGCCTGCGCTGATTCCAGGATGGGAAGTCCGATGTTGATCGCGTTGCGGTAGAAGATGCGGGCGTAGCTACTAGCGATCACACAACTTATCCCCGCGCCTTTGATAGCGATGGGAGCGTGCTCGCGCGATGAGCCGCAGCCGAAGTTCTCCCCGGCGACGATGATGTCGCCTTTCTTAACGGAAGCGGCGAAAGCGGGATCGATGTCCTCCATGCAGTGCGCGGCGAGATCCTTCGTCGAGGAGACGTTCAGGTAGCGGGCGGGGATGATGGCGTCAGTATCCACGTTATCTCCATACTTCCAGACATGTCCCTTGATTGTCATCACAGGACTTCCTGTGGACGGGTGATCCTTCCGGCAATCGCCGATGCGGCGGCGACCGCCGGCCCGACGAGGTAGACCTCGCTTTCGGGGTGGCCCATCCGCCCGCGGAAGTTGCGGTTGGTCGTGCTCGCCGCTCGCTCCCCGGCGGCGAGGACTCCCATGTGCCCGCCCAGACACGGCCCGCACGTGGGGGTGCTCACGGCAGCTCCGGCGGTGATGAAATCCTCGATCAACCCCTCGCGCAGCGCGTCTAAGTAAACCTGTTGGCTACCGGGGAGGATGATGCAGCGCACACTTGCGTGTACCGCCTTTCCTCGCAGTATCCCTGCTGCCACACGCAGATCCTCAACCCGACCGTTGGTGCAGGAGCCGATCACCACCTGGTCGATCGGGATGTTGCCTGCCTCGGAGACCGGGCGCGTGTTCTCCGGCAGGTACGGGAAGGCCACCTGCGGCTTGATCAAGCTGGCGTCAATCTCGATTGTGGCGGCGTAGTCGGCATCCTCATCTGCGGCGTACGGCGTGTACTCACGCGTCGCCCGCTGGTCCACATACGTCCGTGTCTTGTCGTCGAATGCGAACAGACCGGCCTTCGCTCCCGCTTCGATCGCCATGTTCGCCATGGTGAACCTCCCGGCCATGGAGAGCGCATCGATCGCCTGACCGGCGAACTCGATCGCCTTGTACAGGGCGCCGCTCACCCCGATCTTCCCGATCGTGTACAGGATCAGATCCTTCCCTCCGACCCACGGCTGCAGAACTCCGGTGTAGACGATGCGGATCGTCTCGGGGACGCGCATCCAGATCTCGCCTGTGGCCATGGCGACAGCGATGTCGGTCGATCCCATCCCGGTGGAGAATGCGCCGAGCGCCCCGTAGGTGCAGGTGTGGGAATCGGCGCCAACGACGACGTCGCCGGGCAGGACCAGCCCCTGCTCGGGCAGGAGGACGTGCTCGATCCCCATCTTTCCCACCTCGAAGTAGTGTGAGATCTCCTGATCGCGGGCGAAGTTTCGCATTATCGCGCACTGGGCCGCGGATTTGATGTCCTTGTTCGGGGCGAAGTGGTCGGGGACGAGGACGACACTGTCGGGATTGAACACCTTTCCGGTACCGATCTTCTCGAACTCCCGGATCGCGATCGGTGCGGTGACGTCGTTAGCTAGGGCGACGTCGACCCGCACCTGCGCGAACTCGCCGGGGCGAACCGGGTCGCTTGTATGAGCGGAGAGGATCTTCTCTGCTAGGGTCTGTCCCATCTGTTTGTTGTCCCTTTCTTTTTGCGCATCGCGGCCAGGGCCGCTCCATCCCACTTGAGGGCCCACGCCCGGTTATCATCGCGCTCCTGCTCGACCTTCTCCGGATCGAGATCTCTTTCCTTGTCATCAGCTGAGTGTCTGTTCATCATTCCTCCTTTCTTGTCTTGTTAGTAGTCGATTTAGTGCATTTAAATATGCCTTGGCGCTCGCTACGATGATGTCGGTGTCAGCACCGTAGCCGCGGAAGACGCGCTTGCCGTCGGTGGTGCGTACGCTCACCTCGCCCTGGGCGTCGATCCCGGAGGTGATCGCGTGCACGTCGTACTCCAGAAGCTCGGCCTGCGCGGGGACGATCGAGTCGATCGCGCGGTAGGTGGCGTCTACCGGGCCCGCTCCGACCGCGGCGCGCACGTGCTCCTCGCCGTCAGGGCCGGAGAGCTTGACCGTCGCCGTGGGCATACCCGACCTTCCGGCGACCACCTGCAGGTCGATGAGCCTGTACACCTCGCGTGGCTGATAGAACAGATCAGCAATGAGCGCCTCCAGGTCGGCGTCGGTCACTTCACGCTTCTTGTCCCCCAGCTCCTTGAAGCGGTCGAACGCCGCTTCCAGCCTCTCGGAATCGAGCTCGTACCCCATCTGAGCCAGCCGCTCGCGCAGCGCGTGCCTCCCCGAGTGCTTGCCGAGGACGAGACGCGATTTCGAGAGGCCGACATCCTCCGGGCGGATGATCTCATAGGTGTTTCTGTTCTTGAGCAGGCCGTCCTGGTGGATCCCCGCCTCGTGGGCAAACGCGTTCGCCCCAACGATCGCCTTGTTCGCCTGCACCGGGATCCCGGTCAGGTTGCTCACCATCCGGCTCGCGCGGGCGATTTGGGATGCATCCACGTCGGTGCGCAGGTTGAACGCGTCCTCGCGCGTGCGCAGGGCCATCACCACCTCTTCGAGAGCCGCGTTGCCCGCTCGCTCCCCGATCCCGTTTATCGTCACCTCGGCCTGGCGCGCGCCGGCCTGCAATCCGGCGAGGGTGTTCGATGTCGCCATCCCCAGGTCGTCGTGACAGTGAACGGATATGATCGCGTGCTCGATCCCCGGGACGTTTTCCCCGACCCCTCGGATAAGGCCACCGAACTCATCCGGCGTCATGTACCCGACGGTGTCCGGGATGTTGATCACGCTCGCGCCTGCCTCGACCGCGGTGGCGACCACCTGGTAGAGGAACTGCGGGTCGGAGCGGGTGGCATCTTCGGGAGAGAACTCGATCTCCTCGCAGTACTCTTTGGCGTAGGCGACCATATCCTGCACGTGGGCTAGGACCGCGGCGCGGTCCATGTGCAGCTTGTCGCGCATGTGAATATCGGAGGTGGCGATGAACACGTGGATGCGAGGATGAGCCGCAAATTTTACCCCCGCCCAGGCGTGGTCGATATCCGCGCGGATCGCTCGCGCCAGGGCGCAGACCGCGGGTGGATGCGGCATATCGCCGAGCGCCTCCGCCACTTGCTGCACGGCGCGCAGATCGTCGGGGGAGGCTGAGGGGAACCCGGCCTCGATCACGTCGACTCGCAACCGTGCGAGCTGCCGCGCTAGCTTCACCTTTTCCGCCACACTCAAGGAAGCCCCCGGGGACTGCTCCCCGTCGCGCAGGGTGGTATCGAAGATCAGGACGTTACCTGGCGAGGCCACTACTGGTTGGGCCATCACTGTGCCTTCTTTCCCCACTTCTCCGGGCGCCAGTCCTCTGGGTCCCAGTTCTCTGGGCGGAGGGCGCGGACCGCTGAACCCGCTCGCCACAGTTCCGCTTCGTGAATCTCGCGCAGCTCATCATCCAGCCGCTCCTTGTAGTCGGGAGCGCTGTTTGCTTTAAGCGTGATTCTGGTCTCCTCGCCTGTGACGACACTCTTGTACAGATCGTCGAAGACCGGCGTGACAGCATCGCGGAACTTTCCTTTCCAATCGAGCGCTCCCCGCTGCGCGGTGGTGCTGCAGTTGGCGTACATCCAGTCCATCCCGTTCTCCGCCACGAGCCGGATCAGGCTCTGGGTCAGCTCCTCCACCGTCTCGTTGAACGCCTCGCTCGGAGAATGCCCGTTCTTTCTCAGTACGGCGTACTGCGCCTCCATGATCCCGGCGAGGGCACCCATCAGGACGCCCCTTTCACCGGTGAGGTCGCTGTACACCTCGTTCTTGAACGTGGTGGGAAAGAGGTAACCTGATCCAATCGCGAGCCCGAGGGCGAGGGTGCGCTCACGGGCGCGGCCGGTGTAGTCCTTATTGACCGCGTAGCTTGAGTTGATCCCGCTTCCTGCAAGGAAGTTCTTACGTACGCTCGTCCCCGACCCTTTGGGTGCAACGAGAATCACGTCCACGAACTCTGGAGGGACAACCCCGGTCTGATCGGCGTAGGTGATGGCAAAGCCGTGTGAGAAGTAGAGGGCGTCGCCCTCCTTCAGGTGCGCCTTTACCTTTGGCCACAGGAGCACCTGAGCGGCATCCGAGACGAGGTACTGGACGATCGTCGCCCGCTCTACCGCCTCCTCGAACGGGAACAGTGTTTCGCCCGGTACCCACCCATCCGCGATCGCCTTCTCCCACGAGCGCACCCGATCCGGGTCTCCCCCAACGATCACGTGTATCCCGTTGTCGCGCATGTTGAGCGACTGAGCTGGCCCCTGCACGCCGTAGCCCAATACCGCCACCACTTCATCCTGCAACACCTCACGCGCTCTCTCAAGTGGGAACTCCTCTCGCGTGACTACGTCCTCAACCACACCGCCGAAATCGATCTTCATTTGCTTTCTCCTTTGTTAACGTTCTTTCCGCGCACCATCGCCACACGTCCGGTGCGCACCATCTCCACGATCCCAAACGGCCGCAGTACATCGACCAGGCCGTCCACCTTCTCCTCCGTTCCGGTCGCCTCGACAATCAAGGTCTCCACTCCAACGTCGACCACCCGCGCGCGGAATGTATCAACGATCTGCATCAGTTCCGCCCGCGTGCGATTGTCCGGTGTCTCCACCTTGATCAGGGCGACGTCGCGCGTCACAGCAGGCATGTCCGAGATGTCCTCCACCCGGATCACGTTCACCAGCTTCTGCAGGTTCTGGGCCACCTTCTCCGCGCCGGATTGCGTGGAATCGACGACGATCGTCATGCGCGAAACATCGGGCTCTTCTGTGTGCCCGACGGTGAGGCTTTCGATGTTGAACGCCCGCCGGCGAAATAGGCTGGCGACGCGGTTCAACACCCCCGGTCTGTCCTCAACGCGCGCGATCAGCGTTCGCTTCATCGCTCACCTACCTTTGTTGGGTACGGCCTGCGGATCATCTCGTGCAGCGCTGCTCCTGCTGGGACCATCGGGTAGACGTTTCCACCCTCTCCCTCTTTGACCACCTGAAAATCGATCAGTGCCGGGCCGCGGTGAGCACGCGCCTGATCGATTGCACTCGCCGCCTGGTCGTGATCACCGGCGCGCCAGGCGCGGATTCCGTAGGCCTCCGCAAGCTTGACGAAGTCAGGATTGACGAGCCGCGTCGACTCGTAGTTCTTGTCGTAGAACATCTCCTGCCACTGCCGCACCATCCCCAGATAGCCGTTGTCGCACAGGGCGATCTTGATCGGGAGCTGCTCCTGGACGACGGTCGCCAGCTCCTGCACCGTCATCTGCAGGCCACCATCGCCCACCATCGCCCACACCTCGGCATCGGGGCGGGCGATCTGGGCCCCGAGCGCCGCTGGGAGGCCGAAGCCCATCGTCCCCAATCCCCCGGAAGTGATGAACGCGTTAGGACGATCGAACCGGTAGTACTGGGCGGCCCACATCTGGTGCTGGCCAACGTCAGTCACCACGATCGCCTCTCCGTGCGTGGATCGCCTGATGGCGTCGATCACGTGCGGCATCGTCAGTTTCGCATCTTCATCATGTTGGTTGATCACGTCGACGGCGCGGGACTCCTCCCACCACTCGCTGACCACCTCGTGCCACTCTTTCCGATCGCGCTTATCCACAAGGGGGAGGAGATCCAAGAGAGCTCGCTGCAGATCGGCGTGTACCGCCACATCCACCGAGATGAGCTTGTTCAGTTCTGCTGCATCGAGATCGACGTGTATCTTGCGAGCGTGCGGAGCGTAGCGACTGAGATCGCCGGTGACGCGATCGTCAAAGCGCATCCCAAGCGCGATCAATAGGTCAGCCTCCTGAATCGCGCGGTTCGCCTGAGCATCACCGTGCATCCCCATCATCCCAAGATAGAGAGGGTGAGAGGCGGGAAACCCGCCCTTGCCAAGAAGGGTGACCGCAACAGGGGAGTCGATCCTCTCCGCAAACTGGCGGAGTGCAGTTTCCGCTTCGGCCATCGAGACGCCGTGCCCGGCGAGGATCACCGGCCTTTCGCAGGAATCGATCAGTTCCGCGGCACGAGCGATCGCATCCGTCGGATCACTGACGCCGATGTAGGCGTGACCGGGGAGGCGCACTTCCTCGGTGGGTGGTACAAACTCGGTCTCGGCCTGCTGTACGTCCTTGGGAAGGTCGATCAGAACCGGCCCGGGGCGGCCATGGCACGCGAGGTAGAACGCCTCGTGGATCACGGAGGCGAGATCGTCGACGTCGGTCACCAGGTAGTTGTGCTTGGTGATCGGCAGAGTGATCCCGGTGATGTCCGTCTCCTGGAACGCATCGGTGCCGATCAGTGAGCTTGCCACTTGCCCGGTGATGCAGACGATCGGTGAGGAGTCCATCATCGCCGTGGCGATCCCGGTGACGAGATTCGTCGCCCCTGGCCCGGATGTCGCGATCGCTACTCCGACCTTGCCAGAGGCACGGGCGTAGCCGTCAGCGGCGTGAGCCGCTCCCTGCTCGTGGCGAACAAGGACGTGGCGAATCCCGTATTCACTCAAGGGATGATAGGTGTGCATGATCGCCCCGCCGGGAATCCCAAACACCACCTCCACCCCCTCGCGGTGCAACATTTCCCACACGATCTGCGCGCCGGTCAGTATCATTACTTCCTCCTTGCCCAGCAAAAAATTAGGGCCGCCCAGTTGGACGGCCCTTTTGAGGCATTTTTATTGTGGTTTCGTCCAACCCGTTAAGGCCCACCCCCGATAATGACCAGGGTAATAACCAGGACCAGCAGGACAGAAACCACACTAAACTTCTTCACCAGATGAAACCTCCATATATCTGCAAGGACCATAACACGAATCGCACCGCTTGTCAAGGGCACAGGTGTCTCATACGAGATGAGCATGGACTGTTCCTCCGCGGAAGGCGCAAAGGAGAGCTGCTTCATGGCACCAAGGCAAAGAGCTACGGAACGCTATCACCGGTGCCTCTCATTGACGATTAACCTTGCAAATCAGGTAAGCAGACTCCATAATTGCAAGGATGATTAAGCGACGATTGACACCTATCCTCATGCAGCGGCTGCGCCAGGTGCCTGCTGTTGTCCTTCTTGGGCCGCGTCAGGTCGGCAAAACGACGCTGGCTCTGGAGATCTCGCAGCAACTCGAGAGCGTCTACCTTGACTTGGAGGCAGAGGGGGATCTAGCTCGACTCAGCGAGCCGGAGCTGTATCTGGCTGACCGATTCTATCAATTGGTAATTCTGGACGAGATACACCGTGTACCGAAACTGTTTCTTGCGCTGCGCGGCCTGATCGACAAAGCACGTCGCACCGGTCACCGTTCTGGGCTTTACCTCCTTCTGGGTTCCGCTGCGCTTGAGATGCTCAAGCAGTCTGGTGCGACATTGGCTGGTCGGGTCAGTTACCTCGAACTCAACCCGTTCGATATCCTAGCGTGACTTTCCTAGTTACGTTTTTGAGTTGTCCACGAAACCCGTAGCAATCACGGTTTTCGTCCACTGCCGCCCTATGACCTAAGAATCCCGATAGTCCTTGAGGCTCAGCAACCGGTAGAGCCTCTTTTGGAGACTATCCATGTCGCTGAGCATTAGACTGACCGGTGAACCAGAGACTTTGTCCTTCGGGTAGCAGATCGCCAC
>CAJVYM010000053.1 GCA_913009415.1 uncultured bacterium
CGATGAGGATCTACTGGTTGCGTATTGTGCGCCAGCAGAGTGAGAGAGCTAGAAGGAAGGATTGCGGAACGATCCATCTGTTGGGGGATGAGATTGAGCTTCCTAAGGAGTATATCAACCAATTCACTCTCATCAGGTTAGATATCACACAAGAGCAATTATCGTTGATGGTAGAGGTTGAAGGTAAAAGGATGGAAGTAATAAAAGAAAAGAGGATGGTACTTAAAAATGCTAACTTCACTGATTGATTTCACTCTGCACTTCTATACCAAAACCAACCGTTAGTTTGTACACGCATCTAGAAAAAGGGATGGGCAAAGCCGAGGCGTTACGTGCTGCACAGCTTGAGGTGATGAACACATCAGGCTACACCCAGCCCTGGTACTGGGCGGCGTTTAACCTGGTCGGAGATTGGAGGTGAGAAAGAAAATGAAAAGGCATCGTGTTATACAGCTTGTCTTGAGTATTATTGGCATTCTCACTCTGTTCTTGGGTGGTACTTGCCCTCTTGCTCTTGGAAACCCTATTGGTTTACTGCCCTCACTCGAAGAGGGAACAGTGGTTCTAGCGTACTTCGTGTCGGATGAGGCAACGAGCGTTTCCGTCATCACGCACGACGGAGTGCAGACTACCAGTAGAATCGCTATCACACGGGATGCAATTGCCAGACAAGTGTGGTCATTCAGGAAGGAGATCTCATCTCCACCCATAGCAGGCCAGGAGGCGGTTGTTTACCTGGACGCATTGCAAAAGGGACATGATCTCTACGAACTTCTCATTGCTCCAGTAGGAAATTACCTCCAAGGAGCAGCACACCTTATCATTGTTCCCTCGGATGTGCTGTTCTTGCTCCCTTTCGAAGCCTTGGTGCACTGCCCTGGATGTGAGAAGCGTGACCTCTATGGTGGCAAGTTCTTGATTGAGAACTATCCGATCAGCTACGCCCCAAGCCTCCGTTCGCTAGAATTGTCCTTGCAGGACACAAGAACGAAAGAGGCCAGGTCAATCCTCGCTGTGGGTAACCCATTGGGATACTCACCTCTCTCTGAAAGAGAAGTGGAGGATATCGCAGCGCTCTTTCCGGAGAGGACCGTCTTGACTGGGGCTGACGCAACCTCCGAGGCGCTCAAGCATCTATTGAAGGTGAAAAGCTACGATATCGTTCATCTTGCAACAGGATGCCTCTCATTGGATGTGCAAGCTCCTCTTCTTTCCGGGATTAGATTTCTCCCGAGCGAGGATGAAGACGGAGTTCTCCGGATAGATAAACTCCTTGGGTTAAACGCATCGATCGGCCTGCTGACGTTTTCTACTGGACTGATCATACAACCTCTGATTGAAAGTACGGCGGGAGGGAACAGAACAGTGTCTTCCACAGGTGAAGCATTTCGGATCTTGACGGATGCGCTCCTTGCCTCTGGGGTTGCTTCTACAGTGATTCCGTTGGGGGACGTTAACAATTGGTCTACTGAGAGACTTATGGAGGTGATGTACCAGGAATTAGGCCAAGGATCTACAAAAGATGAAGCATTACAGCAAGCGAAGCTGTCGCTTCTCCGAGAGTCTAGTTACAGCCATCCATACTTCTGGGCTCAGTTTGTGGTGTATGGAGATTGGAGTGCTATGAATTCAACAAGGCCACCGGATACGGGCAAGTTCGACTACGCGCTCTACCAAACACTTCAGGAATGGAAAACCAGTGAGCATACACCGGATGAGATTCCGCCTCTCGTATCCGTTGTCGTGACGCTGGCCCGCCCGGCTGTTCAAGAGGACTTGGACACATTGAGGGCTCTCTCGGACGAAATAGAGATCCAGGGAGCTTTTGGAAGCTTTATACAGTTGCGTCTCCCGCTGACGTTACTCGATGCCGTTTGCGCACTACCTGAAGTGCGCTCGGTCGCAACACCAACGGGAACAATTTCAAATTAGACCCACTTGGAGGTGGTTTCTATGTTACTCGTTCGACGAATGTTGATCGTGTTGGTGGCGGGAGGATTGCTCTCTTCCTTCCTGGTTCTAGGACAAGTTGCGCCGCCCAACACGGGCAAGATGTCCTGGGATCTGTTTCAAACGGTGGCTGCAGGGCAGCGCAAGAGAGCAGTGGGAGAGGAAGTCAAGACCGTCTCTGCCCTCCTTATTACTACTAATGCAACCACGCAGCAGAACCTATCTGCCCTAAGAACACTCGGCTATACAATACTTGGAGCCTTCGGGCAATTCGTAATGGTGGAGGCACCGGCGGATTACTACGCTGATCCCAAGAGTGGTGTAGATGCCATGGGCTTTGTGAGCAATGCTACCCTGCCACCTGTAACCATCACTAGTGCCAGTGGAACCACCCCGATAACCAACGGCACTCCAGCAATTGGGACAGGCCAGGTATGGGCGCACGGCTATCAGGGCAAAGGGGCTAAGATTGCGGTGATTGACGCCGGGTTTAATACAAATGATCCAACATTAGCACAGCTCAATCCTACGTTTTACTCGATAACCCCAACTGGGGCAGGAGTAGGGAGTTACGAAGCGGTGGAGGGACAAGCAGCTCAGGAATCCGAGCATGGAACATCCTGTGCGATTATTGCAGGGGATGTTGCCCCCAAGGCGGAGCTATACCTCTTGAGCTATCCGACGACAACCGGTTTTATTGGATGGCTGTGCGCGCTTGATTATGCCGTCCATACGCTCGGAGTGGATGTAGTCTCCACTTCGGTAGAATTTGGTTACCCCACTTGCCATGCTGATGGGACAGGCCCTCTGAACGAAGCAGTAGATGAGATTCTTGCCGGCAGTGACACGTCGCTAGTGATTGCAGCCGGCAACTGGGCACAAGGAGATGGATCCGATAGGATGTTCTACGCAGGAACTTTCACAGATGCAGACGGTGATTATAATCACGATTTTACCTCTAATACCGAGGACACATGGGATCGAAACACTTTGCGTTTCTCCGCCCACGAGGGAGATCATGTTACCGTTATCCTCGAGTGGGATGATTGGGCTGCAAGCGTGAGAACGCAGGACTTGGATATCATCCTCTACGACGCAAAGTACCACGTTCAGCTTGCATATTCGCAGGCACAGCAGTTTGGCAATGAGACAAATCCCGTGGAGCTTTTCTATCTTAATCTTCCATACACAGGAGATTACTGTATTTCCATTTTAAACCATGCTACAAAGTGGAACAATCAACCAGTCCAACCCGTATCTTTCCATCTGAACCTGTTCAATCAAGGCGGCCAGTTCGGCACAGTGGAACACCACACCGCCTGCGGAAGCGTCCGAGAAGTAGCGACCAATCCCGGTGTTATCACAGTAGGTGCGGTCTCTGTTGAGGATGGTACGGTGCGGCCGTACAGCTCGTGTGGACCGACTGGCAGCGGGGCAAATAAACCCGACCTCTATGCGCCGGATGGGGTAACGGGCACGCTTATCCTACCTTTCTACGGCACATCGGCCTCTGCACCCTATGCGGCTGGAGCGATCGCATTGGTTCATTCGATCTATCCAGATAGTTCTAAGCAGGAGGAACTTGCCCGATTGCAGGGGAGGAAAGAGGAAGTTGCTCCCGCCAGTAGTGGAGATGGGAAAAGTGGAGGTGCCATTGCACAGAAAGCGGATACCGGGTGTACTGACATCTGTGGCAACCACATCTACCGGCTTGATCTAACGACAATCATTCAAGAATAGGAACGCAACTGGAACCAATTATCGAGGGGCTCGGGAAACCGGGCCCCTTTCTTCTGTTCATTCACTCACCCGCCACGCCGTTTGACGATGCGGGCCCAGCCCACTACAATCTTACTCACGAGACACAAGAGGGGTGGTTAACATCATCAAGGTACTTCTGACAACGACGATCGATTCTCTGGGCAGTGTGGGAGAGGTAGTGAATGTTGCTGACGGATACGCGCGCAATTTCCTCCTCCCCAAGCGGTACGCCGTTGCGCCCAACGAGCACAACATCGCGCGCTTCGCCAAGGAGCGAGACGCACACATGGCGGAGATCGAAGAGCGCGAAGAGCGAGCGTTGCGCCTACGCGATAAACTCGCCGACCGCATCCTGGTATTCACCCGCAAGGCTCACGACAACGAGAAGCTGTACGGCTCAGTGCGATCAGAGGATATCATCTCCCAGATCGAGGAAGACCTTGGAGAGCAAATCGAGAGCAGCCGCGTGCAGATAGAAGAGGCGATCGATACGCTGGGCGAGCACGCTGTGACGATCAATCTGTACAAGGATATCAACGTTGAACTGCGCATCCGCGTGGATGAGGAGGGTGCGGCAAAAGAGGAGTAGCCCCGCATGAAGAGCGGGTTGCACATTTTAATCATAGCAGTATTCATTCTCGCCGTCGCCGTGTCTGTACGTGGCGGCGAGATATCTCTTTATGTCGATGGTGCAGCGGTCGTTCTTTCTCATCCGATCATTCAGCAAGGAGGCAAAATACTCGTCCCGTTACGCGAGCTTGGCCTTCACCTGGGGATCGAGGCGGCGCTCGTTGAGGAAGAGAATTCAATCACGATCAGAAGCATTAGCGGTGATCATTTCTTCTCGACAGATCACTTTCCGACCTACGGCGGTATCTACTACATCTCACTTTCCGAACTCGTCTCGCTCGCCGCGGCCAGGATGCATACACTGGGAGATGAGATCTACATCGAATCCGATGCCCCCCACCTGAACGGAATCGATACTTCAGGGGATCGTGTGAGTGTACGTTTTGACGGGTTTGTTCCTTACAAGATCATCCCCTCAGCAGGAGACAGCCTGCACATTCGTTTCTACCACTGTACGCTTAACACCGCGCCACGCCAGGTCACCGTGACAGGCGGAGTCATAAGTTCAGTTACCCTGGGTATGAGCGGCCGCCGCAGCGCTGATCTGCTGATTGCCCTAAGAAGTAAATCCCTGCCTCAGATCAAGCGCTTCACAACGGAGGGGTTCTACTCGGTGTCGCTCACCTTCGACCACCAACAATCGACCGAGAGCGAGGAAACGATTGCCCCCCACATCACCTATCATGAGATCACGACCGACATCGGCGATGGCCCGGTAAAGGTGAAGTACCTCTACATCGATGCTTGGCGAGATCACTATCGGCTCGTTCCGGCGATCTCCGGGAATGGGATCGGGACGCTCTCTTCCCTGCAGGATATCGCTCGTTCTCACGAGGCGAATGCGGCGATAAACGCGAACTTCTACGATACGGCGACGAACATCCCAATCGGCCTTCTGATCATCAACGGGCAGCCTCTAAGCTCAAACTACGAGCGGCGAGCGGCGCTGGGAATTGACCTGTTCGGTCGGCTCACCTTTTTCAATCCGCAAGTCTCTCTGTTCCTACGCGTTGGGGATACGAAGATCCCGATCGACAATGTCAACTGGCCGATCAAGTCGGGGGAGCTTATCATGTACACAGCCGGCTACTCCGGGCCGCTGAAAAGTGGCTTTGTCGAGTCCTTCCGTGTGGCGAAGATCAAGGACGATCACGTTACATCGGTGCAGAATGCTCCGTACGTGATCACGGAACCCAACGCGGACATCCTCGTCGCCTGTGGAAGCGCCAAATCGCGCATCTCATCGCTTGGAGTAGGGGATGAGGTGAGCTTTGGGTACGCACTCGATCAGGGCGATCTGCTCATCACCGATGCGGTGAGCGCCGGGCCGCTTCTCTACCTGGACGGAAAGGATGTGTTAAACCCCCAGGAAGAAAGTTTCAAGCTTGATTCATACCTGGCAAACGGTCTTGCCGCGCGCAGTGTTCTGGCCACCGATTGGTACGGCGGACTGATCCTGCTGACCGTGATCAAGAACAGTCAGAGTGTGGGGACGGACTTCTCCGGGCTCATCGACCTGCTCGGCAAGCTTCCGGTGAAGGTGAAGAACGCCATCGCCTTCGATGGCGGGCATTCAAGCTCGCTCGTGTTCAAGGACGGTGCAACCTACCGGGAGATCTCGTCTGGTGGCAAGGTGGCGGTCGGGCTCTTACTGGTGCCGACGGGTCGATGAGGTCTCTTGCTCGCGATGCCCTGTTGATGGCGCTAGCGACAGCCATATCGCGCGTCTTCGGCCTGTTTCGCGATGTCACGATTGCCGATAAATTCGGGGCAAGCGGGGCCTACGATGCGTTCCTGATCGCTTTCTTCCTCCCCGTCTTCCTGCGGCAGCTCCTCGCCGAGGGGGCGCTCTCGACGGCTCTCATCCCCGTGTACACAAAGGCACTTGTGGACGATGACGACGCTGACCGGTTTGCAAGCAACGTCCTCTCTCTCCTCATCATGATCTTCCCGATCATCGTCGGCGTAGGGGTATTGCTCGCCCCGATCTATCTGCCGTTTCTCGCTAGTGGGTTCGATCCGGCAAAGCTCGCTCTTTCGATATCGCTCTGCCGCATCGTCTTCCCGTTCATCGCTCTTGTCAGCCTCGCTGCCGTGTTCATGGGAATACTGAACGCCCATCATCGTTTCTTCGCCCCGTCACTCGCTCCAATCTGGTTCAACATCGGGATGATCGTGGGTGTGCTCTTCTTGTCATCATTCTTTCCAATCCATCCGATCTACGGCCTGGCGCTGGGGGCGTTGTTGGGGGGTGCGGGACAGCTCATCTCGCAGATCCCTTCTCTGCGCCGGACAGGCTTCCGCTTCCACTTTACCCTGTGGCCGCTCCATCCGAGCGTACGCAAGATGGCCTACCTGATGCTCCCCGCCGTGTTTGCCCTGGCGGTCACCCAGATCAACCTCCTCGTCGACAACCGATTCGCCTCCTACCTCGGAAATGGCGGGATATCCTCACTGCAGTACGCGATGCGGTTGTTTCAGCTCCCCTTAGGGGTATTCGCGGTGAGCATCGCCAGTGCCCTGCTCCCACGCTTCTCTGCCGCGATTGCCCACGGAGAGCGGGATCGCTTCTCGGCGTATCTTTCCGATGGAGTCAGCGCAAGCGCGCTTGTCCTGCTTCCAGCGATGGCCGGGCTGTATGCGATCGGGCCGAACGTGATACATCTTCTCTTCCAGCACGGGAGCTTCTCCGCTGGGGACACCTCCCGCACCTGGCTCGCCCTGTCGTTCTATCTCGTCGGAGTGCTCCCATACGGCCTGGTGTTCATCCTCACCCGCGCCTACTACGCGCTCGGGCGGACGCGCATTCCGCTGATCGCTTCGGCATGTGCGGTGGCGGTAAACATCACCTGCGACATCATGTTGGTGACGCCGATGCGGGTCGGAGGACTGGCCTTAGCCACGTCGATCTCCGGCGTGGTCAACGTGATAATCCTCACCCTGTTCCTGCGGCACGAGCTCCCCTCTCTTGCGAATATCGGCCCACGTTTGGTGAAGATCGCACTGGGAACGGGGATCGTTTATCTAGCCGCGTGGGGAACGCGTCTTGTGGCAAGAGGCGAGTGGATGAGCGTTATCCTACCGATCGTTGCGGCGACGGGTGCTTATGTAGTCTTCGTCCGCGTAAGCAGCCTGTGGCGATTGTTGCGCCCCGACGAAGATAAGATAGTGTGAGGATTGCGGTCGACAATCGAATCCATGGTGTCTGCGACGCACTGCCTCTCTAACCCAAGTTTGACAAAGATCGGCGGATTCCAGACATCCCGATGCCAAGGGGCTAGGTTTTCCTGTGGTCGACCGGCGATTAACTGGGCTCTTGTGGTGCCACGCAGCCTCGGCCATCCATGTATTGCCCTTCGGAACGACACTCCTCATTTGGCGCTGTCAAAGCCGGGTAAGGAGACACCAACGGAATGACCTCGTGGAGGAAGCGCCTACGTGTCCGAAATGGGTATTCTGTCCCCGGAATTTCCAAGCCTCTCGTCTAGACGCCTAGGGTTGAAGACATACTAAGAAGATATCCAAGTGCAAATCCATACTGGAAACAGTACACTAGCTCCTGCTGCTTGATTCCAAACCGCAACTCCGTACACGCCCTTCCATCCCTAATAGTGTCCCAGCAGCCCTCGATCCCTGGCGATGCCCTCGAAGAGCTTGAAGGCCAGGAATCCCAACCCAAAATAGAAGGCCGAATTACCGACTAGGAACAAGAGATCGTGCAGGGGAAGCTGGGTGAGTGGGACCCCGCCAATCATTACCTTCCCGATCAGCTGCGTCCCCATGGACAGGGGAAGGAACTTCATGAATGGCAGCTTGTCTGGCGGGGCGGCGATGAGGAAGACAAAGACGAACTGCAGGATCTGGAAAGCGGACTGTACCTGCTTGAAGACTAACGCCAATCCGCCCATGAGAAAACCGATTCCATAAACCCCAGCAACGGTGAGTAGGATAAGCGGTGTCAGACTTAGAAAGTCAAGGTGGAGCCATTTGCCCGTGGTGAACATCATCAAGAGCAGCAATAGAACGACGATGAAACCGTTGAAGATGAAGGTGGCGGCAACACGAGAGATTGCCACCCAACCGAAGCCGAGCGGGGACATGTACAGCTGTTCCAGCGTCCCTTGCTGGGCCTCCTGGATCATCGCCCAGGAGAGGTCACTGTAAGCAAAGATAGCAAATGTCCAGACCATGAATCCGACGACAATCCCCTCTAGCGTGTCCCCGAAGTTCGCCCCGCCGAGCGCCTTCACCCCGTAGAATATAAGCAGGAAGACAAGGTATATGGTGATGATCCCCGATATAGTATTGAAAGAATAGCGTTTGAGATAGATATACTCCTTCTTTAGCAGGGCCCAGAAAAGCACGAGGTGTCTCATCTTTTGTCCCCTTTGACGATCTGCAGGAAGATTTCCTCCAGATTTGGTTCCTTGTGGTCGATCGACTCGATGCGAGCCTGGCCTCCCTTGAGGATCTCGATTACCTCGTAAATCTCGTTTGAGCCCTCAAGATCAGCATCGATGTAAGTCCGATGGTCGGTGGCCTCGACCTCAAGCAGTGGAAAGCGTCTTTTAAGCGCCAGCTCCTGTTCTTGAGCGAGTCGTCCTTCGATCTTGAACCGGTAGGCGCTTGCCCGGAACAGTTTTAGGAGATTCTCCACCCGGTCGTCAGTCACAATTCGGCCGTGATTGATAATAATCACGCGCTCGCAGATATCCTGAACCACATTCATATCGTGAGATGAGAGAAGGATCGTCCGCTCGCCCCGCTGGGCCATCTCTTTCAAGATGCGTCGTAGCTCATAGGAGATCTCGACATCGAGCCCCAGAGTTGGCTCATCGAGTAAGAGAATTTCAGTCTGCTTCACTAAGGCGCAGGCAATGGCCAACTTCTGCTGCATCCCCCGGGAGAGCTTGCGCGCAGGGGTATTTTGCTTCTCTTTGAGCTTAAACAGCTCGATCAACTCGTCGATGTAGCCTCTGGTTCTGCGGACGGAGTGCCCCTGCAGCCCGACGAAAAACTCCAGATTCTCCTTGGGAGTGAGTCGCCAATAGATGTTCCGGTTCCCCTCGAGAACTGCGGCGATTCTCTCCAGAGACCTCTTCTGGTCCTTAAGGGCGTTCACCCCGTCGAT
Organism: uncultured bacterium; assembly: GCA_913009415.1. Lineage (GTDB taxonomy): Bacteria > Bipolaricaulota > Bipolaricaulia > UBA7950 > UBA9294 > M55B144. The sequence goes on from CAJVYM010000053.1 coordinate 9,473, forward strand.
CCAGATCTCTCCTCCCGTGGGCTTGATCAGCACGGCGATCGATTTGATCGTGGTTGTCTTTCCGGCGCCGTTGGGCCCCAATAATCCGACGACCTCGTTCTTCCAGACAGAAAAGCTAATCTGATCGACGGCCAGCACATTCTCACCACGGCGCTGTTTGTAGACCTTGGTCAGCTCTTTGACCTCAAGAACCAGCTTCATTATTCCCTTCTTGCACGTTAGAGCAGCCTGAGCTTCTTGTCAACTCCACCTCTAAATAGACCAAACTAACCTCCAAGCCTCACACCCGGTCAGTCTGCCTGGTCGAGCTCATCAATAGCGGCGCGACCCCTACTGTGCTGGCCTGCAGCGCTGTTGCTTCTTCCGCATCGTGGCTCCCCCGTACAGAACTCCCAGAATCACTGCAACGAATAGGGGCATATGTTCAACCTCCTTTGGCTTCATCTTCTTCTTGAGCAGCTGTAGTTTGCGTAAGCATCACTTCAATCACTCTGAACGCCGTTCGATACCGTTCCACCAATTGTTCTAGCCACCCTCACATCGGCATCGACATTCTAACCATTAAGACTCCCTTGGGACAATCTTTGATGAGGCGGTCGCGTTGTCGTTCACCAAATGGTGACACACGCCGAGATACGCCACTGATACTGAGGGGGAGAATCGTCTCTTCCGTTGTCAAGATGGGAAGAACGCCGAACGATTTGTAGGCTTGCACTCCTTGCAGCGGCACCAGGACCGTTGTTGATTGCCATGCTATCTGCACATCAAGGGACGTCTATTGAGGTCCAAACAAAGACACTCGCAGCAGGATGCGGCCTATCCCACGGAGGATTCTTATGAAGTAGAGGCCTGACAAGCAGAGCGATTCCTCACCCTCGGTTTCCCCTAGCGGGTGTAGCCAAGTTGCTCCTTGGCGTCGCTTGAGAGCATGTCCGGCGTCCAGGGCGGATCCCACACCAGGCTGACCTCCACATTCGTATCCGGGAAGGCCTCACGCACGGCCTGTTCAGCGCTTCCGGCAAGCATTCCCGCCAGCGGACAGCCGGGCGTAGTGAGGGTCATATCGACGCTAATCTTCCCCTCTTTGATCTTGATGTTGTAGATCAGACCTAGATCGACTATGTTGACCCCTAACTCGGGATCGATCACGCTTTCTAGACTCGAACGAATGTTGCTTTCAGTTATTTCCACCGTATCCTCCTATGTTTCTTACCCTAAAGATTTAGAGTCGCTGCCTGCTTGCGCGCCCAACGATCGACATCCAGGATCCTCGCAAGGCTCAGATCCCCATCTTCAACAACATCTCGCGCCTTCCAACGATCGAGGATCCGTTGTAGGCCCTGGGCAATCTTCGTAAAGCCGATCTCTCCGCCCAGGAATCTCTTGACAAGGACCTCATCGGCCGCGTTCACCGCCGCGGGAGCAGTCCCTCCGCGCACGCCGGCCGCGTGGACTGTGGCAAAGGCCGGATAACGTGCCATCTCGAGCGGCGCAAACGATAGGGGCGAGATCTTCTCCAAAGAAAGCCGCGGAAGGTCCGTAGCGACACGATCAGGATAGACGAGCGCGTACTGGATCGGGATGCGCATGTCGGAGGCGGCAAGCTCGGCGATGATCGACCCATCCCTATATTCAACCAGCGAGTGGATTGCCGATTGCGGATGGACGATCGGCTCGATCCTCTCGTAGGGGACATCGAACAGGTAGTGGGCCTCGATCACCTCAAACGCCTTATTGACCATCGTCGCGGAGTCGATCGTGACGCGTGAACCCATGGACCAATTCGGATGGTGTAGTGCGTCCTGCGCGCTTACCTGTGCCAATTCCTCAAGTGGGATGTTGAGGAACGGTCCGCCGGAGGCGGTGATGATGATCCTCTCGATCTCCGAGTGTTTCCCGGCAAGCAGGCTTTGGAAGATGGCATTGTGCTCGCTATCGATCGGGAGTATCGTCCCTCCATTCTCGCGCAATACCTTCGTCACAAGCTCGCCACCGATCACTATGCTCTCCTTATTAGCCAGAGCCAGTGTGCGCCCTTTAGAGAGAGTAGTAAGCGTCGGTGAAAGGCCAATGGCACCAACGAGAGCGTTTACAACCAGATCGACATCGGGAAAGCACACCAGCCTCTCCAGCCCGTCGCTTCCGAAAAGTACTATCAGATCAGCGAAACGCTCGGACAGTGCCAGCGCGTCTTCCTCTCTCGCTACCGATACGACAAGTGGTGCGAAACGCTCGATCTGTCGCGTAAGGAGGCCGATGTTTCTTCCCGCCGAAAGGCCAACGATCGTCATCGCGTGGCCAGCGCGATTGAGGCGCTCAACTACGTCGAGGGCCTGCGTACCGATCGACCCGGTGGATCCGAGGATAACGATGTGTTTTGCTTGCACGGTACTAGCTGACCGGTTCGGGGATCAGAGATGAGAACAGCTGCTGCAGCTCCTTCCCCGCGATGATCTCCTTTTCCAACAGGGCACTGGCCAACCGATCGAGGATCGAACGATGCTCGCTGAGGAGGTCTCTTGCTGACTCATAGGAATTGGTGATTAGTCTGCGGATCTCACTGTCCACGAGGGAGGAGAGAGCCTCGGAGTGTTCGTTGCTCTTTACGATCTCCTCACCGAGAAAGACGTCGACGTGTTCGCGCGCCAGGCTGATCGGACCGAGCTTCTTGCTCATCCCGTACTCCACGACCATCCTCTTAGCAAGCTTCGTCGCTTGCTTCAGATCGTCGTAAGCTCCGGTCGTGAAATCATTGAACACGATCTCCTCTGCAGCTCTCCCTCCGAACAGGGTGATCAGCTTGTCGGTAAGCTCTTCTTCGGAGACGATGTACTTCTCCTCCAGCGGAAGCTGCAGGGTGAACCCCAGCGATCCGTTCCCGCGGGGGATAATGGAAATCTTGTGGACCGGATCTGCCTTGGGAAGGAGGCGCCCGAGGAGCGCGTGTCCGGACTCGTGGTAGGCGATGCGCTCGCGTACCTCCTTGGAGATGATGATCCCCTTACGCCGCACGCCGGCGATAACGCGATCGGTTGCCTCCTCAAAATCGACCATCTCGACAACGCTCTTGTTCTCTCTAGCAGCGAGGAGCGCCGCCTCGTTACACAGGTTCTTAAGATCGGCCCCGACGAACCCGGGGGTCTGGCGAGCAAGAACAGCGGGATCGACATCCGGCGCGATGGTCTTACCGCGCAGGTGCACATTGATGATCTCCTCTCTCCCCTTGAGTTCCGGACGCGGCACGGTGATCCGCCGGTCGAACCTGCCCGGGCGAAGGAGGGCCGGATCGAGGACGTCAGGGCGGTTCGTCGCCGCGAGCATGATGATTCCCTTGTTCGGCTGGAAGCCATCCATCTCCGCCAGCAGTTGATTCAGCGTCTGCTCGCGTTCATCGTGTCCGCCACCAAGACCCGCGCCGCGCTTTCGTCCGACAGCGTCGATCTCATCGATGAAGATGATGCACGGCGCGCTTGCCTTTGCCTTCACGAACATGTCGCGCACGCGCGCCGCACCGACCCCGACGAACATTTCCACAAAGTCAGATCCGCTGATGAAGAAGAACGGAACGTGCGCCTCGCCGGCAATTGCCTTGGCAAGGAGCGTTTTTCCCGTCCCGGGAGCACCAACGAGCAGAATCCCCTTCGGAATCTCTGCTCCCAGAACGGCGAATCGCTTTTGGTCCTTGAGGTAGTCGATGATCTCCTCGACCTCTTCCTTCACCTCGTCGATCCCGGCAACATCGGCAAACGTCACATCTGTCGTCTCCGGCTGCACAAGCTTCGCCTTCGATTGGCCGAACGACATTGCTCCACCGCCAGCCTGCGTCTTACGCATGATGTAGATCCAGACGATGACCAACAGGCCGATCGGGAGGATAGACATCAGGACCGAGAGCAACCAGCCGCTGTTTGACGGCGGCTCATACTTGATTTGCACGTTGTTGTCGCGCAGGAACGGCTCATACAGGGTCTTGTCATTAGGAAGTTCAACGGTGAACTTGCTGCCGTCGGTCATCACGCCGGTACCCAAGTTGTCCTTGATCGCGATCGACGCGACCTGCCCGTTCGCCACCATGCTGCGGAAGAGGGAGTAGTTGACCTCCTGCTGTGTCTTGTTTCCCCCAAACCATGACTGGAAGATGATCAAGCCTATGATCACGATGACGGTGATCAAGGCGATATTCCTAAGATTTCTATTACGCAACTCTTTCAATGGGTCTTTTTCCACGATCCACTCCTCAATTGAATCACCATGAATTTTAGCGCCCAATCCTCCATACGTCAAATACTGATCGTACCAGTGTTTTCACGCACGCAACAGACGAAGAGCCCTACGGCGTGGATGGGTCTATCGGTGCAGGAGCCGCTTCCACAGTTGTACCTGCGGTAATGATCGTTCCCGCCCATGTACGATGCGCGCGATGTTTGCGCGGTGGTTGAAGATGATGAACACGGCAAGAGCGCAGGTAAGAGCAAGGAGGAGTGGAGGATAGTTCGCCCCTGAGAAATGATCAAAAAGGAGAATGCTGATCGGTACGGATAGCACAGCCAACAGCGACCCCAGAGAGACCATCCCAAACAGGAACATGGAGAGGCCGAAGATGCCGATGGCGATTCCTACCGGAATCGGGGCGATGGCGATAAGCATTCCCGCTCCAGTGGCTACCCCTTTCCCTCCACGAAAACCGGCGTAGACGGGAAAAACGTGTCCGATGACGGCACTCAGGCCACACAGGATCGCGATGACCGGACCGGTAAACGGTAGGGGCCCAAAGTGGATCAGCGGGACGAGAGCTGCCGCTGCTGCCCCCTTCGCGGCATCGAGGGAGAGCACGGTCACCCCCGCTTTCCATCCGAGGACGCGCCACGTGTTGGTCGCCCCGGCGTTGCCGCTGCCGTGATCGCGTACATCGATCCCACGCACGGCCCTACCGACGATCACCGAAGTCGGTATTGCCCCCACCAGATACGAGATGACAAGAAGCAGTGCCAGGTTCATTATCGGTTCCTCCAATGTTCCATTGTATTGGTAGTCACGGCGTGATCAACTTATTAATGGTTGCAAAATTATTCTTACATCAGCCGGCATAGTGAGTTGTCGCTAAGAGGAAGAAGGAGCGTATCAAGGCGGGCTTTCTTTGCAGCGCTCGCAAGTGAGAGCGAACCGCTTCGGTCAACTGTTCCAGTGAAGTTATGCACTGCTTGCCAAGCGTGTGGTTCTTCAGGTGGTTCCAGACTTGTTCGT
>CAJVYM010000054.1 GCA_913009415.1 uncultured bacterium
CTTGACAGACCGGCCTTTCCTTGTCACCCTTAAGTGAGTGAACAACATGAAGCACGAGATCGAAAAACTGCGGTCCAGGCCAGGGGTGGGAAGGACTTTCTTTGTGTTGGGTCTGGCGTTGATAATGCTGGCGGGATCGTTACGGATGCCAGTGTTCGCCGATGTTGCGTCTCCGACCGAGCTTTTGGTTGGAGCAGACGCCGCCTTTGCCGAGCGGTTTATCATGGAGAGGATGAAAGCGGCCATCTCCCGTTACGAGAGCGTCTTGCCCTACCTCGACACTCTTTCAGTCCAATCCCAGTCGTTCGTCATCGATCGGCTCTCGCAGTGCTACTACGAGCTTACTACGTTCAGTGAGGGGAATACCCCCGAGGATAGGGATCTGTTTGAGGAGGGCAAGGCCTACGGCTTGCGCAGCCTGCGGCTGAATTCCGACTTTGCGGAGTGGGAAAAGACCGATTTTGCAAAGGCCACTGGCTTTGTGACCGATCCAGCCGCTCTCCTGTGGACGGCGAACAACTGGGGAGCGCTGTTTGGGTATAACCCACTTCAGGGGATGGTAGACGTGGGCAAGGTGAAGGCGCTCTACGAGCGGGGAATAGAGATCGACGAGACATACTGGGGCGGAAGCTTTCACAACGCTCTGGGAGCAATGCTCATCACCCTACCCGCGCTTCTCGGAGGTGACCCGGAGCAGGGCAGGGCTCACCTCGAACGGGCGATCGCCCTCGCCCCGAATTACTTGGAGAACCACGTCGTCTACGCGCAGTACTGGGGCTTCACCTACAATCTGTTCGGCAAGATAAGCGGGATCAGGGATCGGAAGCTGATCGAGCATGAGCTTAACTTTGTCCTCTCCTCCCCGATCGGAAACTGGCCGTTTTGGAACCGCGAGGCGAAGAAGGAGGCAAAGGCCCTACTACAGAAACCGGAGGAGGTCTCAGGGACATGAGCTATTCTCAGCATGGTGGGCTGAAGGTCGTATTCGTAGCACTGTTGGCTATAGCAGAAATCCTTTTCACGGGCCTCGTCGTGGTCAGTGGGGAATACAACATCTTCTTCCACGGAACGAACCAGCCACGGCCTGTTCTCAATATCGCCCACGCCGGGGCGGCGTCGATCGCACCGCAGAATACGATCATCGCCGGAGAAAAGGCACTCGCCGCCGGAGCCGATCTGTGGGGAATCGATACGCGGATCACCAAGGACGGGGTGCTCGTGCTGATGCACGATGAAACTCTGACGCGCACGACGAACGTCAAGCAGGTGTTCCCCGACCGCGCGCCGTGGTTGGTCAAGGATTTCACCCTCGCCGAGATCAAACGGCTCGACGCCGGATCATGGTTCGTGAACACCGATCCGTTCGGGCAGATCAAGGCGGGAGACGTGTCCCCAGCCGATCAGCGTGCGTACGTCGGAACGCCGGTTCCCACCCTGCGCGAAGCGCTCCTGTTTACCAAGGCCCATCACTGGCGCATGGATATCGAGGCCAAACCGATGGACTACCTCACCCCGGCGCAGATCGCAGACAAGCTCGTGGCGCTGATCCAGGCAACAGGCATGGAGGACTGGGTGATGGTATCCTCGTTCGACCACCGCATCCTCGTGCAAGTGAAAAAGCTCGATTCCCGTATTCCCACCGCGGCGTTGGTCGTCTTCCCGCCGCTTGATCCGGTCGGTTTCCTGAAAAAACTGGGAGCGGACGGATATGAGCCCAGCCCGATCGCGATCAGCCCGGAGATCGCTGCGGATTTAGGCGGCCACGGGTACGGGGTGTACGTGTGGACATACAACAGCGTCGATCAGCTGCGTCACTTCGCGACGATGCCGGGAATAACTGGGATCTACACCGATTTTCCGCAGCGGTTGGCTCCAATCTTGGCCGAACTGTACGGCCCCAAGCCGGGCAGATGATAAGACCGTTGCGGACGATGGGACTGCTCGGGTTGATCATTGCGCTCCTGTTCGTCAGCACTTCCGCTGCTGAGAAGGGGATCGCGCCTGTTTGCTTCGATTCGGGGACGCGGGTGGTGCAAGAGGTCGCCGGGGCACTGACCGGTCGTGGAAAGAGTGTCTTGAACTGCTACCCTCCCGGAAGCGAGCTCTTCCTGGGGCTGCTCAGCCTGTTGCCGGAGAGCTTAAGGATCGCGGGAATCGAATGGGGGATGTCGGTTTCGCTTGGGGAACCGCCCCGGAAGCTCGACTCCTTCGAGCCGGCGGAGCTCGCCCGCTGGTGCGTCTCTCAATACCCCGACCATGCATACCAGGCGATCGTGATCGGGAGCCCAAACGGTGGGGTCGCCCACCTTGCTTCCCTCCTCCACGCCCCGTTCCTCACCTCCTCATTCGGGCTCGTCATCAGGCACCCCCCGATCGATCCGGATGACATCGACGCCTACGCCGCGACCGGTGACCGGTACGCTGCCACTGTCCTGGGGCGGGCCGCCCCTGGCTCGATCGAAGTGATCGATCACTACGATCCCCTCCACGACCGATCGTTGGTGAAGTACGTGAACTTCCTCCGCGTCAAGCTCCTCTCCCTACCATCAGCCTACCGGGAGTTTATCGGGAAGAACCTCGCCCCGGGTGGGAAGATCGTCCTCGTCGACTGCACCTACCCCTGGCCCCAGTTCCGGGTTGGAAAGGGTTCGTACTTTCAGATTGGTGGGCTCGGCGCGATCACTTCGGATGATTACCTGAAAAAGTGGGGGCGTGATCTATCGCTCGAGACGAGGCCGGAGTCGGAATGGGGCTGCCCGCCGGAGTTTGCTGCTGCGGTAAGGCAGTTTGCAAGAGAAGAGGGGATCGAGCTGATCGAGATCCGCTACCCCCATCCAGCCGACTACGGCCTCCTCTCCTACCACGCCTACCTCGCATGTGCGAGCGTAAGAAAGAATGAAATCATGTTTGATTGCTTCAACTATCAGAACCCGCGCACTAATCTACAAACCGGCATTCCCGACTTGTGGCTTCCGTTCAATACGCAAGACGCCCTCTCCTTTGCAAGAGGGTTCTTGACCGGCAGGCGGTTCAAGCGGATCTACCTTACCCTGGTGCCATCGTTTGCTCGCAGCCCGGACACTGCCAAGCTCAAGTCATGGGAGGACCTCCTCTCCTCGCATGGAGAACTTAAGCTCCTCGGTATCGACCCACACGCCTTTCCCGCCGATACATTGGCTCCGTTCCGCTACGTGGCGCAAATGAAACGGCTTCGTCAACGCTATCAGCTCTTAACACCGCTTGAACTCGATACTTCAACCCTTGAGAGGCTCTTGTGTAACCAGAGCGTTCCAGCCACAGGTACATGCAAGTAGAATACGGATTATTGCGACACTCATGACGAACGCGGGCTGCAGTCCAAGCGTCAGGTGGTAAACTTCAGTGGGAATGCGCCAAATGATGCAAGAGAGGAGGCAAGTGTCGCAAGGAACGGTATGAATGAAGAAAGAGATCATCAAGCTACAGATCTGCGCCGGATCGCCCATTTGGACATGGACGCGTTCTTCGCCGCGGTGGAACAGCTCGACGAACCGCGCTACCGGGGCAGAGCGGTGATCGTCGGCGGGCTCGGTCCACGCGGAGTGGTCTCCACCGCGTCGTACGAGGCGCGTAAATTCGGTGTGGGAAGTGCGATGCCGATGGCGCGGGCGCGCAAGCTCTGCCCGCAGGGGATCTTCCTTGCCCCGCGCTTCCCCCGCTACGTGGAGATTTCCAGGAAGGTGCGCGCCATCCTTCATCAGTACTCGCCCGTCGTGGAACCGGTCTCGATCGACGAGGCGTTCTTCGATCTCACCGGAGAGGACCGCGCCGAGGAGATCGTGGCAATCATCAAGGCTCACGTTAAGCAGGAGACCGGTCTCACCTGCTCGGTCGGACTGGCCCCGAATCGCTTTCTCTCTAAGGTCGCTTCAGAGCTTCAAAAGCCGGATGGCCTCGTGATAATCGATCAAGAGCACGTGCAGCAGATCCTCGATCCGCTCTCCGTGCGCATGATCTGGGGTGTTGGAAAGGTGACCGAACGGCGGCTGCGTGGCCTTGGGATATCCCTCATCCGCGACCTGCGTCGCACTTCGCTCTCTCAGCTGATGCGCGAGTTCGGTTCGATGGGGAAAGTCCTCTACCGCCTGGCGCGCGGGGAGGATGCTACGCCACTCAATCGCAAGAGCAAGAGCAGCTCCGTCTCTCGCGAGGTCACCTTTGCGCAGGACATCTACTCGAAGGAGCATATGGAAGAAATCGTACGTGACCTGGCACAAAATGTGTCCGCACAGCTTCGAAGAGGGCAGCTGGTTGGAAAGACGGTGCGCATAAAGATTCGCTACCCCGACTTTGAGACGGTCACCCGTCAGGCGAGCCTCGTTGTGGCGACTGACTCGACTCGCATCATCGAGGGGATGGCACTCGATCTGCTGCTCCGGCGCGTGGACATCGCCGGACGAGGGGTGCGGCTGATCGGCGTCGGTGTGGGGAGACTGAGCAAGACGAGCGTGCGGCAGCTTCCTCTGTTCCCCGAGGATGAGACGATCTCCGATCGCACGCCTTCCCAAGAGAGCGTGCAGGACGGACATCGCTCACTTGCGCGGGGGAAGAAGCAGATTGCAGAAGCGGGAGAGGCCTTGTAACCTTGCTCTTAGAGGTGATGACAGTGTCATTTGTGCGCAACCATATCCTGCTTCTTGTCCTTCTTGCTGCGGTCTCCGTTGCTGCGTCCGGAGCGGTCCCTCTGTGCAACTACCGCGCTCCCAACAGCGACATCGACAATCTCGGGATCAGTTTCTCTTATCATTATTACAACGACCCCTACGGCCTTTCCGATCGAGACATCGATTCCGGACAGCTTCTGCTTAACTACTTCCGTCGCCATGATTCGCCGGACTTAGGCTACGATATCTCCGTTAAGAATGACATGCATATCTCGACGGTCGCCCTGTCCTCGTTTCTAATCAATGCACAAGGAAACTTCAAGCGTTACTTCTCACCCGATCGGCCTTTCTTCGGAATAGCGGGCGTGACAGCCAAGAGCGCGTCCTCCTACAAGACAATCGGACTGTTTGCCAAGCTGGGGGTCGGTTACGGGCGGTTCACCGATGTCACTCCACTATCTAAGGCTATTAAGATAGATGCTTATCTCTTTAAACATGGAAGTATCACCTCACACATGGAGGAGATCGACCTGGAGTCTCTGGCTCACGAGATCGACAATGCAGACACCTATAAGTCGATGAATGCCCTCCTTGGCTCCCTCCAGGATATCATTAATGGATCAGGCTTCGTAAGGCCAAGCGGGTTGAATGCGCTCGACATTTACAAGATGGCCCAGATCGTGCAGGATAACAGCCACCCCCGCTATTGCGGTGGAAGTTTCAGCGTCGGTTTGGGGTATGAGATTATCGATCCGATGCAGGAGTCAAACGACCTATTGGCGACGGCATCGATTGACTACGCATTTACGACGACTCCAAAGGCGCAGTTCCTTATCCGTGGGGACTTCTCCGGTGCGTATAACTTTCTGCGCACAAACCAGATGGATATCAAGACCAGCTACGACTACACGGTAACGGACTGGCTTTCGGCTGCGGTTGCTTATTCCTTCTCGCGTGAGACGTGGGATGGCGTACCAACCGACAAACATGAGTTATCGCTTGATGTGACGTTCACCCCGGTAAAGGGCGCAAGCGTCGTCCTCTCGATGCATTTCGCGCACGAACCGTATTATCTGGAATGGAAGCAGGAGATTAAGTTCCAAATTGGGATGAAGCTCCTCTAGCTACATCCAGTACCACCTGACGCATCAACCCGTCCGACACCAGGGACGCGGCTTCTTGCAATGGAAAGTAGCGTGCGTCGGCGATCTCGTCGGGATCAGGGTTGAGAGCATCAGGTAGCGAGATTCGGTAGAAGAGCATGATCCAGTGTAGCTTGCTCGTTTCTCCCAGCCTTGATCTTACATCGAGGAACGACTCGATGTGCCCCTCCACCCGCAACTCCTCTCTCATCTCGCGCAGCACCCCCTCTTGCGGCCCTTCGCCGAAGCGAAGGAACCCCCCGGGGAACGACCACCTCCCCTCCGTCAATCCACGACTCCCCTTCACGAGAAGGATTTTTCCCCCATCGACGCATATTCCTTCAACGACCACCCGGTGCATCGTAGAGTGGATCGCCTCACGCAGGAGACGAGTCGCCTGCGCGTGCGACGCCAGTTCGTCCTTTCCCATCCACTCTCGCGGATGTCGTGACAGATGTGGAACGCAGAACATAACCGGCTCGCTCGTTGCCAGTGGGGCGATCTCGTCGAACTCGAAAGGTATTTCATCACGCTCTGGGAGATCCAGCGATCCATCTGTCTTGATCAGGAACACCTTCCCATCGCTCTCCAAGTAGTAGCGCATATCACATCCTCCTGATAATCATTGTACGGCAACCAGCCACTCTTTTTCGCCTCTTTGCTGTTTGGAGTGGGTAACGAATCTTGAGCGCAAATGATAGAAGACTGTTCTCTCGCCCGTTCGTTTCACTCACTCAAGACGCTGAGGCGCAGAGGGGTACAAGTTAATCCCTACTGCACGGATACTCTGCAACGTGGCAGACAAGCTGCCCACGCTACGAAAAACAACGGCATTCCGGTTCCGTTATGTCTATACCCACTCGAAACGACAAGGAGCCCTTTTTCTGCTGTTCTCTGCGTCTCTGCGTCTCTGCGAGAAAATGCTTTTGCTCTTTCTCAGTATGCATTACTATTTCGCGACTTTGCGAGAGGCACTCTGTCACGCACCGTATCTTCAACTGCCCACTCGAAACGACAAGGAACCTCTTTTTCGAAGGCTAGGTTGCATCGCCTGAAGGGGCCAGGGATAATTGTGCAGATGGCCTAAGGCCGATCTTTTCTTGTCAGGAGGCTCACAGCGTGTACAAGATTTTGAGCAAGAGGACTCTCGGTCCACAGATCCGTGAATACATAGTTGAAGCACCGGAGATCGCCCGTGTCGCCAAATCCGGGCAGTTTATCGTCCTGCGCTTGCACGAGCGAGGAGAACGCGTTCCACTGACGATCGTCGATGCCGACACGAGGACCGGTGGAGTAACGATCGTCGTACAGGAAGTAGGAAAGAGCACGCGTGAGATGGGCGACCACTTCGCTGCGGGTGACGACATCCTCGACTTTGTCGGCCCGTTGGGTGTTCCCTCGGAGATCGAGAACTACGGAACGGTGATCTGCGTTGGTGGAGGGTTGGGGATCGCCCCGCTCTATCCGATTACACGCGACCTGAAGAAGGCTGGGAACACGGTGATCGGAATCATTGGAGCGCGCAACAAGGATCTTCTGTTCTACATCGATCAAATGGACTCGGTATGCGACGAACTGATCGTCATGACCGACGATGGCTCGAACGGGAACAAGGGGTTCGTCAGCAATCCACTCCACGACATCATCGCCTCCGACCGCGAGGTCAACCGCGTATGGGCGATCGGCCCGGGGATCATGATGAAGGTCGCCTGCAACGTGACGCGCGAGTTCTCCGTGCCGACGGTGGTTAGCTTGAACTCAATCATGATCGACGGCACAGGCATGTGCGGCGGCTGCCGCGTTGAGGTCGGAGGAGAGGCGAAGTTTGCCTGCGTCGATGGCCCGGAGTTTGATGGACACAAGGTGAACTTCGATCTCCTCATGTCGCGCCAGCGCTTCTATCACGAAGAAGAGAGCTGCGCCCTTGAGCGCTACCTGGCAAGCGAGAAGAAGGAAGAAGGAGCCCTTGTATGAGCCGGCAGAAACAGACCCCGATGCGACAACAGAACCCACAGATTCGGATTCATAATTTCGATGAGGTCCCACTCGGATACTCAGAAGAAGAGGCAATGATCGAGGCCGAACGCTGCCTGCAGTGCCCCACGGCGCCGTGTGTGCAGGGATGTCCGGTGAGTGTCGACATCCCGCGCTTCATCGAGCACATCAAGAACAGGCGCTTCTCCGAGGCGATCGCCACGATCAAGGAAACGAACAGCCTCCCCGCCGTCTGCGGCCGCGTCTGTCCACAGGAGAGCCAGTGTCAGGGCGTGTGCACCCTGGGGATCCGCTTCGAGCCGGTGGCGATCGGAAAACTGGAGCGCTTCTGCGCCGATTGGGAGGCGCAGCACGGCGGAGCAACGCATCAGGTATTACCGACAAAGGAGCAACACGTGGCGGTGATCGGTGCTGGACCCTCGGGGCTCACCGCGGCCGGCGATCTACGAAAAAAGGGTTACCAGGTCACCATGTTCGAGCTGTTTCACGTCGCGGGCGGAGTGCTCATGTACGGCATCCCCGAGTTTCGTCTCCCCAAGGAGATCGTCCAGCGAGAGATCTCCGCGCTGAAGGCGATGGGGGTGAAAATCGAGCTGAACAAGGTGGTTGGGCAGCTGTACACGGTCGATGACCTCATGTCTCAGGGCTACGATGCGGTCTTCATCGGCACCGGTGCCGGGCTCCCTCGCTTCCTCGGTATCCCCGGCGAAAACCTGAACGGCGTGTACACGGCAAACGAGTTCCTTACCCGCACAAACCTGATGCGCGCCTTTCTCTTCCCGGAATACGATACCCCGATCAAGGTCGGCAAGAGGGTGATCACGGTCGGTGGAGGAAACGTGGCCATGGACTCGGCACGCACCGCTCTTCGTCTGGGGGCGGAGGAATCGATCATCGTCTACCGCAGGAGCGAGCAGGAGCTCCCCGCCCGTGCCGAAGAGGTCGAGCACGCCAAGGAGGAAGGGGTGAAGTTCCAATTGCTGACCAACCCCGTCCGCTTCGTGGAGAAGGACGGAGCGATCGCCGGGGCAGAGTGCATCCGCATGGAGCTTGGCGAGCCCGATGAATCCGGGAGGCGCAGGCCCGTTCCGATCGAAGGTTCCGAGTTCGTGATCGATGCGGATACGGTTGTCATCGCCATCGGAAACGGTCCGCATCCGCTCGTCCCCAGAACCACACCAGGCCTTGATCTCACGCGCCGGGGAAACATCGTTGCCGACCCGGACACGGGGCAGACGAGCAGGGAAGGCGTCTTTGCTGGCGGTGACATCGTCACCGGTGCAGCGACGGTCATCCAGGCGATGGGCGCAGGCAAGCGCGCAGCAGTGGCGATCGACCACTACCTGCAGGAAAAAAGAGCGGGCAAGGAATAAGCGCGGTTTTGACGGAGTTGATCAGCAAGTGACGGAAAGAACGATCGGCATCTTGGGTGGGATGGGGCCGGAGGCGACGGTGGAGCTGTTTCGCCGCATCATCGCTCTCACTCCCGCAAAGCGCGATCAGGATCACCTGCATGTCTTAATCGACAGTAACCCGAAGATCCCCGACCGCACCGCTGCGATCCGCGGCCAGGGCGAGAGTCCACTTCCCCTGCTCATCGCGGCGGCGAAGAACCTGGAGCGTGCGGGAGCAGACTTCATCATAATACCGTGCAACACGGCTCACCACTGGCTTCATGAACTGAGAGAAATCATCTCGATACCGATCATCGACATGATCGGACAGACTGCGGAGCGCGTCGCCTCTCAGCAGTCTTCTGCACAATGGATCGGCCTCCTCTCCACTGAGGGAACGCTCCGCAGTGGCCTTTACCAAAACGCATTTGCTAGCAGAGGGATTGCGCTTCTTGTCCCAAATGATCAACAAGAGGCTGCAGTGATGCAAGCGATTCACAGGATCAAGGCGGGTGATCACAGCGTGCGGGGTGCAATGATCGATGTTGCAAAGGGACTGATCGCTCGCAGAGCGGAGGGGATCATCCCCGGGTGCACCGAGCTCTCACTAGTTATCTCTCCGGACTCACTACCGGTTCCCGTATTCGACCCCCTCTCCATTCTCGCAGAGCGCGCCGTGGCCTTGGCAAGGAAGGGATGATGTCGTTTGTGCTGCGTGACCTAGGAATCACGATCGGTCGACTGCCTACCGGAAGGACGAACGGGATCACCGACGTCCCAGGCGTAGCAGTGGGGCACACCACGCTCATCGAGGGCGCTAACATCCGCACCGGCGTCACCGCGATCATCCCTCATGCGGGAAACCTGTTCTACGAGAAGGTACGCGCTGCAGCAGTGACGATAAACGGGTTCGGGAAGGCGACCGGCTTTCCGCAGATCAATGAGCTTGGCACGATCGAGACCCCGATCATGCTCACCAATACCCTCAACGTGGGCAAGGTGAGCGACGCCCTCGTTTCGTGGGTGATCGAAAAGTACAGCATCTCAGGCCGCGAGATCGTCTCGGTCAACCCCGTCGTTTCGGAGTGCAACGATTCCTACCTGAATGATATTCAGGCGCGTCCCATCGACAAGGAGCACGTCTTTCAAGCCCTTGATAGTGCCTCCTCCGAGGCGGTCGAGGAAGGGGTTGTCGGCGCCGGTGTCGGGATGAGCTCCTTTGAGTTCAAGAGCGGGATTGGGAGCGCATCGCGCATCCTTACCTTGGACGGGAAGGAGTACACGCTCGGTGTACTCAGTCTTCCCAACTTTGGGCGCAGGGAGGAACTGATCATCGACAGCGTCCCGGTGGGGCGCATGCTGCGCGACTACGAAAGAGAAGCATCCCCTCCCGATGAGGGATCGATCGTTGTCGTGATAGGAACGAATATTCCCCTGTCGCATCGTCAATTGATGCGGGTTGCTAAACGCGCGGCCTTCGGGATAGCGCGCACTGGAGGAACCTGTCACAACGGGAGCGGGGAGTTCGCCATCGCCTTCAGCACGGCAAACAAGGTTCCTGATGATCCCAAGCAAGTGTTTCTAGATGAGCAGCGGATGAACGATGCGCATTCGATGATCAACGCCGTCTTCCAGGCAACGATCGAGGCGACAGAAGAGTCAATCCTGTCTGCACTTTTCTCAGCGAAAATCGTTGTCGGAAGGGCCGGACACAAGCGAGTTTCTCTACCCATTGCTGAGATACTACCCATCTTTCGACAAACAAAGCTTCCTGATTCCTAGTTGTTATGAAGGTACGCCGCTACGAAAACATGGTTGTTATGTAGCGGGGGAGATTGCCTCCCACGTTGAAGGTACAATCTGCAACAAAGCTCATCTCAGGCCCCCTCATGAGCCCCCGCTCTGCTTATGCCTGTAGGAATACTCTTTGTGGTCATCCCAATCTCTGCTACCCACACGAAACAGTGAGGAGCCTCTCTTCAGTTGCAATTGTGACCAGACGTATCTCTTACCAGTATCAATACGCAAGTGGCTTCCGTAAGGTCATCTTACGTGGTTCATCATCTATAGGGCACAGCATATGTACTCGGAGTACGCCTTGTCGCTCCTCCAGTTTGTGAGCGGGGTGAATGTTGTGTACCCTAGTCCGTGCAATGATAGGGATGAGCTGGCTTGACTACTTGTTGATGGGCAATGAGGCCTGGCGCTACGGCGCGGTAGTCCTTATCTTCCTCGCTTCTTTGCTTCTGTATCGCCTCGTACGCGTCCTTTCAACGCGCGCGAAGGCGCGTACAACCGAGAAAAACGGTCGTAAAGCAACACTCGCAGCAGCTCTCAGCCTTCTCCGCGGCGGCCTTCCTGTTCTTTCCGTTTGGATTTCCATTCACTTGTTCCGCATTCCGGAATCGGTGAAGGTAATCATTGACCGCCTTTTCCTGGCGATATTCACCCTACTTATCCTCTATCTGCTCGCGCGGGCGGTCGATGCAATGGTCGCCATTCTTAGGGTGCACGCGGCCAAGACCCCATCACCGCTCGATGATCAACTCGTCCCACTCGCAGGCAAGGTGGCAAAAGGGTTCATCTGGGGAATTGGGCTTCTTCTCTTTCTCCAAAACGTCCTTAGCTACAATATCTCTAGTCTGATCGCCGGGTTAGGTGTTGGAGGGGTGGCGATCGCGTTTGCAGCACAGGATACGATCGCCAATATCTTCGGAGCGGTGATGATCTTCGTCGATCGCCCGTTCAAGGTGGGAGATGCAGTAAATATGGAAGGGTACGAAGGAGCAATCGAGACGATCGGCCTCCGCTCTACGCGAGTGCGTACGTGGGATGGGACACTCGTTGTGATACCGAATAAGACAGTTGCCGCCGCCAACATTACTAACCTTGCCGCTCGCCCCACGCGGCGAACGAACTTCACCATCGGCCTTGTTTACGGCACGTCAACGGAAAAGTTGGAACGCGCCCTCTCTATCCTGCGTAAGATCCTCTCCGAGCATCCCGCGACCGCCCAATCACGCGCCTACTTCAACCGTTTTGGAGACTTCTCGCTTAACATCCTTGTGCAACACTGGTGCAAGGAAATGGACTACGAGGTCTACCTGCGCGCACTGGAGGAGATGAACCTGGCGATCAAGCGCCAGTTCGAAAAAGAGGGAATCGAGTTCGCCTTCCCAACCCAGACGATCGAGATGAAGGTCACGCAGGATAAGCCCTCGCACAACCAACAGTGATCAGTAATGAGTGACGAGTCATTGGAAAGAGCAACAACATTCTCTCGGTAGAGGCGCAGAGAACGCCAGGTTTAACAATTGACGGGACATCCCCGAGACGAGTCACGACTGGTGAGTTGAAGCAGTGGGGGTTACCGCTTCAAGCTGACCGCTGATGGCTTAAAATTGGTACACCAAATGATTCGTCAGATTCGTCCCATTCGTGAAGTTCGTGATGAAACGCCGCTGCATGAGTTCTTCTGTCTTCCGCGTTCATCGTTCCGCGTTTTTAGTGATTATTCGTGCTATTCGTAGCACTCGTGATTCAGGTCTTACAAAACAAACAGGGCTACTACGAGATCGGCCAACGTGGCGATCGCTACCGGGAGCGCCATGCGGCGCAAAAAGGTGGACATCGATATCGAGAAGTACTCCATGGAGACCGAGACGCACGGGTGGACGGGGCTGATTACGTATCCCAGGTAAATGGCGAAATACGTGACGGCAAACGCGGGGAGGGATATCGCTCCGTGGGCGGTCACGAATATCGGAACGACGATGGCGATCGGCGCCTGAATGCGCCCGGTGATCATCCCCAGCACAAACCCAATCACGATGCACAACAGTACCGGCGGCATGTTGAGGTCGGCCAGCAACTCTGGCGAGCCAGAGAGCTTAAACACGTTGAGAAACAGGAACATCGCTAGGATAATGAGTGCGTACTTCCAGGGTCGCATCTTTGCCGCTATTGCTGAGAACTGCCGCCCCCTAATGCGGCCTATTCCCATTGCCAGGAGCAGGCTAACGCTTACCCCAACGGCTGTGCCGATCTCGGGGTGAGTTAGATGTAATGTCGACTTCATGACTATGTCAATCACAGGAGCGGCAAGGATAATCCCCAGCGGAACGAGGAGGCCAGAGAGTGAGAATTTCTCCTCGTAATCCATCCTTCCTCCGACTTGGCGTAGCATGATGAAGTAGCCGATCGCAACCGTGAGCAGAAATGCCGGAAAGAGGAAGAGGATCGCCTGGTACAAGCCGATGGAGGCGATCTTAGAAGAGGCGATGAGAGACGATCCGAGGGGATAAACAAGCAGAAACGCGTGTCGAAACCAGACATTCCCTGCCGCCTTCACGCCGGACGGCACACCTTTTCCTCCACGTTCGATCAGCGGGGCGGAGAGGAGTGCCCCACCGGGCATGGGGAGCATCCCGAGCATCGCGGGGGAGATGGCGAAGAAGAGCCTTTTCCCCATACGCATGTTAGCTACCAGCCGGTCCATCTCCCCAGACTCCTCGAGTGCTCCGCCGATGAGCGGAATGATCCCAACCACAAATGCTATGAGGAGGACCGACGGGTCAGCAAATGTGCGCGCAAGAACCGTCGCCATCTCACTTGTAGAGAGAGTGAAAGCAGCAAGGACCACTGCTGCGGTGGTCATTGCCAACCAGAGGCTGCGCCGAGAGATATAAAGAAGAGCAACGATAGAGAGGGAGAAACCAGTCCAAATCAGCATATGTCTCCTTTTGTCAATTGTGCTTACTACAGGGAGACTACCTTACTTGATGTTCCTTTCGCAGGCAAGGCCTTGTGCTTATCCAGTGCGTGACGGAGAATACTGACTGCTATGAATGATTTGAAACGCGCAATTGCCACACTGCTTGTCGATGGGAAACTTCCGTGCGCGCGGGCCTTCGCCGTGGCAGAGAAGATGGGAGTTAAGCCGATCGATGTTGGAAACTCGGCGACAAAGGAATCGATCAAGATCTCACACTGCCAGCTTGGCTTGTTCGGCTACCCCGAGGATGTGCATCCCCTGGAAGCGATGAAGGATCAAGTGACAGACGAGCTGCGAAAGGCTGTCACTTCGCGCCCTGTCGATGGACACCTTCCGTGCACGGTAGCGTGGCGGATCGCCTCCGATCTTAAGATTCCCAAGCTACTCGTATCGGCAGCAGCAGAGGAACTCCACATTCGCATTCGTGCCTGCCAGCTTGGCTGCTTCAGGTAAGAGAAAAGGGGACAGGCTACTTTTCCAACTTACTTGCTGCTTGAATTCTTAATCCCTGTTCTAGACGGAACTAGCAACACTCACTGTTCAAAAAGTAGCCTCGTACATTACTAGCGTGAGGGGAGAGATGTTTATCGTCGGTGTATCGTGTACATTGGATATGGGTGGAGGCGTACATTGGGTGGGCAGGTCGGAAGTAGCCGGAACGGTAGTTGGT
>CAJVYM010000055.1 GCA_913009415.1 uncultured bacterium
CCTGAAGAACCACACGCTTGGCAAGCAGTGCATAACTTCACTGGAACAGTTGACCAAAGCGGTTCGCTCTCACTTGCGAGCGCTGCAAAGAAAGCCCGCCTTGATACGCTCCTTCTTCCTCTTAGCGACAACTCACTATGCCGGCTGATGTAAGAATAATTTTGCAACCATTAATAACTATTCGTGGCGAATTGTCTCTGCCGTCGTGTTGTAGATTGTCCCCCAACGTGGCAGACCAGCTGCCACGCTCCGAAAGACATGATCTCGCGTAGCGCCGGAGCTTGCCTCCGACGTTAGGCTTATGGTCTATACGGCTGTCTACATTGAACGTGGCAAACAAGCTAGGCAAGCTACCACACTACAAAAGCGAGCCGTTTCTCAGCTAAGGCTCGATGATCCAGTCGCGGTTGCTCGTTTTACCCGCGAGATCGATCTTCATCGATAGGGAGATACGACCGCGCGCTTTATCCACATTGAGCACAGTGACCGTGACGTGCTGCTGTACCTTCACCACCTCGGATGGATCGGAGACGAACCGGCTGGCGAGCTGGCTGATGTGGACGAGGCCGTCCTGATGCACCCCGATGTCGACGAATGCCCCGAATTTGGTCACGTTGGTCACGATCCCCGGAAGCTTCATTCCCACGGCGAGATCGTCCATGTAATGCACGTTCTCGGAGAAGGCGAACGGCTCGAAGCGGTCGCGCGGGTCGCGGCCGGGTTTTGCCAGTTCAGAAGTGATGTCGCGCAGGGTGGGAAGGCCAATTATGTCGGTGATATAGCGGTCAAGATCGATCTGGGAACGCAGTTCCTCGCTCTCCATCAACTTGGTGATGGAACAGCTGAGATCGGCGGCCATGCACGCGACGACCACGTAGCTCTCCGGATGGACGGCACTGGCGTCGAGCGGATCATCGCCTCCCCTGATGCGGAGGAACCCTGCTGCCTGCTCGAACGCCTTCGGCCCGAGGCGAGGGACGCGCAATAGATCTTTGCGGCTGCGGAACGGCCCGTTCTCATCCCGGTAGGCGCCGATGTTCCTCGCCAGTGTGGCGTTGATCCCGGAGACCATCGCCAGAAGCGTGGCGCTTGCGGTGTTCACCTCCACCCCCACGCTGTTCACGCAGCTCTCCACCACGCCGGTGAGGCTCTGCTTCAGCCTCGCCTGATCGACGTCGTGCTGGTACTGCCCCACGCCGATCGACTGTGGGTCGATCTTTACCAGCTCGGCGAGGGGATCCATCAACCTTCTTCCGATGGAGACCGCCCCACGCACGGTGATGTCGTGATCGGGGAATTCCTCTCGCGCTATCTGCGATGCGGAGTAGATCGAGGCTCCGCTCTCGCTCACCATCACGATCGGGATCGACTCGTCGATCTCAAGCCTGCGCACGAACGCCTCCGTCTCACGACCGGCCGTCCCGTTTCCGATCGCGATCGCCTCGATCGAGAAATCCTTCCCGAGGTCGCGTATGACCTTCTTCGCCTCTTCGACTCGTGCCTTCGATTGGGTAGGATAGATTACCGCGTGGTGCAGGAGCTTCCCTTGGCGATCGAGACAGACCACCTTGCATCCGGTGCGGTAGCCCGGATCAATCGCCAGGACCGCCTTCTGCCCCAGCGGAGGGGCCATCAGGAGCTGGCGCAGGTTCTGCGCGAAGACGCGGATCGCTTCATTGTCCGCCCTCTCTACGATGTGATGGCGGGCCTCCGTCTCCAGCGATGGGGCGAGGAGCCGCTTGTAGGCATCGTCAACTGCGGTGGTCATTTCACCTGTGGTGGGGCGATGCTTTCTGATCGTGCGCCGATGAAGGCGCAATAGCACCTCATCCTCCGGCGGGCGGATTGTTAGTTTCAGCATTCCCTCTCGCTCGCCGCGCAGCAGGGCGAGGATACGATGTCCGGGCGCCTTGGCGAGCGGTTCCTTTGCATCGAAGTAGTCGCGGTACTTCGCGGCCTCCGCCTCGCGTCCCTTGGCGACCACGGATGTGATGATCCCTTTCTTCAGGAAGAGCCGGCGCAGTTCCTGCCTGATAGGGGCGTCCTCGCTTGTCCACTCGGCGATGATATCGCGCGCGCCGGCCAGGGCGTCATCGATCGTCTCGACTCCCGCTTCAGAGTTGATGAACGCTCGCGCCTCTTGCTGCGGGTCGATCCCCTGCTCCTGAGAGAAGATGAGCTTGGCGAGCCCCTCAAGCCCCTTCTCGCGGGCGATCGTGGCACGCGTGCGCCGCTTTGGCCGATGGGGAAGGTAGATGTCCTCAAGCGCGGGGAGGGTCGTCGCTCCCTCTACAGCGACGCGCAGCTCATCGGTCAGCAAATCCCGCTCCGCAAGTGAGCTGAGGATCGCCTCTCGCCGCTTATCGAGCTCGGCGAGCTGTGCCAGGCGATCGCGGATGGAGGTGATCGCTACTTCATTTAGCGATCCTGTCTTCTCCTTGCGGTAGCGGGCGATGAACGGGACCGTCGCTCCATCCAAGAGAAGTGACGCGACAGCGCGGACCTGTGTTTCTCCGATCATCAGTTCAGATGCGATCAATGCAGCACGTGTTTCAGACAATATCCATCCCCCTCGTCCAGTCTCTCATCTCTGATAGTTCAGATTTTACCCCATCTTCGCCCTTGGCATCCTCAATTGATGGAATGCCGTTCTCTCGCCCGCTCGTTGTCACTCGCTCAAGACGCGATCTCAGCGGTCAGCAGTCAGTAGTCAGCTTGAAGCACAAGATCCACTCGCTCTGTCTCATCACTCTTCACGCATTACCCATCACCCTTTCACTCCTTTGCGAGAGGCGCTTTGTTTCGTACCATGCTCTCAATCATCCACTCAAGACGATAAGGAACCCCTATGTGGCACAGATTCTCCCCTTCTGGCTGTACTGGCTGCACTTGGGTATCCTTCCCCCGTGCTGAAGGAGGCCTGCCATTAACATCGCGATCCTGTTTGCCGTAGCAAGTGCCGCCCTGTGGGGAGGAGGACAGGTTATCGCCAAGCGCGGGCTTGAGGACACGTCCCTTGCCCTGTTTGGATTCGTGCGCTCATTTTCTGCCCTGCTCTTTGTCGTGCCGTTCGGCCTTCTTACGGGAGGGTTTTCTTTCCCCGGCGCAAATCTGCTGATTGTTGCGATCCTCGGAGGAGTCTTTGATTCGTTCGTCGGGACTTTGTTGTACATGATCGCGCTTCGAACCAGCCCGGCACACGAAGTGGTCCCGCTAGCCAATACCGCGCCGTTCTGGGGAGTGGTGGCAGCGGTTGTCTTCCTGGGCGAGGCGCCGCGACTCGTCTCGTTTGCCGCGGCGGGACTGGTTATAGGCGGGGCTTACTTTCTCTCGTCGCATCGGGTACGCACGGGTGCGCCCATCAGTCGGTTTGGGCCGTGGCTTGCTCTTACCGCGGGCGCGGTATGGGGGATTGCGGAGATCGCGCCTACGAAGTACTGCCTCTCTCACGGAATGGCCGCGAGCACCTACCAGTTGATGGTCGTCCTCGCATCGGGCGTGGGGTGGGGCGCGTTTCTCCTCGTGCGGG
Organism: uncultured bacterium; assembly: GCA_913009415.1. Classification (GTDB taxonomy): domain Bacteria; phylum Bipolaricaulota; class Bipolaricaulia; order UBA7950; family UBA9294; genus M55B144. Next base: position 3,530 of record CAJVYM010000055.1, read on the forward strand.
GCGGGCTACGTAACCTTAAGCGATCACGGATGGGAATTGGAATTGCCGTACTCACGGGGTTCACCAACCTCTTCCTTGGATGGCTGTTGTGGCTTTTCGCGCTCGGGCGGGCACCGGCGAGCCTCATCTCCCCTGTCCGCGGAGTGGTCGTTCTCTTCGGTTTCTTGGCAAGCATATTCATACTGAAGGAACGCCCTTCCAGGCGCTCCGCGATTGGCGTTACGCTGATTATTGCTGGCGTTACCCTGGTTTCGATAGCCTGGTAGATGATGGGCAGCAATGTGTAGAATTGCTGGTGGTTATAGGCACGCGGGAACGGTATCCTTCTCTTGCCAGCGAGGCGAGTAAGCACTACGTGATCAGTAAATTAACAAGGAGTGTAATTACAAATGTTCAGGACAAATGAGTATTTTGACGGGAAGGTCAAATCGATAGCCTTTGAGGATGAGAACGGTCGGGCGACGGTCGGTGTCGTGGCAGCCGGAGAGTATGAGTTCGCAACGTCGACCGTGGAGATCATGACGGTCACGAGCGGGAAGCTCACTGTCAGGCTGCCGGGAAGCGACGATTGGAAAGACTACGTGCCGCACGACACGTTCACTGTCGAGGCGAACAAGAAGTTTCAATTGAAGGTTCAACAAGATTCATCATACATCTGCTTGTATCGGTAGATGTCATATATGTATTGTGAGCCAAATGCTAGGCCTCGCACAGTGACAGAGCTTGCCACTGAGCAATGGCTGATGCACCGTCCCACATGTCGTGTGCACCGACTCATATCTTCATCATTTAGGGTACTTCACTCATGAATGCCTCAACTGATAGGCGCACACTGGCTGCACTCGCTGTAGCGCTTGTTCTCTGGGCATCAGCGTTTGCTGCCATCCGTGCTGCGCTAGTTGGCTACGGACCTGGTGAACTGGCATTGCTGCGCTTCCTGACAGCGTCGACTGTTCTTACCATCTACGCGATCATAGCCAGAATGAGGTTGCCGAAGGTGCGTGATCTTCCGCTTATCGCGCTGCTGGGGATCTTGGGGATCACCGGGTATCACCTCTCGCTAAACGTTGGTGAGATGACGGTGACCGCCGGTTCGGCGAGTATGCTCATCAGTTCCGCGCCGATCTTTACCGCTTTGTTCGCGCATCTCCTCCTCGGAGAGAGATTTCGTGTGATCGGATGGATGGGGGTAGCCATAAGCTTTTCGGGAGTCGCTCTGATCGCCTTTGGTGAGGGCGGGGGCGTGCACCTTGAGACGGGGGCGCTTCTCATACTGCTCGCCGCTGTTCTTACGAGTATCTACAGCGTTCTGCAGAAACGGTTTATCGGGCGATACACACCGCTTGAATTTACGACTTATGTGATCTGGGCGGGGACGCTGCCGATGCTCGTCTTCCTCCCGCGACTCATCACATCGATACAGATTGCTCCGATAGCCGCGACGGGTGCAGCCCTGTATCTCGGCGTATTCCCCGCGGCGATCGCCTATGTCCTTTGGGTCTATGCCCTGTCGCGCTCGCCGGCATCGAACGTGGCGAGCTTCCTGTATTTGAATCCAGTACTGGCCATCTTCATTGCCTGGATCTGGCTCGGCGAGATACCAACGTGGTTGTCACTTCTTGGAGGAGCGCTCGCCATCGCCGGGGTGCTGGTGAGCAATCTTCGTAAGATCCGTGAGCGATCAACGCCTCACAGAGTCGACTGTCTCACCACGAAGGGAGAAGCAGCTTTCAGCCATCAGCGATCAGCTTGAGGCATCTGACTGAGTTGTTCAATCTCGTCACCCGTTACTCATTTCTCATTATTAGCTACTGTCACAGATATTGTTTTCCTTGGCGCTCTCTGCGCCTCTGCGAGAGGATGCTTTTGTCCTTTCTCATCACCGGCGCTTTCACTCATTGCCCATTACTCCTGCTCGTCTCTACATGAGGAATGAGCTTCTTGTCCTTTGACTCCTTCGCGCTCTTCGTTCGGCGGTGGATTCTCTCAGTGTTCGGGCTGTGCAAACCGGGATTTGCGATCACTCCTCACTCGAAACGATAAGAAACGAGCAAGAGAAGTGTCGTGAGTTTCGAAGGCAAATGCGCGGTGGTCTACGCCTGTTCCTTAAGCTCTCCCGTCGCATGTAGGTAATCCAGGATCCCTTGTAGCAGCCCCTGCGCGATCTTGTCCTGGTAGGCCGGATCGAGGAGCTTTGCCCTCTCGTCTGTTGAGGTGAGGAAACCGACTTCGGCCGATACTGCGGGGAGCTTCGTGTGCTCCAGGTAAAGCCCCTGTTTTTTCACCCCACGATCACGCGCCCCTGTCGCGGCAATCAGTGCATTCTGCACTGCTTCGGCCAGCTTCCAGCTTGGGCCATCCTTGGCGCGTGTGTCGTCAACCAGGGTCTCCGCCCCGTGCACGCTCGGATCATCGTAGGAATTGGTGTGCACCGAGAGGTAGAGAACCGCGCCTGCCCCCTCTGCCAGTTGGAGGCGGAGTCGGTTATCGACGGTAACATCGGTTGTGCGAGTGAGCACCGCCTTCAGCCCCGCCTGCGCATCGACAAGCTCCGCGAGTCGGTTTGCGATCTCCAGGTTGACATTCTTCTCCAACACGTCACCGACCACTCCCCCGGGGTCGCGTCCGCCGTGTCCGGGATCAATGGCGATCGTGATATCCGGCTTCTCCGGCTGGACAACCACCGGCTCGGGGGCAGGAGGTGTGCGGTGCTTGAAGACCCCCGAGACGGCGAGAGTAGCTATGACGATTACAACAACAGCGATAAGGAGTATTCCACGCTTTGTCATGTCACCATCTTAGCGGAGATTTGTCCGCGCGACGTCGCTCGCTGTCCGATTGGAAGTGTCCATGCGCCCAACGTATCTGCCTGGCGCGTGTCTCACTCAATGATCGGCCATCTGTACCGTAGGCGTGAAGAAGGGTTTGGATCACCCCTCGTGTTTGACTCCGCAACGCGTGATGACGATGATGGAGCCTGAGGTGATGAAGATGGCGATTCTCCCATGGAGCGGAGTGAAGAAGGTGTTCAAGATCCTGAAGTCTTCGCTCTCACCAAATCAGATTGCGTTCTCCTTTGCTCTCGGGGTGTTTGCCGGCCTCCCGCCGATGGGGCTGCACGTGATCATCCCGATCACGCTGGCCTTTCTCACCCGGGGTAGTTTTCGAGCATTTCTGCTCTCGATGGGGCTGTTCAAGCTGATCTCGATCTCCGCCTCCTCGGGAAGCTACGCCATTGGAAGATTCCTTCTGGATAGCAACCGCGGGCTCGATTCAATGTGGCGGGTCCTGTTTCACCTTCCGGTCGCTGCGCCGATGGGGTACGGTCGCTATCTCCTTCTGGGAGGCATTGTTCTATCGCTGTTTATCACCATCCCCGTCTTCTTCGGGGCACGGATCCTCGTGATCAGATACCGCCGCTCGTTCACTGCGTGGGTTTCCGGATGGAGCATGTCGGAAAGATTGAGGGGCAAGAAGTGGGCCTCTTTCCTGCGTTGGCTGTTCGTCGGGGGCGAGGCGAAGTACGAGAGCACGAAGTCGCCACGCGGGGTGTTTCGCTACATCCGGCGAGAGGCACTCGTTATCCTTCCGCTAATGTACGTCGCTTGCTACCTGATCGCCGCGGTCCTCGTTCCGTTCTTCGCCGGCAGGATAGCCACCTCTGCGGCCTCCTACGTTGTCGGAGGAGAGGTCGCGGTCAAGAAGAGCTCGTTCAGCCTGTTCACCGGCAGGCTTAATCTGAAGGATCTTTCCGTACAGGACCCGAGTAAACCCGAGGAGAATGTGCTTGAGATCGCATCACTCACCCTCGATGCCGGGATGCTCCCTCTCCTCGAAAAGAGGGTCGTGTTCAACGCGGTGGAGATCGGAGACATGTACCTGCACGTCGTACGCCAGGAGGATGGGACGCTCAACATCGATGACTTCACCTCGGGGTGGAACGCGGATGGCTATGTGGAGTGGGCCAAGGAACACGCGGATGATGTCGATTGGCTCAGCTTGCTGCGGCGGTTCATCGATTACCTGGGACAGCCGCGGCCACGGCGGCCCAGGGTCGATCTCTCCCGCTACTCCGGCGGCCGCTCGTTTCCCGGATTTTTCCCATCGTTTGCTGCAGATCGACTCGATATCGGGCATGTGCACCTGAGCCTTGCTGATGAACGCAGTTCCGATGAGAAGTTCCCGCCGCTCACGCTCACCGATGTGGAGATCGACAACCTCGCTCTTCCCGTCAAACTTGCACGCAAACCTGTTGTGATTAAGCTGAATGGACGGGTTGGCGCGAATGTTGGGAAGAACGATAGGCGTGCGACGTTCACCCTGTCGGCCAGGCTTGATGATCGCGGCACGGTGCCGCTTCACACCTACATCCTTGAAGTGCGCGATGTGGATCTTACGCAGATGTCGTGGCTGTACGATACAACGCTTCCCGTGCAGATCGTATCGGGGCGTGCGACGATGAGCGCGTCTTTGACGATCACCGGTGACGAGGCCTCGGGCGAGGTGTCGCTTGCCCTGAATGGGCTTGTTATCGCGCAACGGTTGGGGAGTGATCTGTTCGGGCTGTCGCCGCAGCTTGCGCAGAGCACAATCGAGGGGATCAACCGCTACGCGCGTGACCTGCCAATCGTGATCGGCGCCGCGATCGATGGGAGTGCAGGCGCGCCACGGGTGCACTGGGAGGAGCCGCTCCTGAAGATCGCTCGCGAAGGGCTCCTTCTCGAAGGGAGGCGTGAGCTTCAGGGGGCGATCGACCAGCTCGGCTCTCAAATTGGCATCCTCGGCCCGATGAGCGGTGTAAAGCTTCCGCCGGGGTATCAGGAGCTGCAACAGCAGGCGGAAAATTACGTACAGCAGCTCCTCGGCGGCGATGGCACCCAGAAAGCGCCGGACGCAACGGACCTGATAAAGGGGATCTTCGATCAGCTCCTTCCACCGGCCAAGAGCGGCGACTGACCTCGCGCAGGAGATCTTCCTTGGGTAATCTTAGTTCATGGTAAAGACTAAGGGTTACGATGTCGCGATTGTCGGAGGCGGACCGGCGGGGATGATCGCCGCTTATCATGCCGCGCGTTCCGGTAGTCGCGTTCTCATTATCGATCGCATGCGCCCGCCCGGACAGAAGATACTGCTATCCGGCGGCGGAAGGTGCAACATTCTACCGCTGCGGCTGGTGGATCCGAGTGCGTATGTCAGTGATTCATCTGTGAACATCCTGAAAAAGATCATCCTCTCCTGGCCGCTTGCCGAGGTGCGTGCGTTCCTCTCTGGTCCGATCGGGTTGAAGCTCATCGACAAGCGCAAGACGGGAAAGGTCTTTCCCTTGTTCGGTGGCGGTGAGGAGGTCCGAAATCACATGCTGGCAGTCGTTCGCCAGAGTGGCGTCGAGGTGCGCACGGGGAGCGCGGTCGTCGATATCCAGCCTTCGCAGCGGCGGAGCGTAGTTCTGGAGAATGGAGATTCGATTGTCGCCGAGCGAGTGATCCTCGCTACAGGGGGGATGTCCTACCCCCAGACTGGAAGCGATGGGACCGGGTTTGAGATCGCTCGTCGCCTGGGGCACAGCATCGTCGATCCGTACCCAGCGCTCGTTTCACTGCGCGGCGGGTCGCCTGCCCATCATCAGCTTGCCGGCCTGTCGATCCCTGTTACTCTGTCTACAGGCGAGGGAAGATCGCGCCTGAGCGTGTGCGGCGACTTCCTGTTCACCCATCGCGGGTACAGCGGCCCCGCGGTCCTCAACATCGCCCATGTCGCGGCCCGTGCTGCTGATGCAGATGAGTCTCCGAAGATCGAGGTGGCGTGGAGCGATAGGGGCGCAGAGGAGTGGGAGGAGATCCTTGCTCCCAGCGGAAAGACGGTGCGGGGTGTGCTGAAGGAATCCCTGCCCGATCGGTTGGTCGACCTCCTCCTCGATGAACTGGAGTTGACCAACGCCCGTCTGGCGACCCTGACGAGAGTGGATCGGAAGAGATTGATTGCCGCTCTCACTCATTACCCCCTGCCGTGGCGGCGCGCGGGTGGGTGGAATGAGGCTGAGGTGACCGGAGGTGGAGTGGCGCTCTCCGAGGTTGAGCCGCGCACCATGCGCAGCAGAATCGTCCCGCAGCTTTACTTCTGCGGGGAGATCCTTGATGCCTTCGGTCCTATTGGTGGGACGAACTTCCTATGGTCCTTTGTAACTGGTAAACTGGCGGGCAAAGGTGCGGCCTCGGATTAAGGAAATGGATTGATTTTGCGGACAAAAGTCCTGTTAATGGGTGAGCAATGTCATCTTCAGTGGTTGCACAGGGGATTGCTGCATGTCACCCTGGATGGGTTAATGGATGTGAGTAATCAAGATCACATTCGCACCATGATGGGTGGTGAGGTGCGAGTGGTGAGGAGGAGGGATTGCCCTTAGCAAGAGGGGAGTTTCTAAGGCCTTTGCCTCCTTGAACCTGCGGCGGAGATGCGATGCCCTCCTGCGTCTCCGCCGTATTCTGCGAAGGGAAAACCGACGAACGATCGTCGGTTTTCTTCTCCGGACGTACGCAAGACAGGTTCAGCTTTGCAGAACCACTACCAAACGGTAGGCAAGAATCGAAGCATTCTCTCGCAAAGACGTGAAAGGGTGATGAGACAGAGCGAGCCAGTTTGCTGCTTCAAGCTGACGGCTGATCGCTGAGATCGCGCCTTGAGCGAGCAGTTGCTCACTTCAGGAACCCGAAAAAAAGAGACCTGCCACAGGGCGCAAACAGCACACGTGGCAGGTTTAAGTGGGGTTAAGCTTTCTTCTCCTCACGATTGAGGTACTGCAAGATCGCATCAACGACGAGGTAGTTGATCGAACGATCACGCTTTTCGCTCAACCGGATCAGTCGCTCGACTGGCTTTTCTTCCATCTTCTTCTGTGGGATGTAGATGGAAAGCTTATCAAGGATCTCTTTCTTTGCCATGCTATTCACCTCCTCATACAGAGAATCGTTTTTCACCGTCTTCTCATTAAATCCCTGTTAACTAGTAGATTAACGGCTTTGTCCTGATTGTCCATACCAAGAACAAGAAAAAAACATGGAAGAAACATGGAAACAGTGACGCAAGCCGTTATTCATAGGCAATTTCAGATGTCAACGATGATTGGCTTCTTGCGAGCCACGTGAGCTGCTATAATGAGGGCATACTTTGGAGGCAAAGGGGTGAAGGATGAAGTCAACGTATCGCGTATTGGGATTGGCCTTGTTGGTCGGTGTCCTCGGATTGCTTGCTGGGTGCAATTCTGGAACGATCGCGGTGATCGACGTGACACCGCTCGTCGGCGTGGTCCCGCTTCTTGTTCACTACGATGGCACTAGCTCGACGCCAGCCAATGGGATCAGTACCTACACCTGGAGCTTTGGAACCGATGACCCGGATGTTCATGCAGAGACGGGCAAGTACACGTACGAACATGCGGGAACGTACACGTTGCGGCTCACCGTCCGCGGAGCTGACGGTTCAACAGCGACCACGAGCGTCACTGTGACGGTCAAGCCTGCGGTATGGATCACCGATAGCAAGCTGAACATGGTCTACAAGCTGGACATGCAAGGAAATGAAATCACTTCCTTCCAACTGCCGTTCACTGAGCCGCATGGGATCACCGTGGGAGAGGTCGGCGGGAAGACGTGGCTGTTTGTCGCTTGCAAGAATGGCGGGAACCAGCGCATTCTGCGCATCGATCCATCGACGGGAAAAGTTGTGCAGAACTACAGTGCACCGGCACAATCGCCGCTTAACCTCACTTATCAGGCGGATATGCAGAAGCAGTTGTGGCACGTCGATGGTCTCAGCCGTAAGCTGTATCGGATGAATCCACCGAACATGCAGGTCTACGACGCGTACGGCGAGAGTTACTTCAAGGCCACCTCACAGCATACTGGAAACTTGCCGTTCCTGTGGAAGCCGCAAGGTCTTGACTGGACACCGGAGAAAAACGCCGCTGGGTACCTCTGGTATTTCGAGGGGCAGAACCGCCTGTTGTACAAGATCAAGATCATCCCCAGCTATGACATCATGTCGAACACGCAGCTGCAGGTCGTCGGCGATCCGGTGAATGTGCCGATCTTCTCTGCCTCGGCGATCGATATGTACGACGGGAAGCTGTGGGTGGTCGACGTGAACACGCACGCGATCATCGAGGTCGATCCCACAACTGGCGTATTAACCGGTACGAAGATTACCGGCTTTCCCGGTGCGGCGCCAGCGGGGCTGGAGATTCAGCACTGATCCAGTCCCCCGCATCTTGATCCTCGTGGGGTTGCTGGTGCGAGCGCGGATGGGGTAATCTAAGTCATCATGCGAATTGGAATACTCACAAGTGGGGGCGACTCCCCGGGGATGAATGCGGCGATCCGTGCTGCTGTGCGTTGCGCGACAGCACACGGGCAAGAGATGGTGGGGATCAGACACGGTTACTTGGGACTGATCAATGGTGACATGATTCCCCTGGACAATCGTGCTGTTGGCGGGATCATCGAACGGGGCGGGACATTCCTCGGAAGCGCCCGATCGAAGGAGTTCATGGAGCCGGATGGGCAGCAGCGGGCGCTGCGCTCCATCGAAGTAGCTGGCCTCGATGGGCTGATCGTCATTGGGGGCAACGGATCGCTCGCTGGGGCACGGTGGTTACAGGAGAATGGCGTTCCCACCGTAGGAATACCGGCATCGATCGACAACGATGTCTATGGCTCGGCGATGGCAATCGGAGTGGACACGGCGCTGAACACGGTGGTCGAGTGCTTGGATCGCATCCGCGATACCGCTATCTCCCATGATCGCGCGTTTGTTGTTGAAGTGATGGGGCGCGAGTCGGGCTACATTGCGCTGATGGGCGGTCTCGCCGGTGGGGCGGAGCTGGTCCTCGTCCCCGAGTTCCCCGTTTCACTCGAACAGATCTCGGAACATGTGTTGGCTGGGCTGCGCAAGGGGAAGCACCACTCGATCATTGTCGTTGCCGAAGGATTCGTTGCAGCTGGGAGTCCGCGTGCTGACAAGGCTTCGGGTCGAATCTTGAGCGACTTTCTTGAGCGGACTGGGACAATCGAGACCAGATTGAGCATCCTTGGGCACCTGCAGCGCGGTGGATCGCCCAGCGCGTTCGATCGCATCCTCGCCTCGCGCCTGGGAAATGCGGCTGTGCACATGTTGACGGATGGAGAGTCGGGGGTGATGGTTGCTCTCAGTGGTCAGGAGGTAACGACCGTGCTCCTTTCGGAAATTGCTTTGCCGGCCAAGAACTTCAACCCGGAGATCTACGATCTCGTTTACGAGATCGCGAACTAGCCCCTGGCGCGTTGAGCAAGGACGATAGCCCCGTACTCCACCGCTCTCTTCTCGAGCGGTGTGATGCGCAGAGTCGGCGGGGAGACGTTGAGGTGTTTGCACATCTCGGCGTGCATCGGCTTGACGATCTCGGGATGGTTGACGGCGATGCTCCCTCCGAGTGTGATCACCGTCGGGTCGTAGGCGTTGGCGATCGCTGAGAGGACGATCGCCCCGTAGTGGATGAAGTCCCAAATGACACTTCTTGCTGCATCATCACCCTCCTCGGCCGCATGGAAGACCATCTGTGGGGTGACGAGCTCCAGCAGTTGCCACCGTGCGCTTGACGTGTGTGGAAGCGACAGGCCTCTGTCCTTTGCTTCCTGTTGCAAGAGACGAACGAGGGGCGATTGCGCATGAAGACCGCTGTTCACAAGGTGAACGCGCGTGTTCTGTACGATTCCCCTTCCCGAGCAGTATGCCTCCGCACACCCGGCATTCCCACATCCGCAACGAAGCCCATTCTCCTTGACCAAGATGTGCCCGATCTCGGCGGCGTTTCCCTCCTTTCCCAACAGGAGGTGGCCGCCGCTCCACACTCCGCCGCCGAGGCCAGTGCTCATCGTGACGTAGACGAGGTGCAGACTCTCCTTGTCCGCGACGTCTCTCCCCACACCAAAGAATACCTCTCCGAGGACGGCGATGTTGCAGTCGTTCTCCAGGAGTACGGGAGCGGAAAACGCGCTCTCGAGTGGTTCGACCAGTGGTACGAAGAGAGGGGAGGAGGGCATGCCGTCGGGTATGCTGACTGCGAAGTTGGTAGGGTTCTTGATCGCGCCGGCTTTCAGCGGTCCGGCCGAGCCGATGCCGATCCCCGCTAGCCTGCTTACCCCCTCCTCTTCCATCATTCCGCGGAGCATCTTTTCAATCTGCGATGATGGGCCATACCAGGTGACACCGTGGTGTACGACACTGTCGCGAACGACACCGTCTGCAACGTTGCTCGCGGCTTCATCCTGCCTGGGGGCGAAGGCTCCGCTTGTGGTGGACAGCGGTTCCTCCTGACGGGCAATGATCTTCCCAGCGCCATCTGTGATCAGCGTTGTCACCTTCGTCCCGCCGAGGTCAACCGCGGCAAGGCATATCTCATTCGTCGTCAATGATCCTCCTAATTCAATCTCAGCTTTCCCTGTTGACTCCAACTTTCAGCTCCATCTCCAATGGCCCGCTACTTCATAATCGTAAGAGCGCAGTGAGCAGAGTGCAATAGAACGCTTCGCGTGACCCAGTCCCCTGACTTCGGCAGAGGAACGTATATAATAGGTGTTTAATTAAGGCTCTATTCATGTTAGCTGTTGGCCATATGTATCAAGAGGCTCCCACTGCGGTCAGGAACCACGCTTGCGGGGTTAGCGCATTAGCATTACCGTCTAACCAACGATACCAGCCGAGATAGTTG
>CAJVYM010000056.1 GCA_913009415.1 uncultured bacterium
CATACGAGATATATCAGTGTGACTGGAGTTCAGACGTGTGCTCTTCCGATCTACCTGAAACGGCAGATGAACCCTGGGAACCTCCTTCAGCGTTCCGTCTTCGTTATACTTGCCCGGCCAGACCAACTCCACCTTATTGATCTCAATCTTCGCCACGTTCATCCCCCTTCATAACTCGATACCTTTGTAATATGAACCCGGTGTCGTACTTATTCCTATCATAACCACCTGAGTAATCATCCGTAATCAAAATCTTGATTACGCCACTTCGCTCCTTGTTGGCGGTCTTTTAACGAGTATCCCAAGTTTTCCTGTTAAGATTTTTCTTAACGTTAAGATTTCCATTCTTAACACGCTAAGATTCTTTCTTAACATCAAGCACATAACGCCTCGCTGGACCATTGCCAACCCTCTTCAAGAACCCACCTTTCTCGCACAAAGAGCTTAACAATCGTGACATTTTCACCTGATCCGACGGTGAGTCTCCTAGCCCAAGGAGACCTCTGCCCTCCTTGTTGGAGATACTCCCGTGGTCCTCAACGTAGTTGCGGATCAACTCCCGATAACGATATGGTTCCACTCCCTTGATGCGACTGTAGGTTACTTTCCCAATTAGATCTTTAGCTACTTCTTTGCTTAGATAATAAGCTACGCCGCGCTTCTTCCCCCTTCTTTCCAACAAAGCAGCAGACTCCATGCAGAGTCGGTCTAAGATGTCTTTTGCTCGGGTAGGAGAGCGCTGTAAAAGCCGCGCTGCTGTTTGGGTATCAATTGCAGGGTGTTCCTTTAAGTAGGAAAGCAGAAGCAAAACTTCCATCGAGACTTCAAGACCAGCACGCTGCCTTCGAGCCACAAACGCAGCCATCCGTTCATCGAACGAGCCGTCAAAGATGGTTAGCTTCACAGTGTGCTCATCGGCCTCATAGAGCGGTGCCTTCTTGCCGAAAGCCAGGCTCGGTATGAAAATCCGCCGCCGTCCAGTTCCTGCCCGGTCGACAAGGCCAACCTTTTCGAAGATCTCCGCCAGTAGCCGGTTCCTCTGCTTCGGTTCAGCAGTCAGGATGTTCTCTAGTGTAATCCCTTCTGGGAATCCGCCGGGATTCGAGATGGACATCTCCCGCGGTGTATGACGAATGTAAACCGAACCAAGTTCCAGATAGTTACGATGACAGAGGGCATTTAGAACCGCTTCTCGGAAAACCTCCTCAGGGAAACTCGGAATCTGAATATGAAATAGCCCTTGCTTAAGAGTTTTTATTGGATTGCGCGCATTGATTGTCTCAGTCAATTGGGCCAGGATAGCAAAGATCGGTCGCTTCAAATTCAGACGGGCCTTGATCTCAGTATCAGTCTCCTGATAGATGTAGATAACCTCATGTTGCGGGAAATACGTCTGCAGTGCCTTTTCGCTCCCAGCACACAAGGCCCCGGCGTTTGTAACGCGGTTGTTCTTTACAATACCCAGAGCACGAACGAGTGCCTCGTCATCGAGATGGGTCAATTCTGACTCAGGCCTGTTCGCTTGGATCAGCTTGCGAATGCGATCGATCTCCGTGCGATCCAGATCGGATAGCCTAATCCCCTCCGCAGACCTTGCACTCCAATCCAAAGTGCCTGCGGCCACCTGCCGCCGTTGATACTCTTGCGGCCCCATAGGCATGCAATTCTTGCCCACGCGAACCTTGAACAGTCCCTTTGCTGTGCCACAAGCCTTCCCTGGCGGACCCTTGGGCACCCGAACGAGGAGTAGGATACCTTCTGGGACATAGAGTTCTTCAACGTCAATGGTAAGTGGGGGATTCGTGCTTTGATAAATTCCCCGGCGCCATTCGTCTAGATCGTAACGCTCACATCCCATAATCGCTTCTTCCCTGCCACGGACGCGGTCCTTCACTCCAAACACTATTAACCCGCCGTGGGCATTGGTAAAACAAACAGCATACTCAACAGCTACGCGCATACTCTTCTTGGCCCCTTCCCACGGCTTGAAGTCTAGAACGGCGGACTCCAAATCGTCAGCTACATGCTCGTTGAGCTGATCAAGCAATCTCAGGACGTCATCGCGAGATGGGATCGGTTTAGCCATATTTTCGCCTACAATGCTCCTTCCTATTGTATGCCTTCGCGCAACATTTAGCGATGGTAATATAGTTCAATATCACCTCGCATTGCCTTCGCTAATCGAAATACTACCCTCTCCAGAAAGGATCAATCTGTCACGTCAATTTTCCTTTTCTTAACCTGATTATCCCCTCCTGCTCACAGTATGCTCTCAGGTCGCACTCCTGGCAGACCTTCGGCTCAGGTGGCCTCGTGATGGAGAAATCATCGGCCAGGATCTTCGCCACCACCCGATCGAAGTGCGCGCCAGCTGCATCCACATCAGCCGGATTGTATGCAAACTCCATCAGTGCACGCTCTCTTGTTGGTTCGCCCGTCCAGTATAACACGAGACGGTCCGGTTTCTTTCCGTATCGCTGTTCGAGGATGTGTCCGTAGATACACAACTGCTTGTAGTAACCGTCTATGATGCCGTTATCTGCTTGGGGTTGGGTCTGCGACTTAAAGTCCAGGAGGGCCAGCTCACCATCTGGGCTCATTAGTAAATCGATACGCCCGGTCAAGATGTATCGCTCCTTCTCTACTGATACATCCACCTCCGTGTCGATGATGGAGTTGAATGTGTGCCGATTTTCCCGCAGGTAGGTTAGCACTTGCTGGAGGGCGGTCTCCTTCTGTTTTGGCCCAACCGGACGAAGACCACGACTCAGAAGAGCAGCATAATTTGCTTCGAACCGCTCTCTAACACCATTTTCTTCAAGGATCGTTCCGTCAAGTGCGTTGCGATGGATGTCTTCGATTGTCGCGTGTACGACTGCACCAAACAGGAATTCGGCAGTACGCGCCGGTGTGAACTCGTAATCGCGGAAGAATTGATACTGCCGCGGGCAAGTCTCAAATACCTTTACATCTCCTGTGAAGCTGAAGGTGCGCTTGACCGGCATGCGATGGCGTAGCTTGAAAGCTAACGACTTCAACAGGTCCTTCTCCACGTACGGCCATTGTGCGAGGCCCTGCCAGATGGGCGCGAAACGTGGCTTAGGATCCTCGGTAGATGTCAAGACAAGGATCTTCTCGGCACGCGAAAACGCCACGTAGTGCAGGCGCATACGATCGAAGCTTGTGATACGATCCTCCGGCTCGAAAGGTTCCCTCTGGTAGTACGGTGAGAGCGTTCGATCAACATCCTTCGACGAAGAGATATTGTTTGCTAGGGACCCGACGACGACCACTGGAAACTCAAGCCCTTTCGATTGATGGATGGTCATGATCTGAACGTACCCCTTGGGAAAAGGGAGGTCGGGATCCTCATACTCGTTGATTCCGCCATCATAGAGTAGCCGCAGGAAGCTGCCGAAGAACTGATTGCGGATAGCCTCGCGATTGCGCGCCGTGATAACCGTCTGGTGATAGTAAGTCTGAAACACTCCCAACAACTGCGACAAGATGGCTAGATTGCGTGCTCGATTCTCATCGCGCGTTAGCGCTGGGAACGGCTCACACGCGAGGAATTGATAGAAGAAGTCGGCCAGACGGCGATCAAGTGATATATCTCCAACAAGCGAGTCGATCTCGCTTGCGAACTGCTGGACGAGTTTCGCCAGAGGATGCGGATCTGCATACTTGCGTGCCAGGAGGTTTATGCACTCATCTACGTACTTCACGAGTTCAACACCTGTTCGGCCTCGGATTTCCCCGCGCGCTTCGCCGTAGTATCCAAACGCGACAGCGAAGCAGGCTACCATAAGCTTGACCTCTTCGTTAGTGAAGTACGTCCGTGCACGAGGACAGAAGGCCGAGAGGCCATTTGCTTCTAGAGCATTTATGTAATCGCTGCTGTGAGCTTCTTTCACGCTGTGAAGGAGGAGTGTTACTTGGCTTGGATCTTCGACGATCTGCTCTCTCAGCAAGTACGAAACCATGTCGGCAAAGCGGCGGGCTTCATCCTTGCGATTCTCGCCCCAGACGGCAAACACAGCAGGGTAGCTAGGAAAGGTCTCCTCTGGATTTGCTTCAATCTCCTTCTCGAACCGGAAGCGCACTCCAGTCTCTTGCTCTATCCAATTGCCCGCATTCATGTAGCGCCCATAGGCCTCAATGATGTCTGGATGAGATCGGTAGTTTGTCAATAGTGCCGGCAGCCTAACTGCGTTGGGGAATGCCTTATCGAATTGAAGGATGTTTCGTACAGTTGCTCCGCGAAAACGATAGAGCGCTTGGTCTTCATCGCCGACGGCAAGAACATTGCCATCCTTCCCGACCAGTGACAGGAAGATCTGCTCCTGAATGAAGTTCGTGTCTTGATACTCGTCCACCATGACGAAGCGCACCCTCTCGCGAATAGTCGGCCCGGCGGTGGGATGATTCAGGAGATCGAAGAAGAATCGCTGCTGATGTGCAAAGTCCAGCCGGTTCGAGCCAAGCAGCGCTTCAGTGTAGCGGGTGTAAGCAAGGCCTAGCCGGGAAGTGAAGGGATCTTCCGCGTTGACCAATTCTAGGGGATCAACCAGTTCCTCCGTGATTTTGTTGAAGTGCTCGGCCAGTGCCTTGATCGTGTGCCATAGAGAGGTCCATCGTCCCAAGTATTTCCCGTCAATGGGCACACCGATTATTTCGTCCTGATGCTCGTAGATGAAAAGGTACTGCGTGAGATCATCGAGTACGTCTCCGACAGATCCTGTTGCCGTGTAGTGCCGAAACTCGCGCAAGTATCGGTTGGCGAGGCTGTGGATCGTCCCTAGTTGTATCAAGGATAGGTCGCCCTTCCACCTGACCTTTCGCGCAGCAGCAGAAAGGCGGTCACGTAGTTCATACGCAGCCTTCTCCGTGAAGGTGCAGAGCATGATCTCTTGAGGTTCCGCGCGGCCGCTAAGCAGCAGGTTGAGGGTACGGAGAACGAGCACCAGCGTCTTGCCAGATCCCGGACCTGCGATGACTTGCGCAGGACCGGTAGTATGTGCAATGGCCTCCTTCTGGGTATCATTGAGCTGCGGGAATGCATCGAGGATTGCATGTGCAATGTTGCTCAAAGCAGTCCCTCCTTGCGGAAGCTGAACACGTCCGTTTGCGTGACAATCAGATGATCCAGCACCTTAATTTCTAGTGTTTGGGCCGCTAGAATAAGTGCGCGGGTAAGGAGCTCATCTTGTCCTGATGGTTCCGCCATCCCGTTTGGATGATTGTGGGCAAAGACAAGGCCCGCTGCTTGCCGTTTCACTGCGGCTTCCATGACTCGTCTTGAGTAAACGGCAGCACGATCGATTGTTCCCTCTGCAAGACGCTCAATTCCATTTGCGAGGACGCGATTCGCGCTATTCAAGTAAGCAACCTCAAAGACCTCGCTCAGCAAAGCACCGATACGCATCTGCCAGAACTTCGCCAGATCACCCATCACAAGCCCACTTGTTGATAACTCAAGCCCTTGCTGCACGTACAGTTCTGCGACTGCCTTGATGATTCCAAGCACGGAGATCGCGGTATCACCAATCCCCTCTATCGTTCGTAGTGCCTCGGAAGACGCATCCATTACCCTACGAAACGAGCCGAATTTCTCAAGAAGGTCCTTCGCTTGGGGCTTGACGTCTCGTCTCGGGATCGCCAGCGTGAGTACAAGCTCAAGAACCTCATGCTCTGCGAAACCCTGCAGTCCGGCTCTCAGGAAGCGTTCTCTGAGGCGTCGACGATGTCCAGCACCTCGTGGCTCTTCAGTATTCGACACATTCATTTGCTTCTGATTGGACATGTGGCACGCAGTGAAGGGCGCAAAACGATGACTTTCCCAGACTAAACGCTATCCTTTCCAAACCCACTGTGCTCATTAAGTTCCCAGTGAAGCCTCGGTTCCTTGTTTGGAGAGTTGGAGACAGGATATTCGAAGAACCGGTTATCCATGCTCCCTTCTTCTGTGCATCAAAGTTGTTCACGCTTCTCGAATCCTAGCTCCCAATTCCACATATTCACATTCCAATTCGCACACAAATAGGATACAGTTCTTAATCTGCACAGTCAAGCGGCACGAAGTCTGCGAAGATGAGCATGGCCCTGTCAGGCGCTGCGGGCGAGGATGAAACGAGTGTTTCCATACGCTGTGGCAAGGATAGGTGGCTGAAAGCGTAGATGGATGACCGTTTCTTACGGCGCGAGGTCAGCTTCCTCTTACTGGTCACAGTTACTCCTTTGCCGGGGAGTACGTCAGGCAGGGTGACCTGCGCAGCTTCGAGCGGCTGCCGGAGGAATGGTCGTGGACGGGGAATCTGCCTGCAGCTCCGCCGACAACGCTAACTCAGCGATGATCACGTAAGAGAGCATCACCACGAATACATGACCACGTGTGTGTGACACAGTCCGCACATGCACCGGCCGCGCCTCCATGGTAAGTGCATGACTGCAATCTAGCAGAAAACACTGTCGCGGAATGACTCTTTCCCTTTGTGGCGGGGGACATCTCGCGATCCATGCCGGATTCCAACGCTTCATATGACAGCGCTTCCCTGTGGTGATACGTGGGCCACAGCAGACCGAGAGTGAACGGGTTCCAGGCAAAGGGATAGGTACCACACCTTGCTAGTGCGACCTTCCGCGTAACTGACCACAGCCGGCGCTGATCTTCACCCCTCTTCCCATGCGCACGGTCGTGTTGATCCCCGCATCTGTAAGCTCCTTGGCGAACGCATCTACCTGCTCGCGCGGGCTGGGGCGAAAGATCGATGATGGGATCGGATTTAACGGGATGAGGTTGACGTGGCACAAGAGCCCTGCGAGGAGCTTTGCTACCTTATGGGCGTCATTTGCGCTGTCGTTCACGCCATCGATCAGCGCGATCTCAAAAGTCAGCCGCCGATGCGTCTTCCTGACGTAGGCGCGGCAGGAAGCCATGAGTGGCCCGAGTGGATAGTGCTCGTTGATCGGCACGAGGCGGGTGCGCAGTTCGTCATCCCCGGCGTGCAGCGATATCGCCAGGTTCACCTGTGAGTCCTCTTCCGTGAAGCGCTCGATCCCGGGGATGATCCCCACGGTGGAGATCGTGAAGCTGCGCGCACCGAGGTTGAAGCCGTTGTGATCGTTTAGGATGCGGATCGACTTCATGACAGCGTCGTAGTTTAGGAACGGCTCGCCCATCCCCATGTACACGATGTTGGTGATCCTCTCGCCACGCGAGGCGAGATCGCGGGCAAAGTGCAGTACCTGCGCCACGATCTCGCCCGCGCTCAGGTCGCGGGTGAACCCACTCTTGCCCGTGGCGCAGAACGCGCAACCGATCGCGCATCCCACTTGCGTGGAGACGCAGATCGTCCGCCGCTTATCGTAGAGCATCAGCACCGCCTCAATCGTATCACCGTCTGATAACCTGAAGAGTGATTTACGCGTGCGTTTGTCGCGGCTCTCGAGCGTGCTCGCCACCTGCAGTGTGTCGAGGGGCAGTTCTCGCGCCAGTTTGGCGCGCAAAGTTTTGGAGAGCGTCGTGATGTCATCGTAGGAGGGAGCGAGATCGACGTACGTGCCGTGCCAGATCTGCTGTGCGCGGAAGCTGCGCTCGCCGAGATCTTCGAGGAATCCCTCTAGCCCACTTCGTTCCAGATCGTACAGCGACTTATCGTTCAATTTCCTCCTCCCAGGAGCGAGACGAACTCCTCTTCATTCAGCGTCGCTACTCCAAGCTGTTGCGCCTTTGTCGCTTTCGATCCGGGGTTCTCTCCCACAACGACGTAATCCGTCTTGCTGCTCACGCTAGATGAGACATCGCCACCGCGCTCCTTTATCGCGCGCGTCGCCTCGCTGCGGGTCATCGTGGAGAGTGTTCCCGTGAGGACAAACTTCTTTCCGGCGAGTGAACGATCGCTCTTTTCTTCTTCATCACTTGTGATGCTTACACCCGACGTGAGCAGGTCGGAGATCATCTCCCGGTTCTCTTTGCGCGCGAAGTAGTCGACGATCCCTTCCGCCGTGCGGGGACCGATCTCGGGGATCTGCTCAAGATCATCGATTTCAGCGCGCATGATTGCATCAAGGCTCTTCAACTGCGTGGCGAGGATATCGGCCGTGTGCTCTCCCACCTCGGGGATTCCCAGTGCGAACAGGAGGCGGGATAGCGGGACCCGTTTTGCATGTTCTATCGCACGCAGCAGGTTATCCGCCGACTTTGGCCCCATCCGATCGAGACCGATCAGATTATCGCGCATGAGATGAAAAATATCGCTGACGCGGCTGATCTTCCCGCGTGCGAGGAGCGGCCCGACCTGGTGCGCCAGGAGTTCTATGGATTCATGCTGGCACATTTTGCAATGCGCGGACTTATGCACGAAGCCGCACTGAAAGCCAGCGCGGATCCTGATCGATTATCTTATGTACATGCTGTACGAGTTATTCGACGAAAACTTGCCCCTTTCGTCGCTTTCCCCCCCAGGAGAGGGAAGCACTTCATGCAAGCGTTCTTGACGAGATACTGGAAGAACGGGTGGCCCCACGACTGGGTCGGCGCAACCCGCGCGCGGTCAAACGAAAGGTCTTCAAGTGGCCGACTCGATCACGCCAGCCACTGTTATCTGTACAAAACGGCATCAAGTATCTGGTTGAGATACTTAAGTGAGCAGTATTGGGGCTAGGGGATTGGAACTGGCAAAACGATGGCCGCACTCGTTGCGTGACCAGCTGTCTGGAGAAACGGGGGTATGAGTTTGCAACAGGAGATCGCCATAGAATACCTAAAATCCCTTTTAGAAGGGGCTTTTAGGTATTGGCTCCCCGGGTAGGACTCGAACCTACAACCATTCGGTTAACAGCCGAGCGCTCTACCAATTGAGCTACCGAGGAATCAGCGTTATTTTAGCCCTCCGTATCGAGATCGTCAAGGACGTTGAACTAGGCCGCTCGCTCGATGATCTGTTTGATTACAGCCGTCGACGCATCCAGCGCTTCTATGGTAATTTGCTCGTGCATGGTGTGCGCAGCGGTGCCGCCGTAACCCAGGACGACTGCATCGATCCCTCGCCCTGTAAGTACGAGGGCATCGGTTCCGCCCGTGATTACCTCAAGCTGCGGGGTGAGGCCGACGGCGCGGATCGCTTCCTGCGCCAGCTTGACCACGGGAGCGCCTTCCTGCGTGCGGGAGGCCCTGTATTCGACGTCTATCTTGACTTCTACCTTCGCTCTTGCCTCCTTTGCTGCCTCCTCGAACGCCTTGCGCATCACTTCTGCCTGCTGCATCGCCTTCTTATCGTCCAAGCTGCGGCACTCGCCTTGAATTGTTACGTGATCGGGGATGCCGTTTCTGATCATCCCGCCATGGATTGTACCGATGTTCGCTGTTGTTTCGTCGTCAATTCGTCCCAGCGGCATGCGGCTGATCGCCACGGATGCAACGCGGATTGCCGAGATGCCTTTCTCCGGCTCCATCCCCGCGTGTGCCGCCTTGCCGATGATCTCGATGTCGAGAGAGATGTGTGTCGGCCCGCCGATGACGATAGTGGCTGCGTCTTCTCCATCGACGATAAATCCCATCTTGGCATTGACCAGGGAGACATCCAGGTTCTTCGCCCCGAGGAGCCCGACCTCCTCTCCGCGGGTGATGACGATCTCCACCGGTGGACGCTTGGCGGCGGTTCTTACGGCCTCGAAGATCTCGGCGATTCCCGCTTTGTCGTCCGCGCCGAGGATCGTTTCTCCACCAGAGCGGATTACACCATCCTTAACGACTGGTTCAATTCCCTTTCCTGGTTTGACGGTGTCCGCGTGTGCCGCGAGGAGGAGTGACTCGCTCTTGGTTGATCCCTTCGCCTGAATGCGCGCGATGAGATTGCCGTAGTTATCGAGCGTGCAGCGGGCATCAAGCTCGCTTGTAAACAAATCTTGCAGGTAGCCGATGAACCTCTCTTCCTCTCCCGATTCACTGTCGATCTTTACGAACTCACAGAATTGATCTACAATTGTCTTATCCATTACTTCTCCTTTTCGCGGCCATGACTAGCTGAAACTGCCGCCCGTGTAAGTATAGATAGAGGGTGTCGCTTTAGCCAGGGTTGACGGACACAAGAAATGTGGCTATTGTAAGAATCAATGGAGGGAAGATGAGCGATGTCGTCAAGTTGATGGTGATTGCCGCGCTTCTGGCGCTTGCTTCCCTAACGGTGGTGAACATGATGAGTAGACAACAGGAAAATGACACTTGGAAGTTATCAAACGATGAACAGAAAACGGTCCTTGCCCTAGCGCGGGCGCAATTACGCCAGGTTGCCACTGGAGAACCGGCTCCGCCGATCGTTGAGAATCAACTCTCCCCCGCGCTAAAGCGCGACGCCGCGTGTTTTGTCACCCTCACAAAGAACGGGGTCCTGCGTGGGTGCATCCTCGATTCATTCACCCCTCACGAACCGTTGTACAAGAACGTGTTGCGAAACGTTGTCCTGGCGGCGACGAAGGATCCACGCTTTCCTCCGGTAAGACCTTCGGAGGTTGATGACATAAGAATCGAGATCAGCGTGCTCGATCGTCCACACCCACTTGCCTTTTCTGGCCCAGATGACCTCCTCTCCAAGCTCGTTCCCGGCCGCGATGGGGTGATTCTAACCACGCGCCACGGGAAGTCGACGTATCTACCACAGGTATGGGAGGATCTTCCAGACCCGGTCCAGTTCATGTCATCCCTCTGCCAGAAGCAGGGAGCTCCTGCTGATTGTTGGCGAACCGATCCAATGGTAAAAATCGAAATCTATCATGTCTTTCATTTCTCAGGCGGATTCAACTAGTAAGTGCAACTTTGGGACTGGTCTAACAGGATGAGCTGCAGTAGCATCCACAGGGTCATCCAAGCCATAAAACAAAGGAGCACTGATGAACACGTACACGCAGCTTACCGCCATCGAACGTGAACTTACTGCTACGCCCGCTCGGTGACTGATCGGGAAAGACGGAATCGTGTCTAGTAATCGTGACGTTTCTGGAGAACTCGACCTTGATCCCAGTGACCGCACTACCCGTCCTGTTGATGAACGTCTGCGTCACCGACAGCCCAACAACACTCATCAGCAACATACCGACCAGCACCAACCCCAGCACCCGCCCAGTAGCACTTCGCATACAGTTCACTGTCTTTAATCTTCGTTAAGCTAGCATAACACATTTACCCCTCTGTGGTCAAGTCTCTCTAAGCTGGGGTCAGACCTTTATTATTGAATTGGCAATCAGTTGCTGTGTCATCACCGCGATTATCGAGCCTTATGTACGATAGCCGATGAAGAGGGAGAAGCTACTTCTCCTATAGACGGAGCACGCCGCTTTAGGTACCAGATGGAAAAGTAGCCTATCCCCTTTTTTGATTTGCCTTTGGCTCGTTCCTGTCCTATAGTGTTATATTCCAACTCCCAACGGGAGAATTTCATCGGGCACGGTGACACAACTGCCTGCACAAGGAGGAGTTGATTGATGATGCAGAGGATCTTGCGCGTGAACATGATCGACCGCACGGCCACATTTGAGGAGGTTCCCGAAAAGTACAAGGTGCGTGCCGGACGCTGGTTGACATCGAGTATCGTCGCTTCCGAGGTTCCACCGACGTGCCATCCGCTCGGCCCGAAGAATAAGCTTGTCATCTCCGCCGGGCTTACAAGTGGGACATCTTCCCCCACTTCGGCCCGCGTCTCGATTGGCGGGAAATCACCGCTGACGGGAACGATCAAGGAGTCGAACGCCGGGACGGGCTTTGCTCATATGCTGGCACGGCTGCGGATCAAGTCGATCATCATCGAGGGACAACCGCAGGACACAACGAAGTACTGGACGATCAAGATAGATAAGAACGGCCCCAGCTTTCTCCCTGCTGATGAGTACGTGGGACTGAAGCTGAGCGAGGCTTACGAGAGGCTGTTCGCCGAACACGGTGGCCTCTCCCACACCTCGATCATGGGGATCGGCGTCGCCGGAGAATATCGGCTCGGTGCGGCGGGGATCTGCTTCAACGATATCAAGGGCCGCGCCACGCGCTATTCGGGGCGCGGCGGGATGGGCGCGGTGATGGGGAGCAAGGGTCTCAAATTCATCATTCTTGACGACACCGATGCCCCCGGCGTGGAGATCGCGGACAAGGAGCTGTTCGACCGAGGCCGCAAGAAGCTCGCCGATGCTCTGCTGGCGCATGCCATAACTAAGCCCAAGGGCGCGCTCAATTCCTACGGAACAGCAGTTCTCGTCAACATCATCAACGAGGTCGGAGGTCTTCCCACGCGCAATTTCCGCAGCGGTCGCTTCGAGGGAGCGACGAAGGTCTCGGGTGAGGCACTCTTTGCCAACAACAAGGAACGGATCGGCAAGGAAGTTTACAACCACGCCTGCTCGCCCGGGTGCATCATTCAGTGCTCAAACACCGTCTACCGGAAAGATGGCTCGGAGCACATGTCCTGCCTTGAGTACGAGTCGGATTGGGCGTTTGGCCCCAACTGCGAGATCGATGACTTGGATACGATTGCGGAGTTGGTGAACAAGTGCAACGAATACGGTCTGGACACGATCGAGGTCGGCGGTGCACTCGCCGTGGCGATGGACGGCGGTCTGGCCGAGTTCGGCGATGGAAAGCGCGCTCTAGAGATCGTCGATGAGATCGGCAAGGGAACGCCTCTCGGGCGGATCATCGGAAGCGGTGCTGTGACGACCGGACGGGCGTTCGGCGTTAGCCGCGTTCCAGCGGTGAAGGGGCAGAACATGCCCGCCTACGAACCGCGCGCGATCAAAGGGATCGGAATGACCTATGCGGTAGGAACGATGGGAGCCGATCACACCTCCGGGTACACGATCGCCACCGAGGTGCTCGGCGTGGCCGGCAAGGCCGATCCGATGAACAGCAACAAGGCGGAGATGGCACGCAACTTCCAGTACGCCACGGGATTTATCGACTCAAGCGGTCACTGTCTGTTCATCGCCTTTGCCATCCTCGACATCCCGTCCGGGTTCGAGGGGATGATCGAGGAGTGCAATGGCATCCTGGGAACATCGTGGACAGCAGACGATGTAGGGCGTATCGGAAAGGAGGTCATCGACATCGAGCGAGTATTCAACCGCGCCGCGGGGTTCACCAAGGCTGACGATCGCCTCCCCGAGTTCATGACCTACGAGCCGCTCCCACCGCACAACGCCGTGTGGGACATTCCAGACGAGGAACTGGACAGCATCCTGGGCTAGACCTTCCTAAGATAATCTGCAGGCGGCGCACTCCTTGAGTCCGCCGCCTGCCTACACAAACATGAGACACATTGAGATCCATCTGTATGGGAAGCTGCGGCGCTACGCACCAGATACTGATCCGCGAGCTGACTCCGTCCTGCGGGTCGCAGGAGACGGGAAGACGATTGCACAGATCGTTGAAGAGATCGGAATTGGCAAGAGAGATCTCGGGGCGAACATCTTTGTGAACGGTGAGTACTCCGATCTTGAGAGGATGCTCCACTCGGGAGATCGGCTAGCACTATTCCCAGACGACATGCAGCTTCTGTACAAGTGGTACTTCGCGTGGAGGAAATGAAGTGACTGGGCAGATCACCGTCGATGTACGCTTGTTTGCGACACTTCGGCGCGATGCGTCTGCATCTGCGCAGAGGCTGACGCTGCGGGCAAGAACGAGCCCGCGAGATGTAGCAAAGAGGCTAGCGATATCACATGAGGAGATTCACCTAGTCTTTATCAATGGTCGTGTAGCCTCGCTCGATCAACTCCTTCAAGATGGCGATCGCCTGGCGCTCTTCCCTCCGATCGGTGGCGGCTGAGGAGACAAACCATCACCACAAAGGACACGAAGGCATCAGCAACCTACAAGTTAATGTCTCTAGCATAGCATGACGGCACGTATAGCTCTTTCTCAGCGACAACGGATTGTTCTTCTTCGTGTCCTTCGGTGCGCCAGGTTAAGCCTGGCCGATCTTGTGGACTGGGAGGTGTCCACCATGTGAATGGCCTGTTTGACATGTAGCCGCTCAAGCGCGGGTCGGAGTAATCCGGCTTGGCGAAGCCTTGAGTTGGCGAAGGTGCGAGCCGTAGCGCAAGCGAACCCGATTCGGCCTCGTTAC
>CAJVYM010000057.1 GCA_913009415.1 uncultured bacterium
GAATCTCCTTGACGATATCCCAGCTCACCCCCAAGTGTCGGCTCACATCCAAGATCGTCATCCGTTGCGACAGCGCCAATACATATCGCTCAAACGACCGCGTGTAACAACGACGCGCCTCAGCAAACCCCAAATGAACCTGCCTCAACACGCCACATTTCAGACACAAAACTCGTTGCACCCCTAAGCGGATCACTACCGGTTTCCCTCCAATCGGCACACTACGAAACTCCCGCTCTACACACCCTCGGCGTACTGCCCTCCGAGAGTTACACTCCGGACATCGCAACCGCTTGTGATTGTGCCGAATACGAAACAGTATCCTTCCCTGTTGATATTCGGTTGCCTTGTAGATATAGCCGCGTATCCCAAATGCGTGGTACAATAACGATGTGGACATGGCTTGACCTCCATTTTGTCTATTAACCGGTCTTTATACCGGCTGAAGGTAGGCCGTGTCCACATTCTTGCTCCCAGGTACGCAAATTCCGGATGAACCTTAATCCGTTCCAGGTAGCGCACCCAAGGTGTGAGGCCGGCTCTGCCGGTCAAGTTCTCAGAGGTGGGTTCGATACGATCGATCTTGTTCTTTCTTCGCGGATGGGACATAATGACTACACCTCCTGGTGTGGATTCGTTTCACCCATTGGGTGATACACAACACAGACACTCAAATGCTCTGTATTGTGCTTGTCTACTACATTATACGCCAGGAGGTACCTCTGTTCTAGCAAGGGAATCGCTCAACTTAGGCTTAATTGGTTCAGGAAATGGGGATTAGTGTTCCTGCATGATTCTACAACTGCTTTCTCCCGGATCTGAGCGGTTTGGCTACTGATCGAGGAGCGGTATACCTGCCTGCAGCAGGCAAGCCTGGCCGGTACATACCGTTCTGTTGGGAGGGGGTGGCCTACGGGCTACCTCCTACCAGATTTATTCGCAATATGTGCATGAAATCCATGAAAGCTGTACCTTTCCCCATGCAATGCTTGTCGGCATCCATGGGCGGACGGGAATCCCGCCAAGAAGGGGTTCCTCTCTTTCCCTCTGCTCGTCTTATCGCTTAGTCTTTCGTCTTAGGTGTGCCAGGACAAGCCTGGGTGACCCAGTACATCGATTCCTGATTCACATAGCGAGTTAATTAGGCCACTTCGATTGACTACAGGCCATACTTCCAGCGGAAGAGCACCGGATGTGCTGTTCAGGAGCTCTCTGCCTCTACCTCAGGAAGCAACAATACCTACTCATCTGTACCTATTGTGTACTTAGTCACCTAAAGTACAATCTACGCTAAAACTAATTCTACAGATCAGGAAAATGCTGAAAAGTCCTACCTAAGTGATCCTTTCACCCCTCTGTCCGATCGCAGAGCGTCACTTCAGGGTCTCTCTTCATTAACCTTGAAAGCACCAACGGGCCTGTTTTGCGTTGTCAGTTTCCTGAGGAGGTTTTATGAAGGCGCTACCTTCTCTTAAGCAGGACACTGGCTGCGTCGTTGTGTAGAATAGGGCTAACTTCTCACACGCTGTCACTTCTTGGGGGGGGTGCAATGGTCTACGCAATCTTCATCTGGCACGGGATATTCCTCTCCCTCACGATGTCGATGATCGACTTCAACACCGTCTTTCCCGCCATGATCACCGACCTCGTCCACTCGAAGATCATCTTTGGCATCCTGTACTCCCTCATGCTCGGTATCCCCTATCTGTTCAGCCTGCTGTTTGGTCACTTTCTCTCTACCTATCGTTATCGCCGTAAGTTCCTCCTGATTGGAATCTATTTGCGCGGTCTGGCATTCCTGGGGATGGCCGGATTCACGTTTTTCTTTGGTGCGAGGCACCCGTGGTTGGTAGTGGGGAGTTTCTTCGTGTGGATTCTCGTCTTTTCGTTGAGCGGTGGGCTAGCAGGGATCGCTTACGAGGACATTTTCGGTAAGCTCGTGCCCAAAGGAGAGAGGGGAAAGCTGTACGCGGTCAAGCAATTTGCGAGCAGCCTTGCCGCCTTCGGTGGAGGATGGATCATCGCGCGTGTGTTCAGTGTGAATTCCCTTCCTTTCCCGAAAAATTATGCATTGGTTCTGGGTATTGGATTTGCCGGCCTTGTCATCGCATCGATCGCCTTCTGGTTCATCAAAGAGCCGCCCTCCTCGGTGACGGAGAATGTCCGCCCTTCTCTCGGTTCACTGCTGCGTCGTGTGCCTGCCATCTTGCGAGAGAACCCCGAGTTCTTTCGGTTCATCGTGGTGGAGAACCTGTCCAGCTTCGGGTTGATGGTCATGCCGTTCTACATGATCTTCGCCAAGGATAGATTTCATGTAAGCGATGTCTACATCGGGCGCTATTTCCTGTTTCAGGTGGGGGGGACGATTATCTCTAACCTGTTGTGGGGGTGGATTTCTGGGCGGTTTGATAGTAAGAAAGTCGTGAGATTCTGCCTCCTTCTTGGAGGACTGATTCCGCTGGTAGCTCTTGGTATCGCTCATTTGGGAGCGAACGTGTTTGCCATAGTGTTCCTACTGGTGGGGTTTGTGTTCAGCGGCAGGCGCGTTGGATTCGAGCCGTATCTCTTGGACATCATCCCCGCCGACAATAGGCCCATCTACCTCGGTATCCGCGGAACGCTCAACGTCCTCGTTGTCCTCCTTCCGTTTCTCGGGGGAGTGTTCATCCATTTCGCCGGCTACCTTCCGGTCTTCGTGCTCGTAGCAGCGGTCATGGTCTCTGCGTTCTTCCTGCTCGGCGGAAAGCCGGCGGGAGAGTACTAATCTCCTAGTCCTATTTAACTCCACCATCAAAGCGAGAAGTACGGATCGAAGTTCTCGGTGTACCCTTTCGGTTTGAACTCGCCGCTTTCTCTATCCTGGACGTATTCTCCGTGGTGCTCTTTCCTCACGATGCGCTGGAGCTGCTCGATCAGTGCGTCCACCTCCGATTCTTCGTTGTAGCCCCCGAAGCTAACCCTAATCAACCCAGGCAACCCCGCGTGCGAGCCGTGCGCTACCTCTTCCTTGTACGTTACGATCCTCTGTGAAGAGACGTTAAGCAGCTTGAGGACGTAGGGATGTGCACAGAAACACCCATTGCGCACTCCAATTCCACTCTCGTAGGCTAAGATCGCTGCAAGGAGCTGGTGTGGCATTCCATCCACCTCGAACGGGATCACGCCCAGCCGCTGTGGAGTGTTTCCCGGATCAGTGTCTCCATAGATACTGATCCCGTGCAGTTTCTCCAACTTGTGCAGCAGATACGCGCTCAGGCGAGCCTCGTGCTCGGCGATCCTCTCCATACCGATTTGTTGTGTGCAAAAGATCGCTTCGGCCAGGGCCACCGCGCCGATGGCGTTCGGCGTACCCGCCTCTTCCTTCTCCGGGAGTGGCGCCCAACGGACCTCGTCGGCTGTTACCAACTCGATCGTTCCTCCTCCGACGGAATCTGGATCTCCCTTGAGAAACGTGTCCTTGCGCCCTACCAAGACCCCCGTTCCATAAGGGGCGTACATCTTGTGGGCGGAGAAGGCAAGGTAGTCGATGTGCGAAGGATCATCGAGTGAGCGCATTTCGATCTCCCTGTGAGGGGCAAGCTGAGCAGCATCGACGAAGATCTCCGCTCCAATGGCGTGCGCCTTTGCGGCGATCTCGTGGATCGGATTGAGGTATCCAGTGACGTTCGACGCTCCGCTGATGGCAATCAGCCTTATGTGCTGGGAGAATTTATGAATGAGGTAATCGAGGTGATCCAAGTCGAGCCCACCATGCGGGTTGATGTTAATGCATTCAACGTTGGCATTCAGCCGCCACGGGAGATCGTTTGAGTGGTGCTCCATGATTGAGCGCAGCACTATATCATCTGAGGCAAAGTCGATCCTGTGGGCCAGCTTGTTGATCGATTCTGTCGTGTTCTTGGTGAAGATTACCGTGTACGAATCTCGATCGGCGCCGATGAACTTACGGACGATCTCTCGCGCACGACGGTACATCTCGGTTGAAAGCCTGCTCTTGAAGCCTGCTCCGCGCTCGACACTTGAATACCAAGGAAGGAACTTGTTCACCTTCTCGAATATGGGTCGCAGAGTTGGCGTGGTGGCGGCGTTGTCGAGGTTGATGTACTGGACGAGTCGTCCGTCAAGGAGCGGAACCTTGTTGTCGATTCCGATAATTTGGTCTCTCACATTGTCGATTGTTAGCTTGCTCAAAACTCCTCCTTGCATCCACAGTTCAGTGCGGCTCAGTCTATCCTTCCGTCGCCCTATGTGCAACGAAAAAACGACCGTGTCCAATGCCAGTCGGAATTGCCCAAGGGAAGGAATGCTGCACAAGGAGGCGTCGGGTGCCTGCCGCATTTTGCTTGTGCACAGTAATTCGTGATAATCTCACTCCTAGCCTACATCCTACAGTCAGAGGTGGATCGATGAGAACACTATCACAAGTACTCTCGCAGACAGCAGCTCGTTACCCGCAGCGTCCAGTGATTGTCGATAATGGTAAGCGGATCACGTACGAGGAGCTCAACGCGCGTGTGGATCGCCTCGCTCGCGGTCTAATCGAGCTTGGAGTGGAGAAGGGTGATAAGGTTGGCCTGTGGATGCCGAACATCCCCGAGTGGGTGATCGCCTACTTTGCCATCGCGCGCATTGGCGCGGTCGTCGTTCCCATGAACACGCGCTACAAGCCACACGAGGTGAGCTATATTCTCGATAATTCCGAGGCGACAACGCTGTTCATGGTCGATGCGTTCGTGGGAATAGACTACCGTGAGATGATCGCCGATGTGCGGCGTCAGCTTCCGCTGTTGAAGAACGTCATCGTCGTTGGAGAGAAGGCTGACAACATGCTCTCCTTCTCCGAAGTGGAGTCGCTGGGGGCGGGATTGCTTGCTGATGATCGGCTCGCGCAGCGCGATGAGAAGTGCGATCCGCAGGACAACGTGTTCATCCTCTACACCTCGGGAACGACCGGAAACCCCAAGGGTGCGATGCTCTCCCACCACAACATCGCGGAGAACGCCAAGCAAGTAACAGAAGTCCTGCACACGACAGAGAAGGATGTCTTCCTCCTTGCCGTCCCGTTCTTCCACTGCTTTGGCTGCGTCATGGGAATCACCGGCGCGATCACCTGGGGGGCGAGCATGGTGCCGATGACCGTGTTCAAGGCGAAAGAAGCGCTAGAACTGGTGGAGCGGGAGCACGTCTCCGTCCTCTACGGCGTACCGACGATGTTCGTGTTGGAGCTTGAGGAGTATCGCAAGGGGAAGGAGGGCGGCTCCGGCTACGATGTCGCGTCGCTTCGCACCGGGATCATGGCCGGGGCACCCTGCCCGGTCGAGGTGATGAAGGGAGTGATGGAGGAACTTCACTGCAACGTTTCCATCGCCTACGGTCTCACCGAAGCATCGCCGGTGATTACGATGACCCGGTTCGACGACTCGATCAAGAAGCGGGTGGAAACGGTCGGGCGGGCCCTCCCCGGGATCGAGGTGAAAATCGCAGACGACGATCACAAGCCTCTTCCTCCTGGTGAGATGGGTGAACTTGCCTGCCGCGGCTACAACGTGATGATGGGCTACTACAAGATGCCCGAGGTGACCGCCGAGGCGATCGATAGCGAGGGCTGGCTCTACTCCGGCGACCTCGCCACGATGGACGAGGAGGGGTACGTGCGCATCGTCGGTCGAAAGAAGGACATGCTGATCACCGGCGGGTTCAACGTCTACCCAGCTGAGATCGAGGAGTACCTGTTCACTCACCCCAAGGTGCAGAACGTCTCTGTGGTCGGAGTACCCGACGACGTGATGGGTGAGGTCGCTGTCGCCTACATCATCCCGAGGGAGGGTGAAACGATCGATCCGCAGGAGATCGTCGACTACTGCGCCGGTGAGATCGCCAATTTCAAGGTCCCTCGCTACGTCGAGATCGTGGATGAGTTTCCCATGACCCAATCAGGAAAGATCCAGAAATTCCGCCTGCGTGATTTCGCTAAGGAAGCCCTCGAAGCCGGCAAGCTCACCAAGCTCAAGCCAAGCAAGGGGTGAACCAATTAGGCATGGCTCAAGCAGACGAGCCATCTCAGGTATGTGAGCTTGAAAGACATCGCGATGGTCTGTAGTCTGTTAATGGGCAGCTTCTGGCATGATCAGAGGAGGGAAGTGATATGCGGAATTACCGATTCTCCGTGGTGATCGAGAAAGATGACGACGGGTACTACGCGTTCTGCCCCGAGTTGCAAGGTTGCTACACACAAGGCGACACCTACGAGGAGGCATTAACCAACATCAAGGATGCCATTCGCCTGCACGTGGAAGATCGCTTAGAAAACGGGGAGAAGATTCCAGAAGGGGTATCCATCAGTCTCACCGCCTTAGAAGTGACCGTGTAATGAGCAAGAGGTTACCACGGCTGACCGCGGGCGATGTGATAAGAGCGTTGGAGCGGGCCGGCTTCTCGCTGGCGTGCCAGAGCGGTAGCCATAAGTTGTACAAGAACGAGGCGGGTAAGAGAGTGACGATTCCTTATCTGCCGGGAAGATCCTTCACCCTAAGATCTTGAAAAGCATTCTTCGGGATGCCGATCTTACTGTGGAGGAGTTCAAGGATCTATTGAGGTAGGAACCTATCGGGATAGTGGATGAGTTCCCGATGACACAGTCAGGGAAGATCCAGAAGTTCCGCCTGCGCGAGTTGCTGAGCAAGTCAATGGAGGAGGGAAAGCTCATCAAACTTAAGCCGAGCAAGAGGTGAGCAGCCACGAGCTGGCGGAGTTAACGCGCACCTTGGGCGATATGCTCCCTTGAACACCTGGGTTGAGGGTGATGATATGCAAGGATGCATGTGGATATCTGACCGCCGCCTCAATCAGGGAACGTGTCTCGCGTTCGCGGACGTCGGGATTGTCTAAGCTTGCGCTAACTTGGATTAGCTCTGCGTGTCCATTTGGGTATCGCGCAAGAAAGTCAACTTCATACCCAGCGTGCGGTGACTTCACGTATGACACTTCTGCGCTACGCCTCTCTAGCTCAAGATAAACGGCTGTCTCCAACGCGTGGCCTACGTTCGCTTTCGCCGAACGCTCAAAGACCGGTATCAGGCCCATGTCGATCGGATAGACCTTGCGTGGATTAACCATCCGTTGCCGTTCGGAGTCGGTCGCGATGGAGACGATACGAACAAGGAATGCATCTTCGAGATATGAAAGGTACGCGTGAAGAGTGTCTTTGCCAATCGAAATTCCCTGTGAGTGCAAGGACTGATGAAACTTGTTCACACTGAACTTTCCTGCTGGGTTTCCCAGCAGTTGACGTGTCAACCAGCGTAGGGCAACCGGATGTGAAACCTGATGCCGCTCTATCACATCGCGAAGAAGAACGACATCGACATATCCTCGCAGAAGATCCACACGATCCCGCACCGATACTCCCTGCGCTTCCGGGAAGCCCCCTTCCACAAGGTAAGCATGTAAGTTCTGCTCGAGTGCCGAGCGTGTCGCCTTGGGAAGATCCTCTACAGCCTTCTTTGGCTCCTGCCCGCGATGTCGTAAGAACTCGCGAAAACTGAACGGGTGGACAAGAACCTCCATTGCTCGTCCGCGCATGCTCGTTGCCACTTCACGCGAAAGAAGTCGCGCAGAAGAACCTGAGAGGAAGAGCTGAACATTCTCCGTGTCCAACAACCGGCGAGCGAACATCTCCCACCCTGGTACAACCTGGATTTCATCGAGAAAGAAAACTGCCTGGCGCTGATCACGCCACTCGGGATGAAGGCGGTAGTATTCCTCAACCAGAAGTGATAAATCCGCAGATGTCATCCCTGCCAAACGCTCATCTTCGAAGGAGAAGAGGAACAGGCCCTCGCGTGGCGTACCCTGATCCAGTCGGTCAGCAAGAGTTTGCCACAAGAAGGTTGTCTTCCCAGTGCGCCGCATTCCAATCACCGCAATCGCTTTCCCCGGCACCGCGGGAATGCGCAGGTCGCGGCGAGTGAACGTTGGTATTGGAGCGACCAACGAATCGACAATCTTCTGATGAATAACATCTCGTAATTGTCCGTCCATGAAGCACATAATACCACATATTTGTCATTCTTACAAGGACAATTTGGCGCCATGTCTTACTGCACTAACATCATCCTGCGGGAAGGGATCCCGATCGACCCGCATTAGATCGTCGACTACTGCGCCGGGGTGATCGCCAACTTCAAGCCCCCCCTACGTCGAGATCGTGGACGAATTCCCGATGACGCAATCCGGGAAGATCCAGAAGTTCCGCCTGCGCGAGAAAACGAAGGATCTCCTTGCCACAGGGTGCCTCACTAAGCTAAAGCCAGTCAGATGATAAGCCCCTAGCACAACAAGGAGCTTCTCTCTCCTCCCAATGTTTATTGCCCCGTGAGCCCGATACAAGATGGCCTCTGCGCCCTTGGATGTTGTATCGACGCGCGCTCATGTGCTACCCTTCTCCGCATGGGAAGAGGTCATTCATATCAGAAAGGGACTGTCTGGTTCTACTCTCACTTCATTGATCTGCTCCTGCGGCCGGTACGCGCGGGGGTGGTACAGGTCTGCGAGGAGATCCGCCCTGAAAACGTCCTTGACATCTGTTCGGGGACCGGTGCCCAGTGTCTTCTTCTCGATCGGGCGGGGATCAACACGGTTGGGCTCGACCTCTCAGAGGCGATGGTGAAATCGGCGCGACGGTGTAGTCCACCGAACGTCCGCTACGTGCGTGGATCGGCGTTTGCACTCCCGTTCGACGATCAAGCCTTCGCCTGTGTCCTTCTCATCCTCGCGTTGCACGAGCATACTCATGCGGAGCAGTTGACCATGCTCAGTGAGGCCTATCGTGTCCTGCGAAAGGAGGGAACGCTGATCCTGGCGGAGTATTCTCCTCCCGAGCATGGTTCGGACCGTTTGGTCTGGTCATTCATCACCATGATCGAGCGGCTCGCCGGCGGGGATCACTACCGCAACTTTCGCGCGTTTGTGGAGGCCGGCGGAGCAGAATCCCTGAAAGGCAACCTCCCCCTCTCAGTGCTGGCACGGTACCCTCTCTTCTCTGGGACGATCTCCCTCCTTGCCTTCAGATTCAATTACACTGTGGACCTTCATTCTTAGGATCTGTGTGATGGACTAGCGGCAGTTACGGTCGGAGTGCCAAGGCGCTGATACCGCCTCGTTAGCAGTGGCAATGCACGAGAGAGGCTTTTCATAAAAGCCCGTTTGCTTCCATTGCACATCAATCTCAGTTGAACATCATATCCTAGTTGTTGATATCCTCCCCTTTAAGGAATATCGGTGCGGGAGCTTCCGATCCGAACAGTTTGTTATTCCGATGACTTTCCCATCGAGTGAAGCGGTTTTTGAGCATGTTGTCCACGCCAGATCCGAACAACTGGATAGGACTGCCTTTCCGCGCGTAGTCTGAGTGCCAGACGTCAAACCTCCCATCGACAATTTTCAGGAACAGGACTGACCACCGCCAAAAATCGATACTCGTTTCTGTTCGGCACATTCTCTCAAACCAGTGCCGCGCCCAGACATTGCGCTCGTAAGCATATTTCGCCGCCTCTTGCGCGTTTCCAATCAGGCCTGAACTGCCTTGGTACCTTGCGATGACCTTCTCATTAAACTCACTCTGATCGGAGAACCCTGCGACCATTATGCTGCGAGCAACCTCAGCAGGCTCCTGCTTGCTCAGTTTCACCTTGATGTATGTAGTCAGCAAGTCCTGCTTACTGTTCAGCAGTGCGGCAAGCACCTCGAGTGCCAATTGGTGATCGGTACTTGCCTGATCCAGCCGGGAAAAGCGCAAGTCATTCAGAACAGGATTGCTAACGCCGGCCCAGGTGGCCATCGCATCAAGTTGAACGCTGGCTCTGCCGAAGGTGACTTGTACCACCGGTTTGCAGCTTCTGATCCGACGGAACAGCATCTCTGCCTTTTTGGGGTCCTTCCTCGCAAGGGAGTGCGCCAGCCACAGGGCCAAGTTGTGAATGGATGGGAGCTTGTCATCGGGGATGTTCATGCAGAGCCCATGCCAACGGTCGGCAAGCTTTCCAGCAGCAGTGACTACGGCAGCGAATCCTTCAAGACCCAGATTATCCAGAATAATGCGGGCCTTCGCGCGCGTGAGATTGGCCTCGAATTCACGGAATGCATCATGGCTGCGTCTCTGGCGCTCCTCGAAAGCCTCGTCGTCCTCCAACAGTGAACTCATCTGCCTAGCGAGGTCCTGGGCTCCAGATGGACGTTCATTCACGGTGAACAAGTCGGGTTCGCAAGGACGGGATGGATCAACTTGGAGTCTAATGTCAGGAGCAACAAGATCACCATCCAGGTCAAGTACATGACTGATGGATGCATCGATTCGGCATGCGATGTCGTGTGCGGCATCTGCATTGAGCATTGCCGCTGCCCGGCCGTACATGTGCGCACTGATGCGGTTGACTGCGCCCTCATGCACGATCAATCCTTGAGATGCGGCTTCCAGAAGTGCCATCGACCCAAACCAGGTCTCCCAGTAAGTCTTCGTCTTAGAATCCGTGGCCATCCAGTTGCTTTCGACAACCTTGTTTAGCAGCTCCTTGTCACCGCTTTGCGCGATCACGCTCAGGGCGAATGTACGCACGCGTCCCGATTCCGACCGAAAGAGTGCCGCAACGCGTTTGCGGACACCTGTCGAGAGAGGTGCGGAAGTGTAGCAGGCAAGCTGCAGCAGAAGGTATTGCCCACGTTCGTCATCCTCAACACAGGCTGTTTCCAGCAAATTCTCGAAATCCTTCTCACTGAGAGGCTTCGCGATACGGAACAGGTCAAGCAAGAACCTCTCATCCTTCTCGCTCGCCAGGAGTATAGATGTCTGCTCCTTCGCGCTGAGCAACGGAAAGGCCAGCAGAAGGTGGTATTGGGAGACAATCCCCGCATCCTCCTTCGATAAGTCAGCTGTAGCATTGGTGGTCCGTAATTCAGTCCGTCTCTTGACAAGTTCTTGCGCGTTTTCAATTGAGAGCAGCGCCTCGTGCTTGGGCAGTTCGAACAGTCCCTGACGCAGAGAGAAGCCAGTGCGGTGAAGAACGTCCGCGACGAACTCTTTGTGTTTTGCGATGGCGACTTCCGGCCTGAATCTTGCAATGCCGGGACGTGCCATGTTCCAGAAATGGTCTTCGGAGGTCGGGCCCATAGCAATGTGCAACTTGCTGACATCGATCTTCCCGTATAGCTCAGCCGTGTGCACTACATTCCCTGGCTTCTTGGAATCAGGATCGCAAGGGTCCGACGTGCAGTAGGTCTCGATGCGGCGCCAGCCCGTGGGCCGAGGCCTGCCTTTCGTGAGGTCCTCAACAAGGGACTCAACTTCCTCGTCATCATCGGAATGGCCCGTTGCGTGCAGGATCGTCACCAACGCCCACTTCCCAGTTCTTGACACATCCGCGCCTCGCAGCACAGCGCTCTCGTTCCGCAATGCCTCGCGAGTCTGCAGCCAGTCAATTGGGTTCAAACTCACAAGATGCTTGAATTCCTTATACGGCGTTGCGTGGTCGGAATTCAGCGCAGACGAGAAGCTCCACTTCATGAGGCTCTGCGCAAATGAGACCAGAGGTTTCCCGGCCAGAAGCAGCAGGGCAAGTTGCGAGAGCCTACTCAGATCGCCTTCCTCTTCTGACATCGTCTCCAGGATTCCTCGCTCACTCGCCGAGAGCGACTGCTGCTTCTCTTTGATCTTTCTCCGTTTTTTCTCTAGTTCGTCTTGCGCTCTCTGCTGCTGGTCGGGCATAGGAAGGCGGAGGATTCCCCGCTCTGGGGATAGCGAGTAGGCAGAGAGCCAAGAATGCACCTTAGTAACCATTAGCTGCCAGCAGTGGCCATCTCTGCTTGCCTCGATGAGCACTTCCTGTATCCAATCGAAGTTGGGCTGATACCCTCGGGAAAGACAAAGCGCATGCGCAGCATCCATGAAGCTCAGCGGGCGACGTTTGCCCAGGCCAGCAAGAGCAGGGAAATTGGCTTGGTTGGGGTTCTGGAGCAATGCGAACCCCTCTATCAGAGTAACGATAGTCTTGTCTTGTCCGAAGCGGTTGTCCAGCGTAGCGACGGTCAGCGCTGCTAGTATAACATCCGCCGTATCGTCTAGTGATGCAATCGGGTCAAGAATCGCGTTCAGCTCCTCGCCGAGATCACGCCCATTCCGATGTGCAGCCCGGAGCCGGTAAATCACAAAGAAGCCCAGCGCCAAGGTAAGACCTTCATCGTTCAGGGAGCAGTGGGTTGGATCTCCATCAACTGTCTGGAAGAAACGGCCGTCAGCAACCGCTTGGATGTCGTCAAATACAGCGAGGTCATCTTCTTGTCCATCCTTGACGCGTGATATGATTTTTTGAGCATGCTCCTGCAACTTGCGTGCGAATGCAAGTGCCGGCTGCGGCTCGGGGGCGTCACGCTCGGACATCCGCATGTGTTCGAAAAGAAGGCGGCTGCGGCTGAGTTCTCTAAGGTTGGTGATGTCAGCCTTATCTAGAAGCTCAAGTGCGATTCCGAGAAGGCGGGGGTTGCGAAGCGACGTTGCCACGCGTGGATGCAAGTCTGAAGCCTTTATGCCATGTCCAATCAGGATTTCGTCACGTTCAGATTCTTCCCATTCCGGGACTTGGACTTCTATGTACTTCATAGAAAGGCGGTGATCGAGTCGAGCCTTGAAGTACGGCGTCCGCGCGGTAACGATAAGATGACCGCCAAGCTGGTTCAGCTCATCACTAATTCTCTCGATGATTCGTGCCCAGTCGGTCTTGGGCCTTTGGTTTATACCGTCGATGACGACGATGAGCTGGGGTCTATCTGCTGCCGGGGAACCGCGCCAATGCCCTAGCCTTCTACGCCACCGCTTCTGGGTGATTGCGGTGACCTCATCTCCGGTCTGCTTGATGAGTTCGCAGATGAGGAGATCAACGACGTTATCTTGCTCGACTGTCTCGGCGAAAGCGTACGGGCTCATGAAGATCATCAATGGTTTGTGTGCCAGTGCAAGCCAGCTTTGCGCGACGACCCAGGATTTTCCATGGCCCTCGCCTCCGAGTATGAAAACCGCCGTCTCGTCCGAGGCGACAGTGAAATAAGGCTGCAGTTTATCGATCAGAGCCGGGCGTTGTCTAACGTTCGCTGTATCCGCGTCACCGGGTGACAGAGGTTGTCCAAATCTCATTTTCGCCGTTTTCCTGCTTAAGAATGCGTCATTTAGCCAGTTCTCATTGGCTCTCTGTGCGAGAGCCAACCCCGATGAGGGCTCTTTGCACTCAACCCGTATCCGGTCAGCGTGAGAAGCGAAATCCTGAGAGCGTCTGACGGCGGCAAGAGCTGCACGTGCTTTGTGAAACTTCGTCTTGTCACTGATTTGTGCCTTCAGGAATTCTTGCACCCGCTTTCCGCACATCGCTAAAGCGACTGCAAGAGGAGGCAGGTCTGTGGCAGACCAGTCGAGGATCAGAACGTGAATGCCGATATTGGTTCCGAGTGCACGAGCGTCATCTGCGAGTTGGCTCCTGATCTGGGAAGTTGCACCAAGAACCCAAATATCCGTTTGAGAGTCGTGTATCGAAAGGTCTGAGATTTTTGAGAGTACTTCATCCCGGGGCACTGTATCCTTGTAACGCTTGCATTCGAAGCAGATAGCGTCCGCTGCATATGTCGCTCGACCGTCGATTCCGTGCTGCGATCCGCTACTTGCCAGCCTGAAAGGTACGCCCGTAATCTCTCGAAGCATTTCTCTGCTGAGTCCCTCAAAACCCTTCT
>CAJVYM010000058.1 GCA_913009415.1 uncultured bacterium
AATATTATCCATGCGCGATACTAGCTTCTTTAGGCTCATCCTGAGAACGACTGGCAACAGCGCTACGAAGCCCTGCGTGCCTCGTTCGTAGAACGCTTGCCCACAACAGCTGCCTGGCCCTGGAGGAGCTAACCTTGTCCTGAAGTTTCGGTAGCATCCCACTGTCGGTTAAATGTTATATCGCTGTGACGGTTATACCCGCGCGAAAATCGGTGGAACCAACATAGCACAGCGTAAGCGGCCGGTCAAGTGCGGAAGTCTCATCTGCTTCTCAAACGTTTCAGCTTCCACCGAGAATGGAACGTCGCAGGCAAGCTGCGACGCTACGAAAGAAAGTTGTAGTCACGCTTCCGCGAAGTATTGTGCCCTGTGCCAGGGCAATACTGTTTTCACTGAGCACGATCTCTCGCCCATTAGCTGTCTCACTTAACCGGCCAATGAGTTTGGTTCTTTCTCCTCCGGCTGTTCACTCACCCCGGCCATCATCAGTCCGATTCTCTCGACATCGACGTTCTCTCGCTCGACGACCCCCATGATCCGCCCTTCGTAAATGACGGCGATCCGATCAGCAAGGTTCAGGATCTCATCGAGGTCTTCGGAGATAAGAAGGGTTGCTGTCCCGGCAGTCCGCTGCTCGATCAGGCAACGACGGACGTATTCGGTTGCACTGACATCGAGACCGCGTGTTGGTTGCGCGGCAACGAGAACGCCCGGGTTGCGCGAGAGTTCGCGAGCGAGGATCAACTTCTGGATATTTCCACCCGACAGGTTCTTGAGCGGTGTGTGCCGTGATGGGGTTCTTATGTCGAATGCTTTTATCAGTCGGTCGCTCTCCGCGGCGATCTTCCTGAAATTCATGAATACGCCCCGAGCGTAGGGAGGACGATGGTGATCCTTCAGGATCAGGTTCTCCTCCACGCTGAAGTCGCGCACGGTCCCGTCCACCATCCTCTCTTCAGGGATGTAGGACAGGCCGTGTTCGAGCAGCTTCCCCGGAGGTGCGCCG
Source organism: uncultured bacterium (assembly GCA_913009415.1). Classification (GTDB taxonomy): domain Bacteria; phylum Bipolaricaulota; class Bipolaricaulia; order UBA7950; family UBA9294; genus M55B144. Next base: position 1,007 of record CAJVYM010000058.1, read on the forward strand.
GTGACATCTACGCCATCGAAGAAGACTTTTCCCTCCGTTGAGCGACGCATTCCAGCGATTACTTCGGCTAGCTCTTTCTGTCCATTTCCCGATACGCCGGCCAAACCCAGGATCTCGCTTCCGCGTACCTCCAGGTTCACTCCGCGCAGCGCCGGGAGGCTCGAATCCCCTTTTGCGCTCAATCCGTGCACGGCCAGCCGCACATCCCCGTAAGTCACCTCCGGGTGATCGACTTGCATTATGACCTCTCGCCCGACCATCAACCGTGCCAAGCCCGCCTTTGTCGCATCGCTAGCGGGGACAGTGTCCACCACTCGGCCTCTCCTGAGCACAGTTATGCGGTCACTCAGCGCTAGGACCTCATGCAGCTTGTGGCTGATAAACACGATGGCGTGCCCCTCGTTGATCATCCGCCGCAGGGTCTCCGAGAATTCCTCGACCTCCTGCGGAGTGAGAACGGCCGTCGGCTCATCCAGAATGAGAAGCGATGCACCGCGGTAGAGTACCTTCAGTATCTCCACTCGCTGCTGCTCCCCCACGGAGAGCTGCCACACCTTTGCCTGCGGGTCGACGTGCAATCCGTACGTCCTTGCCAGCTCCTCGATTCGCTGTGAGACAATGTCGAGGTCGAGCACGACGCGGCGCGAGGAGGAAAGACCCAACGCCACGTTCTCGGCCACGGTGAACGTGGGAACGAGCATGAAGTGCTGGTGTACCATCCCGATTCCGTGTCTTATTGCATCGAGTGGAGAGTGAAAGCGTACAGGCACACCGTTAATGGAGATCACCCCAGCATCGGGACGATACATCCCGTAGAGGATCTTCATCAGCGTGCTCTTTCCAGCGCCGTTCTCACCGAGCAGGGTATGAATCTCCCCGGCATGCACGTCAAAGTTCACGTGATCGCTCGCCAACACGCCGGGAAATTGTTTCACGATCCCGCGTGCGACAAGCTCCTTGACCTGAACCTGTTCGATGGTCGATGTAGGCACGGCACGTTCCTTTCGGCGGGCTGGGGCCCTTGGAGCCCCAGCCCGCCACTATTGGTTACTCTTTGACCTTTATGTCTCCGTTGATGATTCCATCAATGGTTTTGCCAACCAGGCCCTCTGCATTTACCGCGATCTTGAGCCCGCCGTTTGCCAGGGTGAGAGGGAAGACCTTCCCACCCAGCGTTCCCTTTTGGATGAGAGCGATCATCGGGCGCAGCGCCACGGTCCAGTCGACGACAACGCTACTTACGACAATCTTGGGGGCGAGGGGAGCCTGATCCACGTCGTACCCAAACCACAGCGCTCCTTCCTTCTTTGCTACGCCGATTGCGCCAATGACCATCTGTGACGTTCCGGTAAGAACATCGGCACCGGCCTGGATCATCGTGCGCGCGGTCTCCGCAGCCAGGGAGACATCGCTGTACGATCCCGTCCAAGTTACGCTTACTTTGTCCTTGGGATTCGTCGCCATGACGCCCTGCTGGAATCCTTCCGTGTACCGCTTGGCATCGCCCGTCTCGATCGGCCCGATCACTCCCATCATCCCGCTCTTCGATAGCTTCGCCGCCAGGACTCCGTTTACGTATCCACCCTGTTCGGAGTACGGCTGGTATGAGAAGATGTTGGTGATTCCCTGATCGGAGAACGTGTTCGCGGTGGAGCCCCAGGCGAACGCCGTGTGCGGGAAATCGGGAGCGATGTCGACCAACGACCCACCGTACTGCGAGCCGTGCGCGATCACCAGGTTGTAGCCCTGGCTTGCATAATCGCGGATCGCCACTGCAGCATCGGAGATGACATACATGTTCTCCGAATAGACAAACTGAAAGTTATCTTTACCCATCTCGTTTTGGATCGTCACCAACGCATCGTACATGCTCTGGCTCCACGCTAAATCGTTGATCGTGCTCGGGGTGACAAACGCGACCTTGAACGGCGCTGCCATTCCAAGAATCACGATCGACGACACGATAAGTGCAACCAACACAAACCCTGCAAGTACCTTGTTCATTTTGTTCCCTCCTGTTTGTGAACTGGTTTTCGTTACTCTCGATGTTTTCTTCTGCGACCACCTCCCCTAGCTTTCTCCCCGCTCAAAGCGCTTGTTCAACGCGGCGGGAGCGTTTACTCGCCGCTTGGCCATCGCCGCAAGAACGAGGATCGTAACGATATATGGCAGCATCAGGGCGACGTCCGAGGGGACATTGATGCCCGCAACCTGCAGCCAGATTTGCAATGCGTTCACCGTGCTGAAAAGGAGTGCGCCGGCAAGGACCAGCACCGGTCGCCACCCACCAAAGTAGACCAACGCCACCGCGATGAAGCCCATTCCGTTTGTTAGGTTCTGCTGGAACGTGTTCAGCAGGGCGATCGAAAGCGATGCCCCGGCAACGCCGGACAGAACTCCCCCGATTGTCACCGCCATGTAGCGCACGCGCACAACACTCACTCCCAGAGAGTCTGCCGCTTCAGGGTTCTGCCCGACCGCTCGCACCCTGAGCCCAAACGGGGTTTTGTTCAGCACAAACCAGGCAATGGGAACCAGGGCGAAGGCGACGTACACGAGGATATTGTGTTGAAAGAAGATCTCACCAATAACGGGAATGCGAGAGAGCCCGGGAATGGCAAGGTTGGGAAAGCCATCGATCGTCTGCACGTTTCTGATAGTTACCCCAAACAGGAATGTGCTGAGCCCGAGCCCGAACAGATATAGACCGATTCCGCTGATCCCCTGCTCGGCCTTGAGGGTAACGCTGATGAACGCCATGATCAGGCCAAAGACTCCACCTATGCCAGCAGCGGCAATCAGTCCCAGGGAGAGGTTGCCGGTTCGCAGGGCAACGAAGAACGCAACGTACGCGCCCATTAACATAACGCCGTCCACGCCTAGATTCAGAACCCCGCTTACCTGACCGATCGTCTCCCCCACAGAGGCATACAGGTACGGCGTGGCGAGGCGAATCCCGGAGCTGAGGATTCCCACGATCATCGCCCAGGTCATGGCTCCTCCTTCGTATCGGCTGCGCTTACCTGTTCGGAACCCAACTTATCGGTGTGCTTCATCTGACGACGGCGGAAGATCTCACTTCCGACAACGAGCAGAACGATCAGTCCGTTCAGCGCGCCAATCAACGCGGATGGAACTTGCATCACCCGTTGCATCTTGTTCGCTCCGGTCAACAGGGCTCCGAGGAAGAACGATGCGGGAATCGTGCCAATCGGATGCAGTTGCCCGAACAACGCGGCAACGATTCCGTTGAACCCGGCGCTACCGGTGAAACCAAACGCCGACCCATCGGTGAACATACGATGGTGTAGGCCCAAGACCTCCACCGCGCCTCCCAGACCGGCAAACGCACCGGCCAACACGAGAGAGAGGGCCATGTAGCGCTTCGTCCTGATCCCGGCGGCAAGGGCGGCCCGCAGGTTCTTCCCGACAGTGCGGATACGGAACCCGATCGTCGTTCGCCAGAGGAGAACGTACACGGCTACTGCAAGAACTACGGCTATCGCCGCCCCCAAGTGAAGACGAGTGGGAATCAATCGCGGCAGATCCGCCGCGCGCGGCAGGCGTGCTGTCTGCGGGGTAAACGACCCCAGCTTTATCTGCAACGGATCCATCATCGGGCCACGCAGGAGGTAGTTCATGCCGAATACCGCGATGTAGTTGAGCATGATCGTGCTCAGGATTTCATTCACGTTGAAGTGCGCCTTCAGAAGACCTGCAATCCCGCCCCAGATTGCCCCGGCGAGCATCCCCGCGAAGAGAGATACCAGAATGATCAGCCAACCGGGCCATGTAGGAATAGCAAGGGCCAGCGCCGTCGCGGCGATCGCACCGGTAACTAGCTGCCCCTCTCCGCCGATGTTTAACACACCACCACGGAAGGCGATGCAGATGCCAAGCCCCACGAAGAGGAGAGGGGTCGCCTTGACGATCGTGTCGGCCAGGGCATTCGTGCTCCCGAAGGCGCCGATGAAGAGCGCTCTGTATGCCTCCCAGGGATTTGTTCCCAGGATTGCAAGCATCACCGCACCCACAAGAAGCGCGAGGAGAACGGCAAGTATCGGAGTAAAGCGTGGTAGCAGGTCCCACAACTTGCGCTGGTTCATCCCCCTCCTTAAGAGAGCTATCGCGAAGAGACCGCCTTTTGCATCCTCTCCCAATGCTGCCGCATCTTCTGCACGGCAAGCTCGCTGTCTTGATCGATGATCGCTCGGATAAGCTCGTCGTGCAGGGCAGCTACATCCTCTAGTCCAAGCTTATTCTTGAAGTAGTAGTCCTGCGTGAACTCGCGGTATAGCTTCTGATCCATCGTGTTTATCAACGGGATCAGTGCGCTAGCTACAAGCGTGTTGTGAGCCGCGGTGACGATCGCCAAGTGGACCTCTTTGTCCATGGCAAAGTACGGATCGAAATCCCCCTTCTTCGCCAAGCGCCCTAGCTTCTCATGTAGCAAGCGAAGATCCTCAACATCATTCGCCGTTCGCTTCTTGGCCGCCAGGCCAGCGACCGGGGGTTCAAACAGTCCACGCGCCTCCATGATCTCGATACAGCTCGACTCGTTCTCCAGGACGAGAACGGCCTCTTGTCCGATGGTATCGATGGGGGACGTACCATTGCGCACGTAGTTTCCGCTGCCTGGCTTCGATTCGATCAGGCCAACAGCAGTGAGCGCGGACAGAGCCTCGCGGATGGTCGGACGGCTCACGCCCATGTGCTCGGCGAGTTCAAACTCCGATGGGAGCTTGCTCCCCACGGGGAAGCTCCCGTCCTTGATCGTCTCTATGATCTGCTCGGCGACGATAGTGGCGACCTTCTTCGGCCGTACCTTGTGAAACTGCACAAAACCACCCTCTATTGGCTAGGTTGCTATTCAGCCTAGCAACCATCATAGCGATGTGGCGTGGCCGTGTCAATACGAGGATTGGCTCACAGTTGCTGCCGATCGATCAATCGATGGAAAGCGACACGATCCTGTGGTTGAGCACGTCGATCAGACCACGGTCGGTTAGGCCGAGGGCGGGGACAGTCGGTAGCGAAACAAACGAGAGGGCCATGAACGGAGTGTCAAGCGGGCAACCGAGAGTGCGCGCCGCTTCCCTGACTGCGGCGAGCTTACGATCGACAACTGCGGTCTCCTCCTCGCTCATCAGGCCGCAGAGCGGCAGTGGAAGGATTGCTGCCACCGCTCCATCTCTCACAACAACAAACCCGCCCTGCGTCTCAACGAGCGCTTCAACGGCAACGCGCATGTCATGCTTGTCAAGGCCGACAACGACGATGTTGTGATGGTCGTGCGAAACGCTCCCCGCGATCGCCCCGTGATTCAGGCCAAAGCCATGGATCAAACCGCGTCCGATGTTCCCGTTTTTCCGGTAGCGCTCCACGCAGAACATCGGCAGCACATCGTGCCCGATGTCAGGGAGAATGATGCCGTCTTTCACCGCCAGCGTCGCCTCCGCTGCGTTGTTCACGATCTGCCCGGGGATGAGATCGATCACCCACGCGCAAATCGATTCCCCACTTGCCGGTATTGTGAACTCATCATCGGCAAGATTGTGATGCAGCCTCACCGTGTGTCGCAGGTTGTCCGGGTAGTCGATATGCGGCACATCGGCGACGAGCCGCCCATCCTGCGCTACAAGCTCTCCGTTTACGAAAACACGCTGTGGTTCGATGTGCTCGATGGACGGGGCGAGGATGAAGTCGGCGTAGCGGCCAGGTGAGATTGAACCGAGTAAGTGCTCGATGTGGAAGTGCTGTGCTGTGTTCAGCGTTGCCATCCTAATCGCTTCCATGGGAGCCAGGCCAAGCTCGATCGCTCGATTGACGTTGTAGTTGATGTGCCCCTCGGCGCGGATGTCTGCAGTATGCTTATCGTCCGTGCAGAACATGATGTTTCGCGTTTCGGTACCATGCTCGACAACGCCGCCGATCAGAGCGTCGACGTTTCGCTCGCTCGACCCCTCACGCACCATCACTCCCAGGCCAAGCTCAAGGCGCGCGTAAAGCTCTTCGAAGGTGACACACTCGTGGTCGTCGTTTAGCCCGGCAGCGGCGTAGGCCTGCAGCGCTACGCCTTCGAGGCCAATTGCGTGACCGTTGGCGATCTTGCCCCGCCGGTGCGCGGCGATGATCTTCAGCAGGTGCTCATCGCTCAACGTATCGATCTTCGCCGGATCGAGCTCCCCCAGGCTTACCGCTGTGTCAAGATCGAGGAGCCGCTCCGTCTCCGCCACTCCGAGCGCACCGCCCGTCGTTTCCAGGCCGGGAGCGGTCGGGACGCGCGATGAGACCTCGATGAAGATCCGATAGGGAAGGCGATCGATTCCCTCGATGAACGCGAGGAGCCCATCGAGACCGGCGACGTTGCTGATCTCCATCGGGTCGATGAGCAGGGCCGTCGTCCCACGTGGAACGATCACCTCAGCGAGGGCCGGTGGAGTGAGGAGCGTCGTCTCGATGTGCACGTGTGCATCGATCAGCCCCGGTATGGCGTAGTTATGCTCACCGTCGATCACGACAAGCGGATGCCGCTGCGGGAGCGTGGGAGAGATCGTGACCACGCGCCTATTCTTGATCCCGATGTTCGTCGCTACGATCTCGCCGCTGTACACATTGACCAGTTGCACATCCTTCACCAGCAGGTCCAGCGGCTCGCGATCGTACGCCGCACCGATCTCCGCCTTCAGCTCACCCAATCTCTCCATATCTCGCTCGTTCAACTAGATCTCCTTTTACTATTGTGCCCCTGTGCGCAGTGGTTACCTATGCAGCTCATCGCGCGTCCAGGTGCGCCGGCCAGAAACCGCGCCTTGCTTCACTAAACGATCCACTTCAGCGCGGGTGGGAAGAGATGGCTGTGCCCCTTTCTTGGTAGCAGTTAACGCACCAGCTGCATTCGCCCAACGAATTGCCTCTTCCAGAGGCTTCCCCTCGGCAAGAGCGACTGCCAATGCCCCATTGAACGCGTCCCCGGCAGCGGTAGTGTCGATGGCATCAATTGAGAAAGGGGGAAAGCGGTATGAACGCTCGCGGTCTATCAAGTACGCGCCCTTTTCTCCACACTTGCAGACAACGTGTTTTATTCCCCAATCAAGTAAACGATATGCCGCCTTTTCGACATTATGTTCTCCAGTCAATGCAAGCAACTCTCCGCTATTTGGAGTTAGAATATCGATTCGCTCCAAGAACAGAGACGATAGATCTTGTGCTGGAGCGGGGTCGAGGATCACCCGTGGCCGCGTTGGAGGTAACTGTCGTAACAGATGATCTATCGTTGTCAACGGGATCTCAAGTTGCAGTAATAGGATATCGGCTTGAGAAATCGCTGAAAGAAGGCTGTCCACGTAGGCAACATCGACTCGGTCATTTGCCCCTGCAGCGCAGGCAATGACATTCTCCCCTTCCTTATTTACCAGGATACTGGCAATCCCTGAGGATGCATTCCCTTCTCTTCCGACTTTAGAAAAGTCGACCCCATTCTCAGCAAGCTCGTGGAGGAGTTCATCCCCAAATGAATCATCACCCACCTTTCCGTACATGGATGTGGGTGCTCCCAAGCGAGCGGCACCCACTGCTTGGTTGGCCCCCTTACCGCCGGGATAACGGCTAAACTTGTAACCAAGTACGGTCTCTCCCGGTTGCGGGAGGTGTGGCACCTCGGTGACAAGATCCATGTTGATGCTTCCAAGTACAGCGATTGGGTTCGACATGTCGATCCACCTTTCTTTGCGACGGAATGTCCTACGCGAAATATGTAACTACGTTAATGAGAGCGTCCACTTGGAGAAAGCACAAACAGCCATACGCTAGTCACACTACACCCGTCGGGGCCTCTTCTGCTCCTACCATCAGCTTGACTACCTCATCGGGGGTTGTTTTGTCCGTGGCAATGTCACCAACCTTCTGCCCCTTCCTGAGGATCACTACTCGGTCAGAGACAGAGAACGTGTTCTGAAGAGTGTGGCTGATGAAAATCACTGACACACCGCTCTTCTTTAATTGCACTATCAGATCGAGGACCTTATTGACTTCCTTTACAGCAAGGGCAGCTGTGGGCTCATCCATAATCATCACTTTTGGGTTGGAATATAGAGCTCTTGAAATAGCAACTGCTTGGCGTTGCCCTCCAGAGAGATTGAGTACGGGCGAATGCATCGAATTGATCTTAATCTTTAGACGTTCCAGGATCTGCCGGGCATGCCGCTCCATCTCTTGTCCATCGATTATCCCTAACCATGGAATTCTGAATGTCGGCTCGCGCCCAAGGAATATGTTTGCCGGGATATCGAGGTTGTCTACGAGAGCTAGCTCCTGATAAACTGTCTCAATCCCCAAGCTCTTGGCCTCTTTGGGATTATGGATCTCTACTTGCCGCCCTTCGAAGAGTATCTCGCCATCATCAGGGCGATAGACCCCTGCCAGCATCTTGATTAGAGTTGATTTTCCAGCGCCGTTGTCTCCGATCAGTCCGACAACCTCATCCTTGCCAAGGCTGAAATCAACTTTCTCCAGAGCATGAACCCCCCCAAACCTCTTGGAGACGCCTTTCATCTCTATTACAAGTTTCTCTTCCAAATCAGAAACTCACCCCCGACTCTAGAATCACATTGGCGTAGGGCGTTGCTTCTCCTGTTCTGATTACCGCCTTAACGCCGGGAAGCATCCTCTTCAGATCTTTATGAGGAATTGCTATGATCTCCGCGGCGGAAAATCGTTGGGCCAGAAAACGATAGCAATTGGGGTTCTTCTGCTTCATTTCCTGCGCAATGAAGATTCTGCCAATCACCAGTTCATCAGCAAGAGAACCCACAACATCTTCGAAGCTTGGGATACCTTTGACAAGGGAGATGTCAATTCTCGAAATCCCTTCAGGAATTGGTAAACCACAATCACCAATTGCCAATAGGTCGGTGTGTCCCAATCGTGCAATTACAGCATTTATATGCTCATTTAATACCCCGTCCCTTTTCATGCCACACTCCCGTCAAAAAGACAGCACACGCTCCTGAACACCGGTAAAGGGAGTTGGCTGCCAACTTGGCGAACGGCGGGCGCCAGTGATACATCGGCGTACATGGTAATTCTATGCAACATCTCCTCCTGATCAAGACTATGGCTAAGAGGATACCTAATAGATCTGGTATCAGCGAGTTCAACTGCAATAGTATACCCGAAGACGACGCTCTCAATTACTATCACTTGGCATACCTCACCCCACGAGAGAGGGAAATGGCAGCGATGATCAGGATCATTCCCTTGGCAATATATTGGTAAAAAGCTGCGACACCAAGCAAATTCAATAAGTTCCCAAGAATGGTCATGATTAACGCCCCCATGAACGTTCCAGTTAGGGAACCCACACCACCAGTAAAGCTCACTCCACCTAGCACACTTGCAGCGATGGCGTCGAGCTCATAACCCTGGCCTGCTGTGGGAGTAGCCGAATCAAGGCGCGCATCCATCATGATTCCTCCCAGCGCAGCACACACTCCAGAAAAGATGAAAACGAACAACTTTACCCGATTGACATTTATGCCAACTATCCTGACCGCCTGCTCATTTCCTCCAATGGCGTATATATATCTTCCTAACTTAGTATAAGAGAGTACTAGCTGCGCCAGCACATACACGACAAAGACGATGATAATCAAAACAGGAATGGGACCGATGTAGCTGGCAATCACACTTACCCCATGTGGAAATCCTGTAATCGGACGACCATTCGTAAGGACCAGCGTTGCCCCTCTCCCAATGGCCAACATGGCCAAGGTGACAATAAAGGAAGGGATTCTAACCCGAGCTACCAATAAGCCGTTAGCTGCTCCAGCCAGCGCTCCGATGAACAGCCCGCCCAAGATGCCGATGGGGATGGGTAAGCCAACCCACTTGATGAGTGCTGCGGTCGCTGCTCCTCCCAAGGCTAAGAGTGACCCCGGAGCAAGATCGATCCCACCCGTCAAAATGACGTAGGTCTCACCGACAGCCAACACTGCTACTATCGCCACCTGAGCAAGCAGGTGCTTAATATTGATAACAGTGAGAAAATAAGGAGAGACAATCGCAGATACAACGATTAAAGTAATAAGGCTAAAGAAGGGAAACAAGATCCGGTTGCGGTTTGCAGCCCCAATAAAGAGTTTAAATCTTCCTGTTGTTTCCATAGTTCTAAGATAATAAGGAGAGGGAGCTACCCCTCTCCCCGATTTTCCTATTTTTAACGTATCCTCTAACGTGGTAAAGGAGGTTTGGCTAAAGTAAGTGTTGTTATCGTATCCGCATTTTCTGCTGTAACGACAGCGACCGGCGTGGGGATGAACTTTGCACCAGTTGGTTTGTATACTTGAGTATCAGCCGGTACAGTCCATGTTCCCTGTACATACTTGACAGCGGCTTCTGTGCCCCAGTACCCTTGAATGAAAGGCGCCTGGGCGACAGTGCCAACCATGTCCCCTGCCTTCACCGCAGCGACAGCGTCAGCTTCGGCATCGAATCCCATGATGATCACGCCATTATTGGCCATACCAACAGGCACACCTGCTTCTTTCAATGCTCGCAGTGCTCCTAGCGCCATCTCGTCATTAGCACAAATTAGCCCGTCTATATCTTTGGTGGTAGCGAGGATATCCTCCATGACCTTCAGTCCAGTAGCGCGATCAAACTGGGCTGTCTGGTCGGCGATCACCTTGATAACACCGGCGTCGATGAAAGGCTTAAGAACATTCTTGAACCCTTCTTCCCTCTCTACAGCGGCCGAAGCTCCAGGAATCCCCTCCAAGATGACTATTTTCCATGGGGTGGGTTTAGCAAACTTAGTTAAAGCTAGAGCCCTAAGGAACGTCGCCGCTCCTTGTTCCGCAGCCAACACGTTGCTCGTGCCGATATAGCAGACGCGCTGCCCTCCTTTCACATCACGGTCAACTGAGAACACAGGAATTCCTGCAGCGTTAGCCTCTTTAACAACAGGCACCAATGCACTTTGATCAACAGAATTAAGCAGAATGGCGCTATATCCCTTAGCAATAGCATCCTCAACCTGCTTTGTTTGGATTGAGGCGTCATTCTGTCCATCAAATACTGTGATACTCGCTCCGAATTCTTCTGCGGCCGCTTTCGCGCCATTGGCCATGGTAACAAAATACGGGTTATTGATGGTGGAAACAAACAAGGCTATCCTTGGGCTAGCTTGGTCAGCCATACCAATCGTTCCGATTGACATGACAAGACCAAGCATCAATACTAAACCGGTTACTAAACTAAACTTCATTTCTACCTCCCTCCTTTTAGTTTAAACTGTGTTCTAAGCAATTTGCTCCATCTTATCGCCTCCTAAGTGAAATTTTGCGTGATGAACCGCTCAAAGTCACCACATGCAACATATGTCTGCCGGGTCTTACAGCGGCGACGGGACTTCCATCCACGGGAGTGGTTCTAGCTGAACGATTCATCACTCTCATTGCCGTCATCCTTCGTTTCCCTCGAATTATTGCTCTTGACACGTACTACCATGAACAAGCTGAACCGGGAATACCAGATCTTCTCCCTTACCACCGAACAGTTGGCGACAGACCTCCTCTCCAAAGCGGTAGCCAGGAACTTTCACTGTGGTCAGCTTCGGGCGCGCCAAAGCCAACAATGGAGTGTGATCAAATCCGGTCACTCCTAGATCCTCCGGGATCCCTAGATCCATGTCCTCGGCTGCTTGAATGACCCCCATAGCGATGAGATCATTGCCCGCCATGATGGCATCCACATGATGCTCTCTTAAAATCTCGCGTGCATGTTCATAACCTGACTCATACGTGAAATTCCCGTGGTGAACGATCGCCGGGGCCAGGCCAGCTGCAACCATTGTCTCTTGGAAGCCAGCCAGACGCTCTCGAGCCGTACTCACTTCTTGTGGCCCAGCTATGTAGGCAATCCTTCTGTATCCTAACTGCAGTAGATACCTGGTTAGTTCCTGACTCCCGCCGCGGTTGTCCGCCTCTACGACAGGCAGACCTTCCACACGTCGGTCGGCAACCATAATCCGGACTTCCTGACGCAACAAGCGATCGATCCGCCCCATATCTGGTGCACCTACCGGTATAAGGACTATTCCTTCAACCCCTTCGGCAAGGAGAATGTCCAAGTAGCGTGACTCTTTTTCAACGGAATGGTTGCTATCGCACACCAAGGTGGAGAACCCCTTTTCGAACGCTACTGAACCTACCCCGCGGATTACCCGTGAGAAGAAAGAGTTAGAGATGTCGGGGACGAGAATGCCGATTACTTCGGTGTGTTGGCGCCGGAGCGTTTGGGCCGCCTTGACTGGGGTGTACTCCAGTTCAGCGATGGCTTGCAAGACCCGTTTCTTTGTTTCCGGTCGCATGTGCTCAGCGTCATTCCCATTCAACACACGAGAGACAGTACTCTGCGAAACCCCAGCTTGTGCGGCTACTTCTCTAATCGTTGCCTGTTTTGTCATAGGAAATCGTTTTCCGAAATCGTTACCCCACCATAGCACACCTCTTGGAGGATGTCAATAGGCAAGGCTCTATTCATGTTAGCTGTTGGCCATATGTATCAAGAGGCTCCCACTGCGGTCAGGAACCACGCTTGCGGGGTTAGCGCATTAGCATTACCGTCTAACCAACGATACCAGCCGAGATAGTTGGGTAGGTACTTTGTTGC
>CAJVYM010000059.1 GCA_913009415.1 uncultured bacterium
TAACCTCACTTGTTGATCTGTGACCACCTAACCCCCTCCTAATCTGAAGGTTAGACAGCCTAACCGGTTGCTTCCAAAACGGGAATTCTAATTGTCGCCGGATGGGAGTTTTAGTTGTCGCTCATCAAGACTGGTTGCAATCAGAGGAGGCATTGGGGAGGGATGATCTCAGCGAACAGGGTTTAGAGCCTGTTACGCCCTGCGCTTCACCCATACCAGTGTTGACAGGACAGATATGTTAGTGGTAGGATTGAATACGTGATCAACGCATGATCAACGGAGGCCATGTGAACGCCAGGTTTAACAATTGACGGGACATCCCCGCGGAAAGGGGCACGGAGACATCTACGACAACGACTCGATCGTGATCAACTATGCACCAGGCTTCGACAAATCGCAGATCACGAAGATCGATGTGTACCGCAACGGGATCAGGCTACGCTTCCTTACAGACACGTTCGACGTACTGACCAACGCGCAGATGAAGACGTTCGACGGGAACCCGGCGGAACACAGTCCAGCGAGCAACCACACCGACCATGCGATCATGGGGTATGAGTACAAGTTCGAGATCAACACCGCGGATCACATGTGGATCCTGACCAAGACCGTGAAGAGCGGGTTCAGATGGCATCCAAAGGAACTGTGGGCTGAGATAGATGGAGCTTGGACAGAATCTCTGGCTGAATTGGACTATGATGATATGGTGGACTTCTTTGCTCAATTAAGAAAAGATGTTTTTACAGGTATTTCTTTTGACGTTGCTTATTACATGAACTCCCCTTACGACAATGAAGTTTTCGGACAGCACGGGGTGGATAAGACCATTACTAGTTGGAACATAACGACGCCGACAGCAGGAGAATTGGAAGAGTTGCTAAAAGCCATTACAGAAGCAGGGCTAAGTGCGTACGTCAGGGGCAACATCTATATAAGCAAGAAATACCAGGATAAGCATGGGTTTAGCTGGAGCAGTCAGATAGATCCCGCAAACCCGAAGAAGTTCTTCGATAGCTACACTCAGCTGTGGCTGAATCTTGTCTCCACCCTCGACAAGTACAGTGTGAAGCTTATCTCGCCGTTTACGGAAATGGAAGGGATCGAGAAGTATCCAAATCTTGTCAAGAGAATGTACTCAATCCTCTCGCGAGATCTTACAGGTGAACTGGGCTTTGAAGAAGCGACAAACCTCATGCTACTGGGAATTAGTCCCATGCAGCAGGGCAGGACATTCGAGCAAATGGCGCGAACATTCACTTTTTGGAACTGGACAGATTCCAAAGGGATGCCCATGAGAATAGAATACAGTTGCTGGACTCCGCCCATAGAAAACCAAAGGGACCAGCGGGTATCTGTCATGGCTTCCAACTTCATCAGTTTCTGGAGCCCTGCGGTCGAATACTACCGATCGACATATCCGGATGATCCGCAAATGTTTGGAGAGATCGGGGGTTATAATGCAGATGGCGTTGGCTTAGGACCATCATATTGGGAGATCCCGAACAAGAGATTCGACCATCAAGAGGTTGCGGACATATGGTATGCTTACCTTAAAGGGAGTAGAGGGTTAGGAATAAATAGCATAAATGTTTGGACAATTGGTTTGGGGGACCTTTGGGCAAATGATGTTGCTGGTGATTTTTTTGTGAACATAGGATTAAGGCAGCCAGAATCCCCAGCTTACCGGATCATCAAGGCGATCATCGGGGCAAATTGACCGTTCACCCTCTCCGCCTAAAGTGAGCAACAAATGGAAGTTCGTAGCGTGAACCCGGTTGAGCCCTGACCGCTCAACCGGGTCTCTGTTTTTGTTGCGGGGCAGCCATCCGTCTTCATGGACCTTCCATGCCAGTGCGCCGCATCCGTGCATCCTTCGACTTTCCCTATCCGATCTGTATAATGGTCGGAATCAAGAAAGGAGCCTAGAGAATTGCATAAACTGATTATCGTTGAATCACCAACCAAGGCGCGGACGATCGGGCAGTACCTGGGAAAGGGGTACAAGGTCCTCTCCTCGCAGGGGCACGTGCGTGACTTGCCGCGAAATGACTTGGGCGTGGATATCGAGAATGGATTTGAGCCGAAGTTTGAAACGAAGCGCACGAAGCGAGTGAAGGAGCTGCGTGAAGCGGCGAAGGGCGCGGAGATGGTCTACCTGGCGACGGACCACGACCGCGAAGGGGAGGCGATCGCCTACGATCTGTACACGATCCTCAAGCGCGTGATCAAGGACGACGGCGCCTTCTCCCGCCCGATATTCAACGAGATCACCAAGCCGGTCATCCTGGAGGCGCTCAAATCGCCGACGGAGATCAACATGAACCGGGTGGAGGCGCAGCGCACGCGCCGCATCCTCGATCGCCTCGTCGGCTATCAGGTCAGCCCCATCCTCTCCATGGCGCTTGCTGGGAACAGGTTCGAGGGGCTCTCCGCAGGGCGTGTGCAATCGGTCGCTCTCCGTTTTCTATGTGATCGTGAAGGAGAGATTGCCCGCTTTGTCCCCGAGGAGTATTGGGAGATCGAGGCGCTGCTGAGGAACGGGGAACCGTTCACCGCGAAGCTCACCAAGAAGGACGATAAGAAGTTTGTCATACGAAACAAGGATGAAGCGCAGGCGGTGATCGAAGCCCTGCATGCGGCCAAGATCGCGGTTGCATCACTCGAGGAGAAAGAGCGCCGCCGTCAACCGTCGCCACCGTTCATTACAAGCTCATTGCAGCAGACGGCGTCCTCCTCCCTGCACTTCACGCCAAAACGCACGATGAAGATCGCTCAGGAGCTGTACGAGGGAATAAGCCTGCCAGAAGGTAGTGTCGGATTGATTACCTATATGCGTACCGATTCCGTGCGTATGTCGGACGAGGCAGTGGCCGCTGCGCGGGAGATTGTCGAGCGAACGTACGGCGAGAAGTATCTGGAGAAGAAGCCGCGCCACTTCAAGAACAAAAAGCGCTCTCAGGACGCGCATGAGGCGATCCGACCGACCGATCTTGCGCGTACGCCACAGTCGATCGCTGGGCATCTCTCTCCAGATCAGCGCAAGCTGTACACCCTGATCTATAACCGCTTCCTGGCTACGCAAATGACCCCTGCCGTCTATCTACTGCGCAAAGCTGTGATTGCCGCCGATGCCTACACCCTGGAGGCGGGCGGGAGCACGCTCTCCTTCGACGGGTTCCTCGTCCTCTTCCCCGAGCAGCGCTCTCAAGACAAGGAGTTTCCAAGCGGACTGCGCGAGGGGATGGATCTCACCCTGGAGAAGATCGATAGCCTGCAGAAGTTCACCGAGCCGCCGCGGCGTTACAGCGAGGCGGGGCTGGTCAACTTGCTAGAGAAAGAGGGGATCGGGCGACCTAGCACGTACGCTTCCATCATCTCTGTTATCCAGGACCGCGGTTACGCGGTGAAGGCGGGCGGGAGTCTGCGTCCCACTCTGCTTGGGCAGGTCGTGATCGACTTCCTGAAGCAGCACTTCACCCTGACCGTGGAGAGTGAGTTTACCGCGCACATGGAGGAAGACCTCGACCGGATCGAGGAGGGATCGCTGACGCGAAAGGCCGTCCTCGATGAGTTCTACGCCCCCTTTTCCAAGCGCTTGCAGACCTTTGAGGATAACGATGGCAACAAGGAGCAGCGATTCCACATCTTCACGGATGTAGCGTGCGACAAGTGCGGTGCGCCGATGGAGCTTCGCTACTGGAAAGGGTCTCACTTCCTCGGCTGCTCAAACTATCCTGAGTGCAAGAACACAAAGAGCCTCCCTCCAGATTTTCCCTACCACTTCGAGGGCGAAGAACTCATCCTACGCGAGGGCCTGGAGGAGATGGACAAAGAAGCGCACGAGCACCAGATTCCCTGTCCGGAGTGCGGATCTCCGATGGAGCTCAAGTCGGGAAGGTATGGTCGCTACTACAAGTGCACGAACGCCGAGTGCGGGAAGACGGCATCGGTCTCCACCGGTGTCCCTTGCCCGGTCTGCAAGGAGGGAGTGCTGGTGGAGAAGTACTCCGCCAAGCGGCGACGCACGTTCTACAGCTGCAGCAGATACCCCGATTGCCGCTTTGCCGTGAGTGAAAAGCCAGTGAAAATATGCCCGGCTTGTGATGGCGGAGTGCTGGTAGAGAAGAGAGGAAAGCTCGTGTGCAGTAACAAAGACTGTCACCACACAGAAGAAATCAAATAGCCATCAGCACTCAGCTTTCAGCCATCAGCTGCAAGAAAGCTGACGACTTGTCGTTTCTGTCCTATCAGCTGACGGCTGATAGCTGAATGTGCTGATGGCTTGCTTCTCACGCGTGTTCCGAGAGGAGCTTCAACCACTCTAAGCGGTGTTTCAGCCCCGAATCTTGAAGCTTAGCGAGTGCTTCTTTCTGAATCTGCCGAACGCGCTCCCGGCTGATGCCGAACTCCACCCCCACTTCATCGAGAGTGCGCGGCTGGTAGTCGTTCAACCCGTAGCGCAATTCCAGGATCCGTTTCTCGCGATCCGTCAACCGCTCATTGAGTGCCTGTTCCAGTTCCTGCACCAGGAGGTGATCGAATGTCTCACGTTCCGGGGAATCAACGGACCTATCCTCGATGAAGTCGCCGAGGACCGAACCATCGTCATCGTAGCCGATCGGCATATCGAGCGATGTCATGCTCTGGGCCGTCTTCTTTGCCTTGATGATGTTCTCCTCGGTGGTCTCAAGTTCCTCGGCCATATTTTCGGTGGAGGGCATGTCCCCTGTCGCCTTAAGGTGGCTTTGTTCCAGTTGGTAAATCTTGCGGATTAGCTCGTTGATATGAGTGGGAACACGAATCGTGCGCGACCGGTTGGTGATCGCTCGCAGTATCGCCTGCCGAATCCACCACGTAGCGTAGGTGGAGAACTTGAACCCCTTAGTATAGTCGAACTTTTCGATCGCCTTCATCAACCCGAGATTCCCCTCCTGGATCAGGTCGAGAAAGGGAAGACCGCAACCGCGGTACTTCTTGGCGATCGATACGACGAGCCGTAGATTGGCCTCAGCCAGCTCTTCCTTGGCACGCTTGTCGCCCACCTCGATCCGTTTGGAGAGGGTCACTTCATCCTCTCTTGTTAGGAGAGGCACGCGACTAATCTCGCCAAAATACGTGCGGATGGGATTATCCGAACGAGATGAACGCTCGTGTATATCCCGCTTGTTGTCAGGTTTCGTACTCAGATGAGCCTTAAGGTTAATAGTCGCCTTTGGCCCTTTCTTTTCTTTCATCCCTTCCTCCTAGGCCCGTCCCTCGAACTTTCAGGATACGAACGAAACAGAATCGGACGACCCGGAGGGCCATCCGATCAATCCACAATAGCTCTACGTTAAGACTTCTACTGCTACGGCATCGGCCGCCTCTGGTCAACTTATCCCTCAGTCTCCGATTTGCAGTATAGCACAAAAAGAGGCCGATGTGAAGCCCTTCGGAGATGATTTAGAGTTGGGTTTTGGCGAGGTTGGTTTTCCACTAACTATGCGGATAGTAGGTGAGGAGTGTGGCAACAAGCAACCCGACCACGATCCAGAAGTAGAACGCGTTCTCCTTACCCAGTACCGGGGGGCGGGCTGGTGAAAGGGAGAAGCGCAGGCCGAGGGAAACGTCGGGGGAGAACTTCCACGTGGGGGGAAGCTCATCTATGGAGCGTACGCTCGCGACGAGTGCCACCGAATCGATCAACCAGATCTGCGTGCCCGCCGTGATATTCATGTATGGCGTCCATCCCCAGACTCCACCGATCGGTCTCCACCGCAGATCTAGCCCTCCACCGGCGTAGACAGCGATCGGACCCAGCCAGCTCTTGACGATGACATCGGCACTTCCCTCAAACAGGTTTGGAAAGTGGGACGGATACGTCCCCAGTGTGAACAGGAGCGTCAAGTTTGGATCGGTCAGGACCTCCGTCGTGATGGAGGAGAACGATGCGTTCCAGTCTATCGGAAGCGCAGCGGGTACCGCAACGCCAAAACCGAACGCCAACGGGACACCGGCGTGAGCGCAGAGGCCGATAGCAAGAACCGAGGAAACCAGTAACAGCAATACGAGATGTCTATGCACTTCTCCTCCTAGCCCCAAGAATATACTCCAATACTCACGCAAGCCAGGGCGTGCGACCGCCCGGCAGGGGTAATGTGTCCCCCTGTTCTCGATTCAGTCCCCCAGAGTGACTGATCCCCACGTTGCCAGGGGCGTAGAGAGAGACTAGAATCTTGGAGGCAGCGTCAGGTCTGGCAGCGTCAGGTCTGACAATGTCAGTCTGTCAGGTAAGGAGGGAGAATGCTACAATTACTGCGGGAAATTGCCAACCGCTCATCTGAGTGGGTGGAGCTTCGTTATCACGCGCGCCGGTCAAAGCGGATCTCCGTACGGAACGGAAAATTGGAGGAATCCTCTACGCTTCGCCTGGCCGGTGTTGGGGTGAGGGCGCTTATCGATGGTGTGTTCGGATTTGCCAGCACCGCCGACATCTCAGAGAGTGGGATCGCGCGGGCGGTGAACGAAGCCCAGAGTGCGGCGCGCGCCTCCGCCACCGCGAAACGTGAGAAGATCGCTTCGTTCCCGCATGTAGCGTTGGCATCGGGGGAGTTTGCCGTCAAGACAGATGATCCGCTCGACGGTCATCCCTTGACGGAGAAACTGGAGCTTGTCATGCGCATCGATCAGCGCATCCGGTCCGCGGCGAAGAAGATTGTCTCATCATCGGTTGCCTACTCCGAGCTGCAGGACGAGAAGGTGATCGTCACCTCGGACGGCGCTGCGGCACACATCATCGATTCCAAGCCCGATTTTCGCGTCCTTGCCGTTGCGCAGAAAGACGGAGACCAGGCGATGGGGATGGATTCAGCCGGTGTGAGCGGTGGGTACGCTGACCTGTTCGCCGGACGGACGCCCGAAGAGATGGCCGACAATGCTGTACGGCTTGCCGTTGATCAGCTCCAGGCGAACTATGCCGCTGGCGAGAGGGCGACGGTCGTCCTCGATCCCGGTCTAGTCGGTGTGCTCAGCCACGAGGCGATCGGGCACACCGTGGAGGCGGACCTCGTGCGCGGCGGGGCGATCACCAGCGGAAAGATCGGCACGCAAGTAGGCTCGGATCTGGTGACGCTGTGCGACAGCGGCCCCTCGCAGTACCAGCCGCACGCGGCCGGTGAGCTGCTAGTTGACGATGAAGGAGTGAAGACCGGGCGCACGGTGATCATCGATCATGGCGTGCTGCGTTCGTACCTGCACAACCGCGAGAGCGCGGCCTACTTTGGCGTTGAGCCAACGGGTAACGCACGCGCGTTCGAGTATTCCGATGAGCCGCTCATCCGCATGCGCAACACCTACATCGAGCCGGGTACGTCAAACAGGGAGGAGATCATCGCCGGAGTGAAGCACGGCTACTACCTTCAGGGGTTGGGCGGTGGTGGGCAGGCCGATTCCAACGCCGAGTTCATGTTCGGCGTGCGCGAGGCACACGAGATCGTCGATGGGAAGATCGGGAAGATGGTGCGCGGGGTGACGATCTCCGGCAACGCCTTCGAGGTGCTAAAGTCAGTCGATGCGGTGGCAGACGACTTTAGCTGGGGACTAGGCGCCGGACACTGCGGGAAGGGGCAGCTAGCGAAGGTGGATGCTGGCGGCCCGCACCTGCGCTGCATCGTGACAATCGGAGGGCGGCAAGAATGAACAGCGAAAAGTTGATTGATCTGTGCGTAGACGCGCTCGATCGCACTAAGCGGAAGGGCGCGGATGAGGTTGAGGTATACGCAGAGTCGGTGCGCACGATTACGGTGGCGATCGAGAAGAACGACCTGCAGGTCTCCCGCGCTCAGAAGGAGACGATGATCGGCGTACGCGCGATGTGCAAGAAGAGGGTCGGGTTTGCCTCCACGAATGATCCAACGACAATCGACGAAACGTGTGCCGACGCGGTCACACTGGCGAAGGCCTCTCCTGCCGACGAGAACAATGTCCTCCCGCAGCCCGAGAAGAGCGAGTACGTCTCCGGGATATACGATCCGGCTTGTGAAGGGTTCACGATCGATGGAGCGATCGAACAAGCGATGAAGATGCTCGACATCGCCCGCTCGATTGACAAACGCTTGATCCTCGGCAACGGAGAGTTCTCGGTGCACATTGGCACGCGCGCATTGATCAATTCGAAAGGTGTTTCGTGGTCGGAGCCGGAGAGCCTGTTCGTCTACTACGCCCTGGCCACCGCGCGCGAGGGTGAAAAAGTCTCCAACATGGACTACCAATTCGACGCGACACGGAATGCTGACTCGATCGATGTCGAACCGATCACCCGCCGCGCGTGCGAGAACGCCCTCGGATCGCTCGGGGCGAAGAAAGGAGAGAGCTTCAACGGTCAGGTCGTCCTCTCTCCGAACGCCGCACAATCCTTGTTTGCCTCGCTGATCCTGTTCCAGGCGAACGCCAAGAACGTGCTGCGCGGGATGAGCCGCTGGAAGGATGCTCTCGGAAGTGCGGTGGCATCCGATTTGATCACCATCGTTGATGACGGGAGGATGCCAGATGGGGTGGGAACAGCGTCGTTCGATCGCGAGGGAGTGGCGCACAAGCGCCTGAACCTGATTGAAAGTGGGAAACTCGCCTCGTTCATGCATAACACGTACACCGCGACGGCACTGCGGATGGAGAACACCGGGCATGCCGCCGGTTCGGCGCGTTCCGTTCCTGGGATTGGCCCGTCGAACTTCGAAATCCTTCCCGGAGAAAGGAGCAAAGACGAACTGGTCGCCGAGATTGACAAGGGTGTCCTCGTCACACGCTTCTCCGGCCGTGCCGACCCTGTCTCCGGTGACTTCTCAGGCGTCGCCAAGGGAGGATACCTGATCGAGAATGGCCGCATCAGTAGGCCGATCAGTGGGACGCTCATCGCCGGGAACACCTTCGAAGCGCTGAAGAGCCTATCCGGTGTTTCCCGCGAGCAAGAGCGCGTGTTCAGCCTGACTCTTCCCTACCTACGCCTGGAGGGAATATCGGTCACGGCAGGATGACGATGATCAATATTCGTAGGCTCACGATCAATGACTACGATGCTCTGTGTGCGCTGTGGCAGGAGGCGGGCCTCCCCTACAGGCCGAACGGGCGAGACAGGCGCGAGAACATTGCTTCGCAGATCGAGGGCGAGTGTTCGATCTACCTCGGAGCTGAAGAGGGCGGGCAGCTTGTCGGAGCGGTCTTGGGGACGCACGATGGTCGCAAGGGATGGATAAATCGCTTGGCAGTCTCACCTGATCATCGACATCAAGGCGTTGCAGCAACGCTCGTGCGCGCGGTCGAGGAAACCTGCATTGAGTTGGGTATCGAGATCTTCGCCTGTCAGATCGAGGATTGGAACGAGGCATCGATGGTCGTCTTCGAGCATCTTGGCTACACACGCCATGAGGACATCATCTACTTCACAAAGCGCAAGAACTCCGAGGTGTAGATTGGTGGTGCTTCGCTATTCCAAGTGGGAAGCTTTAAGCCAAGCTTACTGATAGTTCTTATATGAGGAAGTCAGGAGAAATCTATAAGCAAGCATGAAGAAGTTGAAGAGCAGGATAACACCGAACCGATCTCTCTCGTTTCTTGAAGGAATAATCGTGGAATAACTGACTTCTGGAAGCCTGAACTCGAGGTCAACGGGCTAATATGCCAAAGAACCAGGGCTTTTCCTGATCTCCTGGATTCCTAATAATCTGAAGAGGTTTTCGTTTTCAACGGGTAGCCCGAAGTGCGGTTTGTCCGCACCCTGTACCTGATTACTACGGCACAATCAAGAACCCTGTGGAAAGACCAGAGGGTATGAAAAGCGTAAAAGCCTTAACTGCGTCTCTAACGCACATTTTTCTTCTACACCGCTTGGCCAGTCGTTCAAAATTCTCCTTTTCTGACTTCATCCTGTCCCTGCAGGACAGAATGCCACTATCGTGGCCCTGTAGCAAGACTACAGGGAATCATCAAGGTAAAGAACCCCGCAGCAAGCTGCGGAGCATTGAAACGGATGTTCCCTTGCGTTGAGATTGAATCACGCAGGCGCAAACCCCCATCTGTTGCCAGTTTTACGCTGAGCTGACAGCTTTCTCTTAGTGGGCACGCTTGCCTTTATCTCACTAGCGAACACTTCAAACAAGATCGCTTTCGTGGCTTGAAGTATCGATGTTCACAGTGACCACATAGTACAACTCGTTGAGACAAAAACCAAGGAATATTCGTTGATCTTTAGTGAGCACAATACAGCTCTAGAAACACGCAAATCCTGATTAGAAACGGCTTTCTTGATTTTGGGCAAGGGAACATCCGTTGAAAGGCAAAAGCCAAAGATCTAACCGGAGTTAGTCTTCATACTACAATTTCATGCAGAGCTTTGTTGCATCGAAAGTAACGTCACACACAAGGTACGACGCTACATCCATCTTTTCGTAGCGTCGGAGCTTGTCTCCGACGTTCTAGCGTTTATCCTTGCGAGAACTCATGTAGCCAGTACGAACAACAAGCTGATTCGCCTGCGGCGAATCTCCCCTTTCCCCCCCAGCAAGCTGGGAGGTATCCAGCGGAGGATTTTCATGAAACGGAAGGGGGGGGTGGGTCAGCCCCCGTATTCCGTCAATGGGAATGTACTCCCTACCTCTCTTCCCAAGGTTTGGGTGGACCGTCGGCAAGCCCCGGTGGCGGGCCGATGATCTCCGCGAGGACGATTGCGGCACGCGGATCCTCGCGGAGGATCTCCTTGATCAGTCGCAATACGGGGAGTGTGGTTTCCATCACTCCTCCTCCCGTTCGGTTTTCTTTTTCTCGCCCTTGGAGAGACCTTCGCGCATCTGGGTATCGGCCTGAATGTTCTTCATGCGGTAGTAGTCCATGATCCCCAGGTGTCCACTGCGGAACGAATCGGCGATCGCACGGGGGATCTCTGCCTCCGCCTCGACAACCGCGGCGCGGCGCTCCTGCACCAGGGCGCTCATCTCCTGTTCCTTGGCGATGGCCATCGCGCGGCGCTCCTCGGCCTTGGCGCGGGCGACCTTGAGGTCGGCCTCGGCCTGGTCGGTCTGAAGCTGGGCCCCAATGTTCTTCCCGACATCGACATCAGCGATGTCGATCGATAGAATTTCGAATGCCGTTCCGGCATCGAGCCCCTTTGCTAACACCTTCTTGGAGATCGAGTCCGGGTTCTCCAATACCTCCTTGTGCGAGGTGGCGGAGCCAATCGCCGAGACGATCCCCTCGCCGACACGGGCGATGATCGTCTCTTCGGTCGCTCCACCGACGAGGCGCTCGATGTTGGCGCGTACGGTCACCCGCGCCAGGGCGAAGAGCTGAATCCCGTTCTTAGCCACCGCGCCGATCTTGGGTGTCTCGATCACCCGCGGGTTGACCGACATCGCCACCGCTCCATAGACGTCGCGTCCGGCAAGGTCAATCGCCGCTGCCCGTTGGAAGTTAAGCTCGATCTCTGCCTTATCGGCCGAGATCAACGCCCGCACGACACGTTGCACATCTCCGCCAGCGAGCACATGTGCCTCAATCTCGGTGATCGATGGTTGCAGCCCCGCCTTCCAGGCGGCGATCATCGGCCCGATCACCTTGTGCGGGTTCACCTTACGCAGCCGCATCCCAACAAGGGTCATCGGCCCCACCGGGACCCCGGCGGCCAACGCCGAGATCCACAGGCCCACCGGCACAAAGTAGAAGAAAACCCACAGTACCACGAACCCGAGTACAGCAATAACGATATAATTGCTCATTCTTGATCCTCCTTTCCTATCCTTCGCACTACCTTGCGGTAGCCGTCATCCTTCGTGACTACGATCGGTATTCCCTTGTTCAGGAAGCCTTCCTCGCAGACAACATCTACCCGCTCGCCGGCAAACTCTCCGCTCCCCACGGGGTGAAGATCAGTTGCCGCCATACCCTGCCGTCCCATCCATGCACTCACCGCCCCTTTCTTCTTCGTCTTATCGAACGCTTTACCGGTGTTTGCCTGTGAGAGAATCACCCCGCCGAAACGTAGGCGTGTCTCGGGAAGTCGGGTGATGAGGAAGACGACCCCCACCAGCGCGGCCACAAGGCCAATGGACACAGCCAGAATGGCGTGCATCGCTTCTATCGGCTGGGTAAGCGGACCGACCATCGACGTGTAGAAACCAAGGCCAATCAGTACCAATCCACCCAGTCCGACCATACCAAGGGTCGTACCGGTGAAAACGAACACCTCAAGCAGGATAGCGATCACGCCAACGAGGAGAAACAGGAGTGATTCCCATCCGGCAAGGCCGACAAGGAAGTGTGACCAGAAGAACAGGCCAAGGGAACTTAATCCGACTATTCCAGGAACGCCGAATCCGGGGACAACCATCTCCACGATCAGGCCAAGCATCCCCACGCCGATCAGGATTCCCGCCATCCAGGATGTCGTTAGCACATCGACCACGCTATCAATCGTGCGGTGAACGAACGGGACGAGCGTCGCGCCGGTCATCTTCTCTGCCTGCAGGATCTGGTCGATCCCTTGAACCTCCCCATCGGAGTAGCCCCACTGGGACGCCTCTTCAGAAGTAAGGGTGAGGAGCTTCCCGCTCGCGATCAGTCCCTTGATTTCGACGTCCTTGTCGACCATCGCTTCAGCGATACTGGAGTCGCGTCCGCGCGCCTGCGCGGTGGCGGCGAACAGCTTACGCGTCGCCGAGATGATCTTCTCCGGCGCCTCTTCCATCTTCCCCGACTCGAAATAGACGGGCGTTGCTGCCCCCATTACCCCGCCTGGGGCGAAGTAGATCTTGTTGCACGCGATTGCCAGGAGTGCCCCGGCCGAATATGCTTCGCGGTTGACATAGGCGACCGTGGGGATCTTGGAAGCGAGGATGATATCGCGCGCGCTCATCATCGAGTCAAGATAGCCGCCGGGCGTGGAGAACTCGATGATCACCGCCAGCGCGTCAGCATGGGCCGCATCGGAGATCCCTTGCCGCAGGTAAGAGACGGTGCCGCGCCCGATCTCACCATCGATCTTCAGCGTCCAAACAGAACCGGGCGTCTGTGCTGCACACGAAATACCGACAAAGGCCATCGCTATGAGAAACAACATCACGTGTTTCATAAATCGATCATATGTTATTTTGGGTTTCTTTGCCAACTAAATCGTTACGAGGCGTGTGGTTTACGACCATCGATCGACGGCCCGATCCCTCATACTTATCATCTTCTACCTGCTTTCCCGTGCGGGAACGACCGCTTGTTGTTGCAGACCATAGTGGGCGACCACCGTGCGCAGTCCCTCGATGAACGTCTTGTAAAAGTTCTGCCAATCACGTTCTTCGGCGTACTTCAGCAAGCTTACCTCTACACGCGCGCGCCACCCGTATGCTGGGATCGGCATCGCGGGACTGAACGATCTCGAAGCTTGGAATGCGTACGATGAGCGAAAGCGCCGGCAAAAACCGGCATGGAGGTGGTGGTGAAAGTCCACCACGTAGTAAGGCGTAGCGAGCCGCTACGGACCCGAGTCATGCGTCGGCTACCCGTAAGGGGGCGGCGAAGCGTTGGCGCGGGGCTGCGTAGGCGAGGTATTGAGCTCCGA
>CAJVYM010000060.1 GCA_913009415.1 uncultured bacterium
CGTCCGGTTCGACGAGGGGGGAGTAGGGCACAGAGCAAGGCATGCGACTAATGAGCCACAACGGGGAAACCCTGTAACTGATGTATGCCGAAGCCTAAACCCTGTCACCTGCTCCTCTACTCTACCGCCTGCCTGTCTTTCGTACGCAGACAGGTCTTTGCGAGAGAATGCTTCTGCCTTCTTCTCACTTCTTTGCGTGTCAAAACGAAGGCGATGACATCATCCCTCGCAGGTATTGCATCCCCCGATGCTGACGTTCCTGGTGAGGAAATTGGGCTTCCCATCGTTATCGATCACGGTGAGCCGCACGGTGTAGGTTCCGGCCAAGTCGTAGACGTGATCGACCACTTCTCCGTCTCCGGTCGTTCCATCGCCGAATGACCATTGCCAATCGACGATTTGCCCATCCTCATCGTATGACTCGCTGGCGTCAAATTCTGTTGCAACCTGTCGCTGCGGAATGTGCGGTGACCAGGTGAACTGCGGGTGTGGAATGTGATTGAACGCCTGCACGCTGTGGGTCGTGCTCCCCACTTCTCCGGCCGAGTCGGTGACGGTCAGTGTCACAGCGTAGGTTCCCTTGTCGGTGAACGTGTGATCGACGGTCGCTCCGGTGTCGGTGGTCCCATCGTCGAAGTTCCACGCGTAGGAGACTATCGCCCCGTTGGGGCTGTTTGAGGCGCCGGCGTTGAAGTGGACGGCAAGCGGCGGATAACCAAACGCTGGATCAGCTGTAAACTGAGCGTGGGGGTTACTGAACAGAAAGCACCCGCCCAGCGTCAATAACGATGCGATTAGCGCTAGTGCGATGACGATGCGTGTAATAAGTGGTTTGTTTATTGTCATTTGTCCCTCGATTTGTTAGTGTCGTTGTCCTTCTTGTTCGGATCCTCGTCCCTGGAATCGCCTTTAGCGTTATCGTCTTTGTCGGACTCGGATTCTTCCTTCAACGCATCGCGGATCTCTTCTAGCCGTGCGGCGACTCGTCCAAACACAGTCCCCTCGGGGAACGATCCGTCCTCTTGTTTCTCGCCAGCGGGGACGCCGGAGAGGAACTCGATCCCTTCCTCAACACTTCCCACCGGGTAGATGTGAAACTTCCCGGCACTTACCGCATCCACTACTTCCTCAGAGAGCATGAGGTTGTCCAGGTTCTGGTGCGGGATAAGTACACCCTGTTCGCCGGTCATTCCCTTGGCCTGGCAGATCTTGAAGAAGCCCTCGATCTTCTCGTTCACTCCGCCGATCGGCTGTATCTCTCCCTTTTGGTTGACCGATCCGGTGATAGCGATACCTTGCTTGACCGGAAGACCGGACAGGCTGGAGAGGAGGGCGTACAGCTCGGTGCTGGAAGCGCTATCCCCATCGATCATCGAGTAGCTTTGTTCGAAGGCGACGCTCGCCGACAGGCTGAGTGGCCTTTTGTCCGCGAAGCGCTCGCCGAGGAAGCCCTTGAGGATCATGATCCCCTTTGTGTGCGTGTGCCCGCCGAGCTCGGCCTCGCGCTCGATATCTACGATCCCACCCTTTCCGGTGTGTGTCGTTGCCGTGATCCGGGAGGGCTTTCCGAACATGTAGTCTCCCAGTTGAAGGACGGCCAGGCCGTTCACCTGCCCGACCTTTTCACCTTCAGTGTCCACAAGGAGCTGACCGCGGGCGATCATCTCCTGAATCTTCTCCTCGATGAGGTTCAACCGATTGTCGCGCTTGTGCAGCGCCATACGGACATGTTCCGCGGTGACGTGTGCCGAACCTTCCTCACGTGCCCAGTAGGATGCCTCCTTGATGATCGAGATCAGGTTCCCGAACCGACACGATAGTTTCTTCTGATCTCCAGCGAGTTCGGATGAGTACTCCACCACCTTGGCCACACCGCTGGCATCGAACGGGAGCATCGCCGGCTCCTCCTCACAGCGGGCGCGCAGGAAGCGTGCGATCTCCTGTTCGTGCTCTGGCGTGCGGTCCATCTCTGTATCAAAGTCGCTCTTCACGGAGAACAGCTTGGGGAAGTCCTCGTCGTAGTAGTGCAGAAGCTGATAGATCTGCGGATTGCCGATGATGACGATCTTCATGCGAAACGGAACCGGCTCTGGCTTCAAGCCCTCGCTTGTAGAATAGCCGAGCATCTGCAGCGGATCCTCGATCCTGATCTCGCGCCGCTTGATGGCGATCTTCAACGCCTCCCAGGAGAGGCCGACACGAAAGAGGTTGTTGGCATTTAGAACGAGGTACCCTCCGTTTGCTCGATGGAGTGAGCCCGGCTTAATCATGGAAAAGTCGGTGATCGCCACGCCCATCTGAACACGACGCTCGATGGAGCCGAACAGGTTAGTGTAGGTGGCGTTCTGTTCCACGATCACCGGCGCCCCTTCGGTCTTGGAGTTGTCGACGAGCACGTTTACGTAGTAGCGCTTGAAGGGATCCATCTGCGGCATGGGAAACGGGAACGGACCCTGGGGGGCGTTGTTCTTCCCTCCATCTTTGAACTGGCCGAGGTGTTCGACGATGTCGTGTTTGGCATCTTCGAGAAAGCCCACGACACGTTCCAGCGCTCCGTAGCGTTCTTTGAGTTGATTGAAGCGCGGCTCGATGGTGAACAACACTGCCTCTTTCGCCAGCTTCTTTATCTCCTCCTCGCGCTCTTCCTCAATGCGCGCCATTTCCTGCATATTCTCCTGAATGATCGCCTGCACTTTGCTCTGCTTCTCACGTATCTCCGCGCGATCCTCCTCGGACAAGGCGGCGTATTCTTCCTGGCTCAGCGGCTCTCCTTTTTCTTGCAGGGGAAGGGTATTGATTCCGATCGGGGTACGCTGAATGGCAAATCCCAGATCCCGCGCCTTATCCTCCATGCTGTCGGAGAGGGCGGATCGCTTCTCGGTAAATCGTTCATTTATCTTCTTGCTGCGGGCCTTGAACTCGTCCGACTCGAACACCTTTGGGATCTCTATCTTGAGCCGCGTGATCAAGTGATCCATATCGTCTCGTAGTTGCACTCCCATACCGGCGGTCAGCTCCAGGTAGTGTGGGCTGTACGGGTTCTCGAAGTTGTGTACGTAGCACAGGTCGGGCGGTGTCGGTTCATCCCTGCTGGCATGGCTGAGGAAGTACTCCACGGCGGACATCTTCCCCGTGCCTGAGCCGCCGGCGACGTAGATGTTGTATCGATTCTTGCGGTCCTTTATTCCCAAGCCGAGCCTCAACGCTTCGATGGCTCTCTCCTGACCGATGATCCTGTCGAGCGGCTCCACCTCGGCTGTCGTTTCAAAACCGAAGGCTTTGGGATCACACGTACGACGCAGCTGATTTGCATTCAATTCTTTGACCATTTAGCGTTCCTCCGGCTAGAATTCTAGCGCAGATGATGATGATAATACAACGTAGAAGACGAATATGGATCGTGGTCATTGCCGTTACCCTCGCTGCGATCGTTTCAAGTGCCGTGTGTGCACGGACGACGATCCTGCCGCTGATCGGTACGATCGGAAGCTGCACCTATTGTGAACGAGTGCAGGCTGCGATTGCCTCGGCCAGCCAGTCACTGGATATCCTCCTCTCCAATGCGGAGCTCGGCGAGAAGGGACTGTGGGATTCCATCGTCGCCGCATCGGGGCGTGGCGTTGATGTACGTGTGTTGCTCGATGAAAGCGACTGGGCACAATCCATCACCGACAAGAACCGACCGACAATCGACTACCTGAAGGCGCACGGGATCGCCGCTCGCTTCGACGATCCGTCGGTCACCACGCATGCGAAGCTCCTCGTCATAGACCGGCGTATCGTCATCCTCGGCTCGACCAACTGGAACGAGCACTCGTTCTACGACCAGGAGCAGGCGGATGTGTCGATCGAGGACGCGGCGGTCGGGGAGGCCTTCGCCGCCTATTTCGATCGCCTGTGGGCGGGCACGCTCTTCCCCGGCGCTGTTAAACTTGCCACAGATTCCATCTTGGCAGGTGAGTCGCTGATCGTCCCGCTGCCAGAGACGGTGGGCACGGAGAACTACCCGGCGGTCCTGATTAAGCTGGTCTCACAGGCTCGCGAATCGATTCACGTCGTGATGTACCGCGTCTCCTACTACCCGCAGTATCAAGACAGTGTGACAGACAATATTCTCGATGCGCTCATCGCCGCCTCCGCGCGCGGGTTGGACGTGCGCGTGTACATGGACGACTGCGCGTTCTACGAATCCGAGGCGAAAGCGAACCTGCAGGCCGCGCGCTACCTATCGGATCATGGTGTGGAGGTGCGCATGGACGATCCCAACATCACGACACACGCCAAACTTGTGATAATCGACCAGCGGACGGTGATCCTCGGCTCGACCAACTGGAACTACTACTCGCTTGCGAAAAACAACGAGACCGACATCGCGTTCATTGATTTTCCCGATGTGGCGACTCCTTACGAAGCGTTCTTCCAGGAGCTTTGGCGGCACGGGCGTCTTCCCGGATGAAGGACGGCACTACGGGTTCTTCTCGACGTCACCCTTGAGCGTGTACCCGCACTCCGTGCACTTCCACGTGATATCCCCAGTGAGCATGTTGAACCTCACCGGGAGCATCGTTCCGCCACACTTCGGGCAACGAAAGACGGATAAATCGGCAGGGACGGGCTTATTATCCGGCCCGGTCGCTACCAGGTTGACCGGCTGCGGCATGGAGAGGTCTATCCCGCCCGTCGCGTTTTCCAGGCCAACATTGCCAGTCACATTAACCGTCATCCCAGTCCGGCCAAGGTGGATAAGGACAACCAGTATCCCCGCAAGGAGGAAGATCACAGCAACCGTGGCTGCAACCAGCGCGATCTGCTTCATCCTTCCCTCGTTTTCGTCGTAAGGGGAGTCTCGCTCGATGAACGAGACTGCCGCACGAGGAGCGTTTTCCCCTCCCTCCCCACAACGGTGACCGCTTCCCCGGAAGGAATTCTCCCCGCAAGCGAGCGTGCCTTCCAGTACTCCCCGTGCACGAACACCTTCCCCGTGGGGTTGATGCTGCTTCTGGCTTCTCCCCTCATTCCGATAAGAGCGTCCTTGCCAATGGCGGGCGGTTTGCGCTGAATGAGGAGCGCCTTGGAGATGACGAACACAAACAGCGCGGTCATCGTACCAACGACGACGATGATCGTCACCCAAGAGAGGCCGATCGCCCGGTTGTGAATGTTAAACAGGGCAAATGATCCAATGAGGAGCGAGGTTACTCCCCCCATCGTCAGAATGCCGTGCGTGGGGGTGAATGCGTCCAGGACCATCAGCCCGGTACCGAAGAGGATGAGGATCACTCCGACGATATTCACCGGGAGTATCTGTAATCCGAGGAACGCGAGGACGAGGCAGATCACGCCCATGACGAGGCCGAACCCGATCCCGGGGTGGAAGAACTCGAAGATCATCCCGAACAGGCCGAGGATGAATAGTACGTACACGACGTTTGGATCGGCGAGATGATCGAGGAGCCGCTCCCGCAGCGTTGGACGTATCTCTTCAATGGGGACACCAGCTGTATGCAGCACTCTGCCGTCGGGAAGCACATATCCATCGAGGTGTTGCAGCAGACCTGCAAAGTCATCGGCAAGGAGATTGATGACTCCCTGGTCGAGCGCCTCGCTGGCGGTGAGGGAGCTTGACTCGCGCACTGCCTTCTCGGCCCACTCCACGTTGCGTCCGCGTTCCTGGGCGACCGACTTGGCGAACGCGACCGCGTCGTTAGTAATCTTCTCCGTCATCGTCTTGTCGCTACTCGCACCGCCTGAGATAAGGTTCACCGGGTGCGCCGCCCCGATGTTCGTCCCCGGTGCCATCGCCGCTACATCTGCCGCAAGTGTGATTAGAACACCGGCCGAGGCGGCACGCGCACCGGCTGGGCCGACGAAGACAACTATCGGGACGGTCGATGCCAGTTCCGCCATCACTATATCGCGCATCGACTCGCCCAATCCACCGGGAGTGTTGAGCTCGATCACGAGAAGCGATCCGTGTGCCTGCTCGGCCTGGGAGATGGCACTCAGAACGAAGTTCTTGCTTATCGGGTTGATCGATCCGTCGAGCACAACATGAAATATTGCCCCCTGCCCGAACGCGGCAAGCGGTAGCAACAGAAGCACAACGATCGCAGCAACAATCATCCACCGTTTCATGGCAGAATTACAGTACATCATCTCTACCGTCGGATGCAAGTCGCGGCGTTGAGGCATGCCTTGTGTTATCATCAGCAATGTGCCAAGCGACAATTCAAGAAGAGGGGTGTTTGAATGATAAAGGGAGTAATCTTTGACTTTGACGGCTTGATACTCGATACGGAGCTTCCTGTCTTTCATGCCTGGCAGGAGATCTTCGCGGCGCACGGGCAGGAGCTGAGCCTCGCTGGCTGGACCGACTACATTGGCCGCTCGCCAGATTCCTTCGATCCATGCATAAACCTGGAGCGGCTGCTGGGAAGGCCGGTCGACCGTGAGGCGATTCGCGCTGAGCACCAGCAGCACGAGGCGAACCTAATCCAACTGGAGGGAGTGCTTCCAGGAGTGGTCGATCTTATTACGCAGGTGCGCGAGCGTAATCTACACTTGGGGATCGCATCGAGCTCCGAGCATGCCTGGGTGGTGGGACACCTCGCGCGCCTCGGCCTTAAGGAGGCCTTTGAGACAATCCGCTGTTCTGGCGATGTGGAGCATACAAAGCCTGCTGCCGACTTGTACTTAGCGGTGCTCTCCGAGTGGGGGATCGCTCCGCAGGAGGCGTTTGCACTCGAAGATTCCCCGCACGGCGTAAGCGCGGCAAAGGCGGCGGGGATGATCTGCATCGCTATTCCCAATGAGATGACCAAGAACCTGTCCTTCGATCATGCCGATCTCGTTCTGGCCTCACTCGCGGGGACGAGTCTGGAGGAACTGCTGCGAAAGATTGGCGCGGATGGCGTACAACCGTAATCTTGCGTGACCGTTTGTGTGATCTTTCACATTCGTGTCATTCGGCCTATTGGTGTAATTCGTGATATTGCTGTCATTTGCGGCATTCGATCTATTTGTGTAATCCGTGACAACTGGGGAGGACTTGTGTGACCACGCTTTCTGACGTCAAGGCGGCACTGAAGAAATACTGGGGGTACGACGAGTTCCTCCCGTTGCAAGAGCGTGCCATCGAGTCCGTTCTGCACGGTCGCGACTCGATCGTCGTCCTCCCGACCGGTGGGGGAAAATCGATTTGCTTTCAAGCACCGGCGGTGAGCCTGCCGGGAATGGCAATCGTCGTATCGCCCTTGATCTCTCTGATGAAGGATCAGATCGACGCTCTCACCGAGTGCGGAATCCCTGCCGCCCGCATCGATAGCAGCCAACCCATTCGCGAGCGTGACGGGGTGATCGAGAGGGTCATCAATCGCGAGCTGAAGCTCCTCTACATCGCTCCAGAGAGGTTCGCCGCCGACGGGTTCATCCGTTTCCTGAGGCGGGTCGATATCTCGCTCATCGCCATCGATGAGGCACACTGCGTCAGCATGTGGGGGCACGATTTCCGCCCTGAGTACAGGCGGTTGGGGCGGCTCAAGGAGTCATTTCCCGGCGTTGCCGTGCACGCCTACACTGCGACGGCCACCGAGCACGTGCGCCGCGACATCGCTCTCCAGTTGCACCTTAAAGACCCCGAGGTACTGATCGGATCATTCGATCGTCCCAACCTGGTCTACCGCGTGAAACGCCGCACAAACACGTTGCAGCAGGTGCGTGATGTCCTCGCTCGCCACCGCAATGAGTCGGTGATCATCTACTGCATCAGGCGGGCCGATGTCGATGATCTGTGCGCAAAGCTGATTCGAAAGGGCTACCGCGTTGTTCCCTACCACGCCGGGATGAGCGCGGGGGATCGCAAGGCCGCCCAGGATGCGTTCATCTCGGAGGAGGTGGAGATCATCGTCGCCACCGTGGCGTTTGGGATGGGAATCGACAAGTCAAATGTACGTGCGGTAATCCACACTGGGCTGCCCAAGTCGCTCGAACACTACCAGCAGGAGAGCGGACGTGCCGGGCGCGATGGCCTGGAGGCCGAGTGTTCCCTGTTCTGGTCGGGGGGAGACTACGGGATCTGGAAGAGCATCATGGCGAACACCGAATCCGATCAGGCACGGGAGATTGCCCTCTCCAAACTGAACGGGATGTACAACTACTGCACCAGCCTTGCGTGTCGGCATCGCGCACTGGTTAACTACTTCGGTCAGGATCTGGAGGGGGGCAATTGCGGCGCGTGCGATGTCTGCCTGGGGGAGATCGGTTCCATGGATGGGGCGCTGGAGATCGCCCAGAAGATCCTCTCTTGTGTGGTGCGCTTGCACGAGCGTTTCGGTGCCGACTACACGGCATCGGTGTTGAGCGGATCGCGCGACAAACGCATCCTGGAGCGCAAGCACGATCAGCTCTCCACCTACGCCCTGCTCTCCGATCTACCGAAGAACACGGCGCGGGACTGGATCGAGCAGCTCGTCGGGCAAGGATACCTGGAGAAGACTGGAGAGTTCAACGTGCTGCACGTCACCGAGAGGGGCTGGCGCGTGTTGCACGGGGAGGAGATTCCCAGCCTGCTCAAGCCAGCCGACAAACCTGTCAGGACATCTAAAGTAGCCGCTGATTCGTGGGAGGGTGTCGATCACGGACTGTTCGAGGCGCTGCGCGGCTTGCGCAGGGAGCTTGCGATGAGGAGAAGCGTCCCCGCCTACGTCGTGTTCAGCGATGCTGCTCTACGAGGGATGGCGCGCCTTCGACCATCCACACCCGATGCCTTCCTGCTGGTGAGCGGTGTGGGAAGTGCGAAGGCCGAACAGTACGGTGATCTCTTTCTCGATGCCATCTCTCGCTACTGCAAAGAACACTCACTTCCGATGGATGTCGCTACAGCTCAAAGAGAACCGAGATCGAGCAAAGGGCGATCCACGCTCAACCTGGCGCGACAGACCGCGTACGGACTGTTCGCGCAGGGAATCTCAGTCGATGAGGTGGCACGTGCGGTCGAACGCGCCCCCTCCACGGTGGCCGAGTACCTCGTCTCATACATCGCAAAGGAAGGATTAACTGAGCCCTCGCCCTGGGTTGACAAACGGTCGTTTGATCGCATTGTGGATGCTGTTGCCTCACTTGGTTCGGATCTCATCGGACCGATCTACCGCGCGCTTGGAGGCGAGGTTGGCTACGACCTGATCAAGATCAGCATCGTGGTGTTGCAGAACAGAAAACGATGAACGCGACATCGGTTTCTCTGGTGATCGCTCTTGTTTGCTGCACTTCTTTGTGATAGCTTATGTTCGTCATGAAGCTAATGTCGCTCTTGATCGTGTTCATGTTTGTCACGTCGGTCGTTGCCTGCGCCTATCCGCATCAGCTCTTCCTCGATCTTCCGATCGCCGAGAGCATTGGCGATTCCGGGCTCACCGCCTACCGGCTCGATCTCTCCTCTGCTAGTGGCCCCTTACTCGATATTGGCCGAGCGATCACCGATCGTTTTGATATCTGGATGACTACGTCTTCTTCAGATCTATTCTCGCTTGCCCTGCGAGCGTTGCTTGTCGATCACCTGGGTCCACTGAATGTGTCGCTTGATCTCTCGCAAGATGGATTCACCCTTCTCTCCGCGCTCTTTCTCGGGCCGGTGGAGATCGATTGGGGAAGGATCTACGGAGCAAACGCAAAGCGCTGGGCGACGATCACGGCATCTCCAAACCAGTGGTACAGCCTGCTCTTCGGGGTGGAATACGAAACTGACTACTCGATCATCGCCGCTCTGCGCCTATTCCCGCGCCGTGGTGTATGGGGGTTCTCCGCTTACTATCGCGGCGGAGAATGGGGAGCATCGCTTGGAGGATGTCTATGATTCGCTGTGAAGCGGTGCAGGATCGCATCCTCATGCGATGTCGCCGCCAATCTTTACACGGAGCATTGGACCCTGCCTCCAACGTTAGCCCTTCCTGTTTGTGCCTTAACGTGGCAGACGAGCTGCCACGCTACGAAGGGGCTGTTGCTTCCGTAGCGTCGGAGCTTGTCTCCGACGTTCTAAGGTTCGTTCCTGTCGCCATCTTTCTCATTATCCTGATGGGCAGCATAGCTGCTTTTGCTTCGTCACTTACGATCCTCTACACAAACGACATCCACGACAGACTCGGTTCATTGGCGGGCCTTAGCGAGCTCATAGAGCAGGAGAGGTCGAGCGGTAGTCCGGTGCTCCTGTTCGATTCGGGTGATACCTGGCAAGACTTTCGCGTGCCACTCTATGCCGTATGGGGCGCGGATAAAATGGTGGCGTGGATGAATCGTGTCAAGTACGATGCAATGGAAATTGGAAACCACGATCTCTACTACGGTGCGGATCGATTGGCCGCGATCTCCTCCAAAATAGAGTTCCCGGTCCTATGCTCCAACATGGTCCCCTTCCCCGGGTACAAAGCTCCGTACGCTCCCTACACGATTATCGATGCCGGAGGGATGCGCGTGCTGGTGATCGGTGTGATCACCGCGGAGTACCTCTCTTACCCGGACTATCCCTGGCTAAGATACGTTAATCCGGCGCAAGCGATCAAACAGGTATTGAGTGAGACAAAAGGGCAAGCCGATTTCGTGATCGTCCTTGGGCACTTGCCGGTGGCTCAGGCCGCACGGATTGCACGCGCCGTGCCCGGTATCGACGTCTTCCTCACCGGACACTCGCATGAAATCACGCCGCAACCGGTTAGGCAAGGTAAGACTCTGATCGTTCAGGCCGGTGCGTTCGGGCACTACTTGGGTCGGCTCAAGCTTCAGATCGATCCACAATCGGGGCAGATCACGTCCGCTGCAAACTCGCTTCTCGAGACGAAGAAAACCCCGGTCGCACTCGACCGGGGCTATCTGAAGCTCTTCACTGTGGCAGCGCTCATCGCCACGTCATTATTGCTCTTTGTCCTTTCGAGTGGGTAAAGCCCTCCTAACTTTCAATCCCTCAGTGCAGCCAACCGCTCAAGAGATATTCTCGTGCAGGCCAAGCTTAATTTCAGATTGACCACTTGAAACACGGTTCTGTGAATCTCTTAGGAAAACAAGAGGCCAGGAAAGAGGCATGATGATAGCGGTTCACTACGAAACCAGAGGAGACGCGTCTCTCTCTTGTTCCCAACTCAAGAAGTCTGGCTCATTTCCTGGATTCCTGGTTTCCTTAGAGTGAAGACGCAGGCAACCTTAACTTTCAGTTACCCGCTCAAAACAATGAGGAACCATTATTATTGTTGCTTACCTGTTAGAAATTGTAGGATAGGGTCAACTCATCTCCGGTCATCCCTAAGGTGAATCCCTGTTCCTTAGCGACGTTGTAAGCATCGATGCCGCTATACACCGACCACACGAGGTAAGCCGCCGCGACGATCGAGTATCCGTACCAGAACCCATTATAGAAAAGGACGCTACTGGCCAACGAGCCACCCACTGATATACCGACCGCGACGCCAAAATGAATGATTGCTTTATCCATTTGACCGTTCAGCAACTGGCCGAGGCCGGGAATGAGAAACGATGCTAACCCCGGAACCCAGGCATCCGACCTGGGTGCCGCCTGAGCAAACCCGCTCACAGCCATCACTCCAAGTAAACCGACCAACACAGCTACCACAACAAGCACTTTATTCATCAAGACCTCCTTGTACTATTCCGACTTACTAAACTGCTCCAGCACTTCATCCGGGATGTCGAAATTAGCAAATACCTCTTGAACGTCCTCGTTATCATCGAGGGCGTCAACAAGCTTCAGCACCTTCTCTGCGGCGTGTCCTTCCACTTTCACCGTGTTCTTGGGGATCATGGTCACTTCAGCACGGCTGGGATTAATCCCAAGCTTGCGCACTTCCTCACTGATTGTGACGAGATCGGTGGGATCGCAATACGCCTCTATAACATCCCCTTGATCGTCAATCTCGTTAGCGCCGAGTTCGATCAGCAACATCTGCACCTCATCGCGATTAGCGTCATCCGGGATCTCTTCGATCGCGATCACCCCGCGACGCTCGAACAGCCAAGAGACGCTCCCGGCAGCGGCCATGTTCCCGCCGTGTTTGCTGAACGTGTGGCGGATCGATGCTGCCGCCCGATTGCGGTTGTCCGTCACTACACGCAGCAGGACGGCGACTCCCTCTGGAGCGTACCCTTCGTAGTTGATCTCCTCATAAGAGACACCCTCAAGTTCACCCGTCGCTCGCTTGATGGCCCGGTCAATGTTTTCCTTGGGAAGATTGGCTGCGCGCGCGCGTTCGAGCGCCTGTGCCAGCCCTGGGTTGTTCGCTGGGTCCGGGTCGCCGTTGCGTGCCTGCAGCGTGATCTCCTTGATTGCTTTAGCGAATATACTGGATCGTTTCTTGTCCTGCCGTTCTTTGCGATACTTGGTGTTTGCCCACTTGGAGTGTCCTGACATCCGTTTTCCCCCGTTTGTGTACGATTACAAGCCACATCATAGCATTTTGAGGGGCCTTAGTGCAAGGGCAACGAGCAGACCGCGCTTGATGCCTACGTGCCAAGGACTGCACAGGGACGAATGTGACGAATGTGATGAATGTCACGCGCAAGGTGATGCCGAGAAGAACTCACTACGAAGGACACGAGGAACGCGAAGAGAGACATCAATGAAGAGAACCACAAGACAAAGGATCATTTCTCAGCCGTCTCGGCACCTTAAGCGAGCGAAAGCAAGCAGGGGGAGGGAAACGAGGAATTCGTAGGGTGACAGCTCGTCTGCCACGTTGGAATCGCACGTACACAAGCTAGCGCAACACAAACACGGTCTCTTCTCGAACTTGACCCGACACACTCGTTGTGGTCCATTCCTGGCGTGAGACACGTTTTTCCGTTCTGCATTCCCCGTCCTCTGGATCCATCCATTGTCTAGGCCGAGGCGGTCCAACTCATCGAGCACTTCAGCGTACTCCTCGGGGTGCAGCGTCCGCCCGAGCAGTGGCCTCTGATCTAATGCTAACAGTTGAAGGCACTTCATCCCGGCTGACTCAGCTAGACAATGTGATCCCCCTGCTTCAAACAAAACGTCTGATCCCTAGAGCCTGTCCAGCAAACGATGCCTTGAGTTTAGCGTGGGCGAGTTGTCTTCGTTCTCTTCTTGTCCGTCCATCGTAACTCTATAGATCAGGAGACTGTGTAGCTAGTTTTCTCCTCTTGCTGGACCAGTACTCGCCATCGATGGTGGACTAGCGCTTCTTAACCTGGACTTACTACCACTACCTCATCATCTACCACTTGCCTCGCTCTCCACCCACTCCGCCATAGTTTCAACAGGTTGTGTGTCGTACACCACAGCGACCACTCAGCACGCACTTTCTTCAACCCCCGTAACTTGAACCGCACTAACCCCCGCATCACCATCTGCCCAAACACCGGCTCAATCGTTGACCCACGTTGTTTGTACGTTT
>CAJVYM010000061.1 GCA_913009415.1 uncultured bacterium
GCCACTACAAGGCTTCGTCAAGCAAGATCACTCCTGCCCACGCTCGCGTGGCTACATGTCAAACAGGCTATTCACATGGTGGACACCTCCCAGTCCACTAGATCGGCCAGGCTTAGCCTGGCGCACCTGAGATCGCTAAGGACTGCCTTTTTTTCTTCTTCTTCTTCTCTTTTCAAACACAATCGTTTTGGAAAAGTAGGTGCTTCGCAGGCAACGCGCCAGAGAAAAAGGACGGGGTGTTTAGCCGACCATCAACCGGAGAAAGCTACCCGACCCTTGACATATCGAACTTGCATATCTAATAAAGAGCGGTTACGCTTGAGGTCTGATTATGTCAGTTCTGTGCAGTATGGGCAAGCGATCAAGTTGGATTGGGTGCATGTGCCAATTCGAGCCGATTGTGTCGGGCTTGAGGGATGCACCTTATTTGTTTGTCATAGCGCAGGTGCTTGATCATGACCAGGGGATGCAATAGAGTAAGCAAAACATGATAAGATTCTCCTTACGTGCCAGCCTACAGCTAGAGGAGGAAGCTAGATGTCAATACAACAGCCGAAGTTTTTTAGCGGTGATGAGGTCCAGAAACAGACTACGGAAGCACTATTTAAAACTCTATCTAGTAGTCCGGATGGTTTGAGCAGTGC
Organism: uncultured bacterium; assembly: GCA_913009415.1. Classification (GTDB taxonomy): domain Bacteria; phylum Bipolaricaulota; class Bipolaricaulia; order UBA7950; family UBA9294; genus M55B144. The sequence goes on from CAJVYM010000061.1 coordinate 645, forward strand.
TGAGGCCACGGCGCGGCTTTCTGCGTATGGCGCAAATGCAATTGTAGAGAAGAAGCAGAGCACAATCCTCAGGTTTCTCAGCTATTTTTGGGGGCCTATCCCGTGGATGATCGAGATTGCTGCCGCCTTGTCGGCGGTTCTTGTACACTGGGATGAGCTGTACATCATCGTGTTCTTGCTCTTGTTTAACTCCGTAATTGGCTTCTGGCAGGAGCACAAGGCAGCGAATGCCCTGGAGGCCCTGAAAAGCGCGTTGGCTCTTAAGGCACTTGCGTTGCGGGACGGAAAGTGGGGAGAGATCGCGGCCAGCGATCTGGTTCCTGGAGACTACATCCGGATCATTCAGGGAGACATCGTTCCCGCCGATGTCAAATTAGTTGAGGGAAAGTACTTAAGTGTAGATCAATCAGCCCTTACCGGTGAATCATTGCCAGTGACAAAACAGGCCGAGGACGTGGCCTATTCCAGTTCCATCGCCCATCAAGGAGAGATGAACGGCCTTGTGGTCGGGACCGGGATGCATACCCAGTTTGGCCGCACGGCGGAGTTGGTACAGAAGGCGGGCGCGGTCTCCCACCTGCAGCAGGCCGTCCTCCATATCGCTGACTACCTAATTTATATCAGCCTCGGTCTGGCGATGCTGCTGATCATCGTGCAGGTATTCCGGGGAGATCCGCTGATCACCATCTTCCAGTTTGTGCTAATACTTGTGGTGGCCTCCATCCCCGTGGCCATGCCTGCCGTCATTTCAGTGACCATGGCCTTGGGCGCGTTAGCCCTGTCGCGGGAGAAGGCAATCGTGTCTCGCCTCCAGTCGATCGAGGAGATGGCTGGGGTAGACATCCTGTGCAGCGACAAGACAGGGACCTTGACCCAGAATAAACTTACATTGGGTGAGGTGGTGCCGTTTGCTGATGAGGATCCGCAGGGGGTGATCCTGGCCGGCGCCCTGGCATCGGGGAGGAATAATCCCGATCCAATCGACCGTGCAGTGATCGGCGCGTTGGACAATGCGGATAAACTGGACAATTATCAGCAGATGGACTTTGTGCCCTTTGATCCCATCCACAAACGCACCGAAGCCGCGATAAAGGCATCTGATAACAAGACATTCAAGGTGACCAAGGGCGCGCCGCAGGTGATCCTCGATCTCTGTCACCCGGAGGACGCCCTGGCGAACAGCGTCAATTCTCAGGTGGACGCGTTCGCGGCCAAGGGCTTCCGCACCCTCGGGGTGGCGCGAAGCGAGAACGAGGGAACGTGGCAGTTCCTCGGCCTCCTGCCGTTATTCGATCCACCGCGGGAGGATTCGGCGGAGATGATCAAAAACGCGGGCGAACACGGGGTGCAGGTCAAGATGGTCACCGGTGATAACCTTTCCATTGCCAGAGAGATCGGGCAAAAGCTTGGTGTAGGAACAAATATCCTCGCCGCCGATACAATCTTCGATGGGAACGAGAATCTCGATCATCTTTCCGATAAGACAGTGGAAGCGATCGAGAAAGCAGGCGGGTTCGCTCAAGTTTACCCCGAGCACAAATACGGAATCGTCAAGGCGTTACAGCAGCGCGGTCACATGGTGGCAATGACCGGTGATGGAGTGAACGACGCACCGGCACTGAAGCAAGCAGAGGTAGGGATCGCCGTGTCTGGAGCCACCAACGCCGCCCGCGCGGCAGCGGCTCTGGTGCTCACCCTGCCCGGCCTGTCGACGGTTGTGCTCGCGATAGAAGAGGCACGCAAGATTTTCGAGCGGATGAACAGCTACGTAATCTACCGCATCACCGAGACAATCCGCATCTTGTTCTTCGTCTCCCTGACCATGCTCCTGCTCAACTTCTACCCGTTGACCGCGGTGTTGATCATCCTCCTTGCCGTGCTCAACGACCTGCCGATCATGGTTATCGCCTACGACAATACGTGGCTCGATCCTAAACCGGTACGGTGGAACCTGCGACGGGTGTTGACCCTCTCCACCACGCTTGGTCTGGTCGGAGTCGTCGAGACGTTCGGCCTTCTCCTCATCGGAATGAGGCTGTTCGGGCTCACCGGCGCGGAACTACGGTCGTTGATCTACCTCAAGCTTGCCGTGGCGGGTCATCTGACGTTGTTCATAGCTCGTACCCGCCGCCGGTTCTTCATGAAGCCTTACCCGGCACCGATCCTCCTCGGCGCCATCCTCGGGACACAGGCCCTGGCTGCGGCGATCGTCGGGTTCGGGATCTTCGTGACCCCCATTCCGTGGATCTACGTAGGCTATGTATGGGCGTACTGCCTGATCTGGATGTTCATCGAGGACGAGGTCAAACTGGAAGTATACAGGCACCTTGGCCTTGGTGGAAAGAGGCACAGACGCTTCCTTCGTCGCATGCAGAGGTCACTGTACCATTACTCCGCACGGGGGTATCGTCGACGAAATCACCAGTGAAGTGCATGATCGAAAACGTATCGGCGCGCTAGTCAAGTGCAGGAGGCAATCATCGCTAAGGCGATCGGTCTTCGCGAAGCAGTAGCAATGGGGATTGGAGGGATGATCGGAGGAGGTATCTTCTCCGTTCTAGGCCTCTCCGTTCAGATGGCCGGTCATGCCAGCTACCTTGCGTTTCTCGCAGGTGGCGTGATCGCGGCGATCACCGGTTACTCCTACGCCAAGCTGGGTGTCAAGTATGAATCCGATGGCGGGAGCTTCACGTACTTAGAGAAAGCCTTCGAAGGAAACTACCTGCCAACTTTCGGCGGCTGGCTACTGCTGTTTGGGTACATCGCCACACTCTCGTTGTATGCCTTTGCCTTTGGGGCGTATGGAGCTTCACTGTTCGGTTCGCAGGTTTGGATTCTGCAGCATCTCTTCTCTTCATTGGTGCTCATCATTTTTGTCGGCATTAACCTCATCGGGGCGAAGGAAGCCGGCGTCTCCGAGGATCTGATTGTGGGGGTGAAACTGGCGATCTTGATCCTGTTCACCATCGCCGGGATCTTCTTCATAAAGCAACACAACCTCCTGCCCGTTTTCAATACCGGCATATCAGGTACTCTGATGGGAGCAGCGTTGATCTTCGTCGCCTACGAAGGGTTCGAGCTGATCCCTAACTCGATCAAGGAGATGAAGAATCCCGCGAAGACCCTGCCCCGGGCGATCTACATCGCCATCGGCACGGTGATCGTGCTCTACGTACTAGTGGCCTTGGTCGCCGTGGGCAACCTGCCCGCAGCACAGTTGGTCCACAGCAAGGAATACGCCCTGGCGGTAGCGGCTCGACCGTTCCTGGGGCAGGCCGGATTTGTGTTGATCGCCATCGCCGCGCTCCTGTCAACCGCCTCGGCGATCAACGCAACACTATTTGGTACGGCACGCCTGGGAGCAGTTATGGCCACCGACCGCGATCTTCCCAAGATGTTTTCGTTGCGTGAGAAGCGCGCTGATGTCCCTTGGGTCAGTCTCGCCGTGTTAGGAGCGGTGACCTTGATCTTCGTCAATGTTGGCAGTCTCACCGCCATCGCTTCCGTTTCGAGCATGGTCTTCCTGACAATCTTTTTCTTGGTGAATCTTGCCAATGCCAGGCTGCATCGGGAAACAGCCAGTTCGCTCGTTGCCTCAGGGTTGGGTGCTGCCCTTTGTCTGGTCGCGCTCTTCATACTAGGAGTATACTTGTACATGCATAGTCGGTCGAGTTTGGTATTGGCCATCGTGCTTTACGGAATCGTAGGGCTTCTAGCTGGTTTGTTCACCAAAGAAGTACACAATAGAGGCGCACACACCAAATAAGCAATACAAAGAGGAGGAGCCGATGTTTGACAAAATTCTCATACCGACCGACGGATCCCAGGGAGTGGAGAAGGCTATTGAGTACGCAGTAGCAATAGCTGAGAAATTCACCTCAACGGTTCACATCTTATTTGTCGTTGAGTCAAGCAACCTTCTGATCGGCTATGACCAAGATATGGCAAGCCAGACCCAGGTACAGTCAGTTGTTGAGGGTATGTACCAGGTTGGGGAGGATGCTGTGGCAAAGATCGCCAAGCAGCTTTCAGAACGCGGGATCGAAGAGATCATTACCAAAGTGCGTGATGGACATGCAGCAGAAGTAATCCTTGAATACATCAAGGAAGAAGGGATCGACCTCATCGTAATGGGAACGCATGGGCGACGTGGGCTCAATAGACTGCTGCTGGGAAGTGTGGTTGGCGAAGTGGTGCATCGGGCAACATTGCCCGTGATGACCGTGCGCATGGACAATAAAGACTAGATCATGCTGTTGGTCATTGAACTGTAGCTTCAGCGGAGCAATGCGTTTGAGAAAGGAACTGGTCGGGACGCCCGGATTTGAACCGGGGACCTCTTGCGCCCCATGCAAGCACGCTACCAGGCTGCGCCACGTCCCGACGTGGTTTGATGGTACCACCTTGAGACGGAGTTGACAACTCGATCATTCACTTGCGTCGCTTGCCTCGCAGTTGTAGCATGGGGCCTGCTTTATTCGAGCAAAGGAGCGTAGATAATGAAGATCACTTTTTGCGGTGCTGCGGAAACAGTCACCGGGTCGAGTCATCTTGTCGAGACCGATGGGTTGAAGGTCCTCCTTGACTGCGGACTGTTTCAGGGCTCAGGCGAGATTGAGGATAGAAATCGCGCCGAGTTTGCGTACAAGCCTGAGAAGATCGACTACGTTCTCCTGTCGCACGCTCACCTCGATCACGTGGGGATGATTCCCCGTCTGGTGCGGGAGGGGTTTCACGGTGAGGTGATCACCACCCCGCCAACGGCAGCGATCGCTAAGGTGATCCTCGCTGATTCGGCGCATATTCAGATGGAGGAGGCGGAACGCCATGCCCGCCACGCCAAGCGCCGGGGCGAGGAAGCTCTCCCACCGCTTTACGACATGGGGGACGTCCTGGACAGCGTCGACGCCTTCCACCATCAGGTCGGATATGATGAAACCGTTTCTCTCGGCAAGGGAGTTGAGGCGATCTTTCACGATGCCGGACACATCCTCGGCTCCTCAACGATCGAGCTGCACATCGAGGAAAAGACGCTCCTGTTCAGCGGAGACCTGGGGAACAAGCGCCGTCCGATCGTGCGCGACCCGAGCGATCCGCCGCAGGCTGACATCGTCCTCATCGAATCGACGTACGGGAATCGCCGTCATCGCCCGCTGGACGAATCGGTGAAGGAGCTAAAGGATGCGGTGAATACGGTGATCGGTCGGGGCGGGAATCTCCTCGTTCCCTCCTTCGCCCTGGAACGCACACAGGAGGTTCTCTATGAGCTGTTCTTGATGTGGAAGGGACACGAGCTTCCACACTGCAAGATCTTCCTCGACAGCCCGCTTGCTATCTCCACCACCCGCATATTTGCCCGCTACCCCAGCTACTTCGATACCGAAGGTAAGGACGTATTCTCCAACTCTCCAAATCCGTTCCACTTCCCGCCGCTGCGCTTCACGCAAAGCACCGATGAGTCGAAGCGCATCAATAACATGCCGGAGGGGAACATCATCATCGCCGGAAGCGGGATGTGCAGTGGGGGCAGGATCATCCACCACCTGCGACACAACCTGTGGCGAGAGGAGTCGGGGGTGATCTTCGTCGGTTACCAGGCCCGAGGTACGCTTGGGCGAACGATCGTCGATGGAGCAAAACGGGTCAAAATCTTCGGCGAGGAGACCGCGGTCAACGCGCAGATGTGGACGGTAAACGGCTTCTCCGCACACGCCGATCAGCCTGCACTGATCAACTGGCTCTCCAAGACCGCTACCAAGCAGGTCTTTCTAGTGCACGGTGAAAAGGACACCCTTCCCGATTTCGAGCAGGCGATTCATAGCAAGATCCCCTCGATTGAAACCCACCGTCCGACATGGAAGGAGAGCGTCACGCTATAGCAAACCTGTCCTTTCTTGTGGTGGGACACAGCTCACTGCTTGCAGTGAGCTGTTTGTCCCTTCAGGTTGCACTGCGTGACACCAGCATCTGCTGCGGACAATCGTAAGATTATCTTATCAGCCGCAGACGAGGAGGTCTCAAGAATGAAGAGAATCACTGGTCTATCCTTTCTTATGTTAGTCGTGTTCATACTAAGTGTAGTATCAGTTGCTCAGAATAATGGGGCTAACTTGTGCGGAACTTTCAGTGGGAGAGTGAATCTCCTGCCGAGCATTTCCAGTTCATTTGGTTTGAATCTAACACTTAATTTTGCCAATCTGACTGCGGTTAGTAGCACGAGCTTCATCGTCCTGCCGGCGTTTAGTGCAACGCAAAGCTTCACCCTCAAATACGCTTGGAACGCGCTGATATTTGGGAGTGAACTCGATCTTGGGGTAGTGCCGCTTGCCTTTCAATCCTGGAATGTCTACACCAAGCTTAATTTTTCAAGTACAGCGATTGGAGATGGGGCTGGTGCTCCGAGCTTTGGTGGGTATTTTAAGGCAAATGCAGTGATCCTGCCTGCATTTTCTGCCACGAGCACCCTGTACATGGCAGCGGATGTCGGCCCGCTATCAGCGTCGAGCAGGAGCGTCCTTGGCTTAATACCATCCTCATTCCAAACGCAGAAGTTCAGCCTGACGCTCAACTTTCTCAGCACAACATTTGGAGAAGCTGGTACATCTAGCGCGAGCGGAAAGCTGGGAGCCTACATTGACGTGCTCCCGACTCTTGCGACAACCGTGTGGCTCGACGCATCGATCTCTTTGCAAGGGCTGAGGGCGCGGAGCTATACGACCTTAAACGTCATTCCGGCTGTAACAGGCACGCAGGTGTTTACCCTTGCTTATTCCATTAAGAGTTTCACCCTTACCAGCAAGATAGCATTTGACCTCTCCCCGTTTGGATTTGACTACGAGTATATCAAGATTAACTTTGTGTACGAGGGCCTATCGATGTACGGATGGGGCCAATTTGCCACAAGCGGCCCATCGGCGGGAGTTGGATTCTCCTACAACTTCTGTACCGGTTCCAATTAGCTCAGGCAACAGCACTAGAAGAATGGGCGAAAGGCAAGCTCACGCAAAAATGTCAAGGGTCGAGGAGGTTTCCCCGGTCGATGGTCGGCTAGATGGCCTCGATCTCCTCCGGTGTACAGGAGGAGAAATTAGCGATCGTGCGATGCTTGACTTTACCTTCCTCGCGGTATGACTCACGCAGCAGGTGGCGCGTGTAGCTCTTACCGGTCGACGTGTGGACAATTGAAGTATCAACATACATAGTGACTACATTATACAGACATACTAGCTTAATATCTGGGCCTAACTATCATATATTAGTGGCTATAATCTAGCAGAAAACACGAGAAAACCTTGTCCAGGAACGACTTATTCAGTTTGCCAAGGGGGAACATCCGCTGGAAACCGGTGCCGGATGAAAACGGTAAGGAATTACTGTTCATACCAGTATTCATGCGATGAGAGTTGAATTACCTTCTGCGTTCGGTGTACAGTATCGCAGGTAATGGTCTAGATCAGTCTTTTACGGCCATATGGTAAGCGCAAAGTAAGGAGGGGATCGTGTCCCGCAGGCAAGTTACAAACTATCTCCGGCCATCGTCGCCGGAGGAGGCGTTGACCCTGTTGCGCAATGGCGGCAATTCGGCTCGCTACGTCGGTGGAGGGGCGGATGTCGCCCGCACTCTTCCAGGCGATGTGACGACGCTCATCGATCTCTGTGCGATCAACCTTTCCTCGATCGAGGAGGGGGCCGATGGTATCGTGATCGGCGCAACAGCAACGCTGAACGAGGTATTGGAAAGTGAATCCGTCGCAAGAGTATGCGACGGTGTAATCGTAGATATGATGCGCAAGGTCGGCTCGCCACTGCTGCGCAATATTGCGACCGTCGGCGGGACACTTGCAAGCGCCCATTCGTGGTCGGATGTGATCCCGCTCTTTCTTGTGCTCGACGCTCAAGTAACGCTCTACAATGGGGAGTATCGAACATTGAGCATCGCTGATCTGTACGCGTCGCGCAGGGAGTTTGTGGACTCGATTCTAACCAGTGTGAGGATCCCCGCATCGGCTGCTGGTGACTACGCGGCGTTTCATAAGTTCAGCCGCACGGGATACGACATCGCCCTCTTGAACTGCGCCTGCTACGTGCACGTAGTTGACGGTCGCTGCGCGCAGGTCCGCATCGCCGCCGGGGGAACACCGCGCCTCGCAGCACGCCTGTCACAAGCAGAGGACACGCTGAGCCAAGCTATGCTGGACAATGATACGATCGAGAGAGTAGCGCGCGTTGCGCAGGATACAGCACAGACCGCTGATGACAAGCGAGCGAGCGGAGAGTACCGTAAACAGCTCGTCTACGCCGGGGTGAAGCGCTGCCTGCGCGAGATCGCACAGAAGCTGGAGGGGGGGCGATGATCGACATCACTCTGACCATCAACGGCGAGAAGCGCCGGTTTTCGGTCGGTGCCGGAGAGACCCTGCTCGAACTGCTGCGGCGCGAGGGGTACAAGAGCGTGAAGAAGGGGTGCGAGTCCGGGGATTGCGGCGCGTGTACGGTCGTGTTGAACGGGCGCGCGGTCACCTCGTGCATCGTCTTCGCCGCCAAGGCCGACGGGGGGACGGTCCTCACCGCGGAGGGCCTTGAGAGTGGAGGGGTGCTGCATCCGATTCAGAAGGCGTTCCTCGAAGAGGGCGCTGTGCAGTGTGGCTACTGCACTCCGGGGATGGAGATGGCGACCTACGATCTGTTGAGCCACAACCCGGATCCGAGCGCGATCGAGATCAAGGAAGCGCTGTCCGGGAACCTGTGCCGCTGCACGGGGTACGTCAAGCAGGTGAAGGCGGTCAAGACCGCGGCCAAGAAAATCGCGGGGGAGGCGAAGTGATGGACAAGCAGAAGACAGATTTCGCCACCGTCGGCAAGAGCGAACTGAAGGTGGACGGACGCGGTTTGGTCACGGGTAAGCCGATGTTCACCGCAGACATCGATCTTCCAGGCACCCTGCACGTAAAGATCCTGCGCAGCCCGCACGCGCACGCAAGGATCGTGTCCATCGATACGAGCGCGGCGGAAGCGATGCCCGGCGTCGCTTTGGTGTTGACGCACAAGAACACGCCGAGCACGCGCTACACGACGGCTGGACAAGGGTATCCCGAGCCCTCTCCCTACGACACGCGCATGTTCGACACCGTGGTGCGTTTCGTCGGCGATCGCGTCGCTGCCGTTGCTGCTGACAATCCGGAGATCGCTGGAGCGGCGCTGAAGGCGATCGTGGTGACCTACGAAAAGCTGCCGGCCGTCCTGTCGATCGACGAATCGCAGGCGGAGAACGCCCCCGTCGTTCACGATGAGGATGATTCCACCGGGATCTACGACGCCAAGCGCAACATCGTCGCCAACATCGATATCTTGGCCGGGGATGTTGAGCGCGGCTTCGCCGAGTCGGATGTGATCGTGGAGACGACGTGCGAGACGCAGTACGCGCAGCACACGCCGATCGAGCCACATGTCGTCTTGAGCTACCTTGCCCCGGACGATCGCCTCGTCCTGCGCACGAGCACACAGGTTCCCTTCCACGTGCGACGGATCGTCGCCTACGCGTTGGGAATCCCCGTGCGCCAGATCCGCGTGATCAAGCCACGCGTCGGCGGCGGGTTTGGCACGAAACAGGAAATACTCCTAGAGGGGATCGCCGGCCTCATTACCCTGCGCACGCGCCGCCCGACGCTGATCGAGCTGACGCGCGAAGAGGAATTCGTCTCCTCGCGCACGCGACACCCGATGCGGGTGCGGGTGAAGCTTGGTGCAAAGAAGGACGGCATGCTGAACGCCCTTGAAATGGAGGGAATCTCCAACACCGGCGCCTACGGAAGCCACGGACTGACCGTGCTTTCCAACACCGGATCGAAGACGCTCCCGCTGTACAACAAGGCACAAAACGTGCACTTCTACGGCAAGGCCGTGTACACAAACCTCCCCGTCCCCGGCGCCTATCGCGGCTACGGAGCGACGCAGGGCTACTTCCCTCTGGAGACCGCGATGGACGAGCTAGCGGAGAAGCTGAACATCGATCCCGTTGATCTCCGCCGGATCAACCACATCCGCGCTGGTGAGACCTCACCGATCTTCGTCAAGCTCGGAGAGGGTCGCGAAGGGGTGGAACAAATCATCGATAGCTGCGAGCTGGAGAAGTGCATCGACATCGCTGCGCAGCGGAGCGGTTGGGCCGAGAAGCACGGAAAGAAGACCCGCGATGGTTCTTGGGTTCACGGCGTTGGCATGTCGGTGCACATGCAGGGTTCAGGGATCCCGGAGATCGACATGGGCGCGGCGACGATCAAGATGAACGAGGATGGGTCGTTTAACCTCCTCATCGGCGCTACCGACCTGGGCACGGGATCGGACACGATCCTCGGCCAGATCGCGGCCGAGGTCCTCGGCGTGCCGCTTGATAAGATCATCGTCTACTCCTCGGATACCGACATGACCCCATTCGATGTGGGGGCCTATGCCTCTTCCACCACTTACGTCTCCGGGACGGCCGTCAAGCGTGCGGCGGAGAAGGTGCGCGAGCAGATCATCGATGTGGCTTCAGAGATGCTCGCATCAGGGATGCTCGCATCAAGAATGCTACAGGTCGATCGATCGCGGCTCATCATCACTGATAAGCAGGTGCGTACGCCGGACGGAAAGAGCGTGACGCTGGCCAAGGTGTGCCAGCAGGCGATGTACATCAAGGATCAGTTCCAGATCGGTGCCACCGCCTCCGGGCTGATGCACCAGTCTCCGCCGCCGTTCATGGCCAGCTTCGCTGAGATCGCGGTGGATACGGAGACGGGCGAGCTGAAGATCCTAAACTACGTCGTTGCCGCCGACTGCGGCACGGTGATCAACCCCAAGATGGCCGAGGGACAGGTAGAGGGAGCAATCGCCAACGGGATCGGCTACGCGCTCACTGAGGAGATGCAGCTCAGCCCGACCGGCGGGGTGCGCAACCCGAACCTGTTCGACTACAAGATCCTCGGGATGCTCGATATGCCACCGCTCGACGTCGTCCTCGTCGATTCTTACGAGCCGACCGGACCGCTGGGAGCAAAGTCGATCGCCGAGATCGGGATCAATGCACCGATCCCCACACTTGCTAACGCCATCTACGATGCGATCGGCGTACGGTTGACGAAGACCCCGTTCACACCGGAGAAGATCCTGGCAGCGCTGCAAGCGAAGAACACATAGCAACAGACAGATTGAGGGCGGTAGGTGTGATCTGCCGCCCTCGTGTTTTACGATATGAGCTGAGAGGTGATAGCTATGAAGAAGAGTTCGTACATCGGTGTTGCAATGATCCTTGGAATCATTCTTGCTACAGGTTTGGCGGTGCTAGCAAACAGCGCTCCGATCGCCGGTTTCTCGGTTTCCGCTAGCGAGAACGGATCGTACTCAGTGCTGTTCGATGCCACTTCATCACAGGACTCCGACGGGAGCATCGTGTCCTACCAATGGGTGTTTGGGGATGGGTTCAGCGGATCGGGGGTGACTAAGTCGCACACATACGCCGCCCCCGGCCAGTACAAAGTGACACTGATGGTCTTTGATAATGAGGGGGATGCCGGGAGCGTCACAAAGACGATTGATGTCTCCGATGGAAAAGCCTCCATCGTATCACCGACTGGCAATAATCAAGGCGATAGCACGGTCTATCAGCGAGCGAATGTCGCCACCGGTCTCAGAGATGGGCAGGCCGCGCCCCTGTTCACCTTGCCCAGATTCGACGGTAAACAGCACAGCCTCTCTGACTACCTGGGGAAGGTCGTGGTCCTCGAATTCTGGCGCACAACGTGCCCGCACTGCACCGCCTCGATGCCTCATCTGCAAGACCTCGCGACGCACTTTGGCGATCAGGGATTAGTTGTGATCACGGTAGTCGTCAACCACGCGTGGCAGGATGCTACAAACTTCTTCGCCAAAGAGGGCTACACCGACTTTATCTCCCTCTATGAACCGGACGGCCTCAATAAGCGACCCTCCGACGTGTACGACGTGCACGGCGTCCCGCACACGCTGCTCATCGATCGCTACGGTGTGATCCGCTACAGTGGTTACCCCGACAAGATCGACGCTGCGATGATCGCTCCGTACCTATAAGGAACGCAGATACAGTTGTTTCGAGTCTGCCGTGTTTTTTTGTTCGGATTAGGTGGAAACTCACCGCGAAAGGAACGAAGGACACGAAGAATGGAACTCCGCGAGTTGTAGGCCACGGTGGTTCCTGTGCTAGCTCAGAGAGCTGACTACCGTGGCGAAGCGCTTCGTGCTCTTTGTTTGCAGCCCATAGGGCCGCGTGTCTAGCCGGTGTAAATCCGGCGGCGGGGATTGACTGTATGCCCGCATAGCATATCCGACGTCTCTTGGAGGTAACCGTCCTTACCGGTGCAGGGCTAGCAAACCTTTCGGGCCGTAGCGGTTGGTTTTGCAATGAAGGAGCAGAGTTGGTATGGTAGGGTATCATGCAGAGAGAACTGCTCATTGCGAAGAGGAAGAAGGCCAAAGAGCTCCAACAGAAAGGATGGTCGATCGATAAGATAGCCCGGCATCTTGTCTCCAGCTGGAGGTCAGTCTCCC
>CAJVYM010000062.1 GCA_913009415.1 uncultured bacterium
GATGGTCCTGATCCGCGCCCTTTCCCTTTGCTGCGATCCTCGGGGTTGATCTTCTCCCGAAAGACCTCGCGGTGGTAGTAGACCGGTTTGGGGCAACCGGGTGGTTGTTTCTTCTTCAGTGTTCCCACAGCAGGGCCTCCTGTACGGATACTATTAGCCATACAATACACCATTTAGTTGGTATTGTCAAGGACAATATACCAATGATTTACTACCCATACGCTATTTCTTGAAAAAAAGGCGTGTTATCTACACTTGCGCGATTACCAGCGGGTCAAATTGGCCTAATGGCGAAAGTCAGGTTTAAGGGACAACAACTCGCTCAGGCGAAAACGAGCAGTACTGTCCCCTCGCCCGTTCGCTTGCGCTCACTTGAGACGCCAAGATCGCCAAGGGCCGTTTTTGCCTTTTCCAATCTCAATGGTCTTCTCGGCGTCCTCTACCGTCTTTGCCAGAGCATGCTTGTGTTGTTCATCGCTTATGCGGTGTATCTATGCTTGTCCAGCAGGAGCGGCCGTGCCTCACGCACCACTGTGAGTGAACCCGTGATGAGGAGTGCGTCGTTTTGATCGAGGTTTGCCCGAGCGGCGGATAGTCCCTCGGTGACTGAGCTTGTCTCGATGTGTCTCACAGCAAGTTTCTCGGCGATGGTTGCCAAGTTTCTCGACTCAAGCGACCGCGGGCTGGCCGAGCGGGTGAGCGTCACGCGGGAGCAGAGAGGAAACAGTGCGCGTGCCATCGCACCGTAGTCCTTATCGGCAAGGACGCCGAATAGAAGGTGGCGCTTCTCTCGATGTGGAAAGAGCGTCATTACCTCTTTTACCAGCGCCCGCACGGCGTGAGGGTTGTGCGCCCCATCGAGGACGATGAGTGGCTCGCGATTCATCACTTCAAAGCGGCCCGGCCAGGCAGTTGCGACAAGGCCGGAGACGATGGCGTCATCAGATATGGGTAGCCCTCCTTCCCTGAGCTCCGTGATCGCCCCCAGGACGAGGCGCAGGTTTTCTTCCTGATAGGAGGCGACAAGCGGGATCTTGACCGATCTTGGAAGTGCCTCCGCGCTGACATCGTAGGTGGCGTAATCAAAATCGCGGATCGTTTTGTGTAATGTGATATCCGTCACATCGACGAGCGGCGCGCCCACGCCTTCGCACTCCTGCCGTGCGACGCGCTTCGCCTCCGCGGGGAGGTTCCCAATGATGAGCGGCACGCCCTCCTTGGCGATCCCCGCCTTCTCCCAGGCGATCTTCGCGATCGTATCTCCGAGGAGCGCCGTGTGGTCCATCCCCACCGTGGTGAGCACCGTGAGTATCGGCTGTACGACGTTCGTCGAGTCGTACCTGCCTCCGAGGCCGACCTCGACCACCGCCAGGTCGACCTTTTGCGCGGCAAAATGGGAGAAGGCGACCGCCGTTAGAACTTCAAACAGGCTCGGTGGATCCTGCGTATTAGAAAGGAGTGGGAGGATCCGATCGACCTGCTGCGCGAATTCTTCCTCGCTGATCCAGTCTCCGTTCACGCTGATCCGGTCGCGAAAGTCGATCAGGTCGGGGGAGGTGAAACGCCCAACGCGGTAGCCGGCGTGCGCAAGTACGCTTGATAGCATAGCAACGACCGATCCCTTCCCGTTAGTACCGGCGACGTGGATCGCTGGAAAGGCCCTTTCTGGATGGTCGAGATGAGTAAGGAGGCGATTGACGCGATCGAGGCCCGGCTTGACCTCCAGGGACGGTAATCCCTCCAAGGCTCGACGGGCCTCGATATAGTTCAAGCTATCCCTCCAAGGAGGTCAGGTTTGCGCGCAGGCGCTCGGCCTTTACCAGGAATTCCTGCTCCTTCGCCCGCTCCTTCTCCACCACTTGCTCGGGGGCGTGGTTGAGAAAGGATCCGTTTGCCAGGGTCTTCCGCGCGCGCTCAAGGTCCGATTCGACCTGCGATAGATCCTTCGCGATCCGCGCCTTTTCAGCGGCGATGTCGATCAGGTCAGCCAGCGGGACGAACAGGTCAGCTCCCGCAATCACCTGCCGTGCCGATCCTTCCGGCGCGCTGATTTCCGCTGCAGCGCGCCAATCACCTGCTCTACACAGCGTGCACAGTGGCCCCTGAAGCTCGTCGATGAGCGACGTCAGCTCCTGGTCGTCCGTGCGCACCAGCACGCTCACCACAGCGTTCTGCGGGACGGAGAGCTCAGCGCGGATCGCGCGCACCGCGCGCACCGCCTCCTGGAAGGTCTCCATCCGCGCTTCTGCTTTGAGGTCGCGCTCTCCCGCCTCCGGGAACGAAGCCAATCCGACCGAGGCCGGCTCTTCTCCGAGCGTACGCCACAGGCGCTCGCTGATGAACGGGACGAACGGGTGCAGCAGCTTCACGATCTCGCGCAGGGTGTGGTAGAGGACGCCACGCACGTCTCCATCGCCGTCTGTGAGCCGCTCCTTGGCCATTTCCAGGTACCAGTCGCAGTAGTCGTGCCAGACGAAGGCGTACAGCGCCTCCACGGCCAGGTTGAAGTTGTACTCCTCCAGGTTCTCCCGTATGGAGGTGATCGTCGTCGAGAGGCGCGAGAGGATAAACCGATCCTCGATCGCGGTCACGTTCTTGGGAAGCTCGGGGCGTTCTTCATTGAGGTTCATCAACACGAAGCGCGACATATTCCACACTTTGTTTAAGAAATTGCGCGCCTCATCGAGGAGGGACTGCGGCAGGCGCATCGATCTTCCCTTGGAAGTCGATTGCGCGAGCGAGAAGCGCAGGGCGTCCATTCCGTACGTCTCCTTGACGTCCATTGGGTCGATGCTGTTCCCCTTCGATTTGCTCATCTTCTGCCCGTCGGCGTCGACGATGAGCGGGGTGATGTACACCTCGGGGAACGGGACTTGGCCAGTGAAGTGGAGGCCCATCATCAACATGCGCGATACCCAGAAGAAGAGGATGTCAAACCCGGTCATCAGCACCGAGGTGGGGTAGAAGTAATCCAGATCCGGCGTCTTCTCCGGCCACCCCATCACCGAGAACGGCCACAGGGAAGAGGAGAACCAGGTGTCGAGCACGTCCTCCTCCTGGCGCAGCTCCACGGTGTGTCCGTAGTGCTCTGCTGCTCTATCTTGCGCTTCCTGCGCGTTGTGCGCGGCGAACGGCGTCTCGTCCGGCCCGTACCAGACGGGGATGCGGTGCCCCCACCACAGCTGCCGGGAGATGCACCAGTCGTGGATGTTCTCCATCCAGTCGAAGTACAGCTTCTTCCAGCGATCGGGGATGAAGCGCACCCTCCCGTCGCGCACTGCGGCGATCGCCTCTTCTGCCAGCGGCTGCATGCGCACGAACCACTGCGTGGAGACGATCGGCTCTACCGCTGTGCCGCAGCGCTGGCAGTGGCCGACCGCGTGCGTGTAGGGGACGACCTTCTCTAGTGCTCCTTCTTCTTTGAGCGCAGCGATCACTGCCTCTTGCGCCTCTTCCCGCGTCATCCCGGCGAAGCGGCCACCGTTCTCGTTGATCCTCCCCTCTTTAGTGAAGATGTTGATCGCTTCTAAATTGTTGCGCTTGCCGATGGCAAAGTCGATCGGGTCGTGCGCCGGGGTGATCTTGAGGACGCCGGTGCCGAACTCGGGATCGACCTCCTCCGCCGCCACGATGGGGAGCTCGCGCCCGAGGAGCGGGAGGATCGCGGTCTTCCCGATCAGCTTGTTGTGCCGTTCATCGTTGGGATTGACCGCCACGCCGCTATCACCGAGCATCGTCTCTGGTCTGGTGGTAGCGATCGTGATCTGCCCGCCCTCTTTGAGCTTATAGCTTACGTAGTACAGGTTCCCATCTACGTCCTTATGTTCCACCTCGATGTCGGACAGGGTGGTCTCGCAGCGCGGGCACCAGTTGATCATGTAGTTTCCGCGGTAGATCAGCCCCTCGTCGTACAGCTTGACGAACGCCTCGTGCACCGCGCGGGAGAGCCCCGCGTCGAGGGTGAACCGCTGGCGCGACCAGTCGCACGAGCAGCCGAGGAACTTCAACTGTTCGATGATCTCCGAGCCGTACTTCTCCTTCCACTCCCACACCCGGGCGACGAATGCCTCGCGCCCGATGTCGTGGCGCGACAGTCCATCCTTGGCCAGCACCTTCTCCACCACGTTCTGGGTGGCGATCCCGGCGTGGTCGGTCCCGGGAAACCAGCACGCGTTGTACCCGTCCATCCGTTTGTAGCGGACGATGATGTCCTGCAGCGTGTTGTTGAGCGCGTGCCCCATGTGCAGACGCCCGGTCACGTTGGGGGGCGGGATGACGATGGAGAACGGCCCCTTGCTCGGCGCCTCTATGTCAGCGCGGAAGAAGTCGCCCTCGTCCCAGAAGCGGTATATCTCCTCCTCCACCTGCGAGGGTTGATAACGCTTGGAAAGCTCCATGATTCTCCTTGTTGGCACGGACAGATCCGTGCCTGCTAGCACCAGTCCCCAATCGAGAGCTGATAGTTGTGGAGCTCATCCAAAGAGAAGAACAGAGCGATCTCTCGTTCGGCGGAAGCGGCGGAGTCGGAGCCGTGCACAATGTTCTTGGTCAGGTTGAGCCCGAAATCTCCCCGGATCGTTCCCGGCATCGCCATCTGTGGGTTGGTGACTCCCATCAGGACACGCACGACCTCGACCGCGTTCTCCCCCTCGATCGCCATGGCGACGATTGGCGAAGACGTGATGAACGAGAGCAGCTCGGAGAAGAATGCCTTCTCGACGTGTTCGTGGTAGTGCGTGCGGGCGAGGGCTTCGTCGACCCGCATCATCTTAAGGCCGGCGACCTTGAATCCCTTGTCCTCGAAGCGGGAGATGATCCGTCCCACTAATCCTCTCTGGATGGCATCGGGCTTACATAAAACCAGTGTACGTTGCACACTCATCGGTGAAACCTCCTACGGACTTCTGATATACCGCCGCCCTTCGATCTGCTCGATCAACCCCTGCATCTGCAGCGTGAGGAGGATCTGCGCGGCACGCGTGGGGGATATCCCCACCCGAGAAATGATATCGTCTATGTGTAGCGGTTCAAGGCCGATGAGATCGTAGACACGGCGTTCCTCCTCGGGTAGCACGATTTCACGCTGCTGAGCCTCATGCGACGAAGGCTTATTGAGAACGGCCAGGTCGGGAAACTCGGAGATGACATCGTTCACTCGGGTGACGAGCTTTGCTCCATCCGTGATGAGCGCATTCGTTCCCGCACTTGCCGTGCTGGTAGCGTTCCCCGGGACGGCGAACACCTCACGCCCTTGTTCGCTGGCGAGGCGGGCGGTGATCAGCGCTCCACTGCGCTGCGGCGCCTCAACGACGATCACCCCACGCGATAGTCCTGATATGATGCGGTTCCTCTGCGGGAAGGTCCACTTCGACGGAGGCATGGTGAGGGGATACTCGCTCACCAGACTCCCTCCCTGCTCGCAGATCTGTGCGGCGAGGCGGGTGTTGCTTGCGGGGTAGATATGCGCCAACCCCGAGCCGAGGACGGCGACCGTGCACCCGCTCTGAAGCGCCCCTTTGTGCGCGGCGGTGTCGATCCCGATCGCCAGGCCGCTGACGACGGTGAGACCGAGACGGGCCAGATCCTGCGCCAGCTTACCCGCCATCGATCTCCCATAGCGGCTCGATCTGCGCGTTCCCACGATCGCCAGCGTGCGTGTGGTATCGATCCGCGTCTCGCCACGCACGTAGAGGACAGCGGATGGGTTTTCGATTTGCCGCAACAGGGGCGGGTAATCCTCATCGAGGATCGTCAGGATATTAACGTCTAGCTTTCGTGCCCGCTCAAGCTCCTCATCAAGCGCCTTTTCGCTGCGTGAGGCGACGATTTGGGAAGCGACTTCAAAGTTGAATCCAGAGAGGGCGGCGAGCGATCCCTGCGACGCGTTCCACATTTCTTTCGGCGATGAGAAGCGATCGAGGAGGACGATCATCCTCCTTGGTGTCAGTCCCGCTATCAGATTCAACCCGATAAGATACTCGCGTTCCGATCTTTCCATGAATACCTAGAATAGACAAACGCGAAGCACCTGACAAGGCCTACTCTCCCAGACTGTTCTCACAGTGGTTGTGGAGGACCAAGAATTCCACTAACATCTCGCGCTGGTGGTGAATATGCCTTTTCTTCTTTTCGTCCTTGCATGCATAGAAATCGCGCTGTTAGTGAAGCTCGGTCAGGTGATCGGCGGCGGTGCCATCATCGGTGAGATCCTGCTGAGCGGAGTCCTCGGCATGCTCATCCTGCGGCTTAAAAGCCGCGTCATCCTGAAAAACGTGGCGATGAGCGTCTTCATCGGGCGTCTCACCCTACGCTCGCTCATGCGGCGCGAGCTCTTGCCACTGATTGCAGGGATACTCCTGATAGTCCCAGGAGTACTGAGCGACTTGTTCGCCTTGTATCTCCTCGTCCGCTATTTGCTCATGCGTCCGTCATTATCCGACAGAACAGACAATACATCGGATACCGACGGCACGATCGATGTGGAATACAAGGTCCACGATGACGAATCCCTTACGTAGATTGCGAGCATAAAGAGATAGATAACGATCCCCCCAATCCAGATCCCGGCCCACCCCGGCATGGGAAGCATGCTGCCCGGTAGGCTTGAGATTGCTTTCACACACACGATAAGGGAGTGCAACACGAGCTGGAGGCCTTTTCCTGCCGATACGGCAAGCGGGCTCCAAGAGACAAGAAGCAGAATCCCTCCTCCCCATAGGGCTAGAGTTGCCAAGGGGATGGCTACGAGGTTTGCGATGAGAGCGAACGGGTAGAACGCGTGAAAGTGATAAGCGAGGAACGGCGCCGTCCCCGCCTGCGCCGCCGCCGAGATAGCGATGAGCAGAAGAGGGTAGGAGACGATGGGTGTTGGAAGCGGTGCACGCTTCGCGACAGCCGTTATCCTCTGCTGCACGCGGAACATCGGATCGAAGACAAAGAGAATCGCTCCCGTAGCGGCGAAGCTCAGTTGGAATCCGACATCCCACAGCGCGGTCGGTCGGATGGAAAGAAGAACTAGTCCCGCCGCGGCCAGGCCAGCGTAAGAGCTCACCCAGCGCCTGAGGATCAACCCGCAATCGGCAAGGACGCTTCCCAGGGCGAGGAAAGCGAATAACAGCGCGGCGCGCACCAAGCTCACGCGTGGTCCGACGATCCACAGGATGAACAGGACGGCGATCCCCACCAGCGGATAAGTGATCCGCGGGCGCAGACCGAACAGGCGCAGAAGAAACCACAGGGCAGCGAGGAAGATCCCCAGGTGCAGCCCGGAGACGGCAAGCAGGTGCATCAGCCCGGCGCGGCGGAACGCGTCTTCGACCTCTTTTGACATCATCCCCTTCTCGCCGAACAAGAGCCCGTGTGCTAGCCCCGCTTCCTCGCTCGCTAACAGTGCATCGATACGCGCCAGGAGGCGATGGCGGATCTTATCGCCGAGACGCATGATACGGCTCCTTGTCACTCCCAATTTGTGTATATCTCTTGTCGAGTTAACGATCATCGTGGCGAAGATCCCCTGCCGCGCGAGGTACCCGCGGTAATCGAAGTTATCGAAGTTCTCCGGCGCCTTCCCCAGACCCGTGATCTGCAGGCGGTCTCCGTACAGGAGAAACGGGCGTTCCTCTCCCTTCCAAAAGAGGGTGACAGAGACCTTCGAAGCGATCTGATCTGGCGCGATGATGAACATCGTGTGGTCGGATCTGTCCTCGGGGTAGGAGACGATCGTTCCCGTCACCTCTTGGAGATTATCTGCCTGCTTGTAGAGTGATGCTGGGATCACAGGGGTCGATTGATAACGAAGTGCGCCTAGAAGCGCTACGCTGATCAGAAGCAATGATAGGAGCGATCTCCTCCACCGGCTCAACACGAAAATGGAGGCCGCCACGGCGACGCAGGCGAACCACAATAGGAGCCGCTGTTGAGGCAGCATCGACCCGACAGCGATCCCGGCGGCAAACGATAGGCTGATACCGATCACTGAATACCTCATTGGCTAACAGATGATAACCACGGAAGTATGCCGATTGCTAGTCTCACTTTTGGGAGTATAATAGTGGTGGTTCTTTGACATGGGGGTGTATGGATTCGACGGAGTTACCAAAGCAAGGCTGCAAGCGGAGCGTTTGCTATCTCCTAAAACTGGCGAAACAAACAACAATTGCGAACACAACAACTGCGAATTACGCATTCGCTGCTCCTTCTCTAAATTAGGGGAGGCCGTCCGATGGAGCTTCCCGCGGGCTTCACTCGGGCGTCAACTTAGCGGGTATATCGCGCTTTGCGCTTCCCGGAGCACGATGAATCACAGGAAGCTTTGGGTGAGCAATCCTGGCCGTGGGAGGGCGCTTCCCGAGACTAAATCACGGTTCTAAGCTTGTAGATGCTGACCGGCGGTACCTTCGGACGCGGGTTCGACTCCCGCCACCTCCACCAGTTAAAGATAACCCGTCTCTCTGAGATCATTCCTCGGGGTGACGGGTTTTCATTTGTCCCTGATGTCTAAAGGGTCTGCGCCCGTGTCACATCCTTCTGAAGTGCCTCTTCACGGCGCCGATCTTCCCGTCCCCAAACTACTCGTTCTCTGTTTACCCTCTGACTATCTGTACTTCTCGCACCAAGCCTGAAGCTCGTTCTTGATATAGGTTTCCGGCCTGGTGGGCACAGCATGTCCCGTCGGGCGATGGTGGCGTTTATATGTGGGAACAGTCCGATCCCGGCCTGGAGTCACTGAATGCCATGCTCATAACAGCTTGAAAGAGTTGCAGGGGGCAACCCTAAGCGATTGTAGAGTAGCCGTGTGCGGCTTCCTGCGGCTGAAAGGGGTTGACAATCGCCCTCGGGAAATGTAATTTAGAACGGATGTTCCATTGCCCAAAATCAAGAAAGCCGTTTCTAATCAGGATTTGCGCGTTTTGGAGCTATGGCATGCTCACTAAAGATCAATAAATACTCCTTGGTTTTTGCCTCAGCGAGTTGTACTATGTGGGCACTGTGGACATCGATACTTTAAGCCACGAAAGCAGTCTTGTTTGAAGTGTTCGCTAGTAGGATAAGGCAAGCGTGCCCATTAAGAGAAAGCTGTCAGCTCAGCGTAAAACTGGCAACAGATGAGTGTTTGCGCCTGCGTGACTCAATCCCAACGCAAGGGAACATCCGTTAGAAGCTGTTAAGTTGGGATGACTGCTCTCGACGACCAGGCACACGCCCTGGTAGAAATGGCGAAGATGTGCAAGCGCCCGACAGGAGCTGAACGAAATGGCCGAGATGGAAGACCGCTGGTTATCAGTAGGCGAGATAGGCAAGTATCTCGGTGTCAGCAGTGACACCATTTACAGATGGATCGACAAGCATGCGATGCCCGCCCACCGCATGGGCCGTCTTTGGAAGTTCAAGAAGGACGAGGTCGACGAGTGGGTTAAGGCCGGCGGCGCGGCGGACCGCAACAAGAAGGGTTCGGACGAATGAAGATCGTCGACAAGTTAGACTCTTTGTTGGGTAACGATCTGAAGGCTTCTTTCCACCCCAAGGCCAAATTCAAAGGGGTGGAATCAACTATTGAATTTGAACATACGTCAAATAGCGCCATTGACCCCGAAGATGTAATCGCTTGGCTGGTTACGCAGCCGAACGCCAATAGCACTTTATATTTGGAAAATGTGGTGCGGCAGTATTTGGACGCGCTCCGTGCCGCACCGGCGAAACTGCAAGTCCCTGTCGTATTTGATGTCGGGAGCGTTTTCACTTGCCATACACCTGGTGAACTGAATGCCTATTGGGACATTTGCAGAGCTGCGCCAAACTATAAGCAAGTGAACCGCAGAACTTCAGGTATGTTCTCTGCTGGTATGGGCTGCTACATGAGATATCTGCAACATCTATCAGATGAACCCAACGCGGGAAAGCCAGATGTTGTTCAGTTGATTGAGCATCACAATTTGGAGCATGTAGACAAACGGGACTCAGGCGGTGCATTATGGGTGATTGGCGGTGGGCGAAGCAGCGATTACAGAGATGCTTGGTGGTATAAATCTTCAGAAACGGTAAGCAGGCAAAAGTCCGAAGATTCGGAAGAAGCCCAACACGTCTATACAGAGCCGAAAGGTATCACGAATTCGGCACAGCGCGTTGATTTCACTCGCCCAGGGCTCTGCGCCCAAACGCGCCCGCTAACTTGTACCATCAAGGGGCAAGCCGTCGTTCCGAACAAGCGGAACTGGTCGCAGTTGTTTGTAGCCACAATAGAGCGGTTTCTCGCTGAAGGCAACCCGAACCTTGAGTCGCTTGGCCGCAAGCCGTTGTATGGCAGCAAGATATTCTTTTTGCCGACCAAAGCCGACTCCGGGACTTGCACCCTGCTCTCAAATGGTAAGTGGATTTACAATAACTACAACCCGTAGACCATCGTCTCAATTATCAGAAATCTGTGCCAACACTGTGGGGTGGACTTAGATGATGTCATTATCACCTATGAGCCTAACTGCCGTAATCCCACCCAGTCAGTGCAAACGTATACACGCCCCGCTAATGTTGTCCCCGCCGCACCGCCTAACCCTGTGCTTGACCCGGAGGTCGTTGAGCAACTGACGGACGTGCTTTCATCTCACTTTGCCAACGGCTACAGGCTGAACTCCCCGATTGAGATGGCACGTTTCCGTTCGTTTGTTACAGAGGGCTTGGATGAGGAAATCAAGCTGACCGATGAGGAACTGAAAAGCTATATCGCGGCTTGCGGAACAACCTTTGACGGAAAAATCTATGCCGTGTCCGCACAGGCGAAAGAACGAATCAAGGAACTGGCAGAGGATTACTTCGCCGACGGCGCACAAGCCATATTCTTTGCCGAGTTCTACGCCAAGAACGAGAACTGGCTGTTCGAAGCAAGCGTGATCTCCAAGGATATGCTCATCGATATTCTCCGTAGGCTGTTCCCGAAACTGTCGTTCACGCAGACCTATTTCGGCTACACGGACGCTTCCATCTTTGCCTCTCTGGAGGGCGAAATCCTACGCGTGTGGGGTGACGATGTACTGCTGAACTACGGCCAACTTGCCGAGCGGTTGCGGTACATACCCCTTCAAAGGATTAAGTCCGCCCTCGGTCAAAACGGTGACTTCATTTGGAGCAGCGTGGAGACATTCTCGCACATCAGCCGTATCGGCATTACTGACGAGGAACGGACAGCCATCCACGAAGCGGCCGTGCAGGAATGCAACGCTCGCGGCTATGCCTCGATGACAGACTTGCCCTTCGGTGAAATCGAGGAACGCAACTACGAACTTTCCATTACGGCGGTTCATAATGCGGTTTACCGCATCTGCTTGTCGGACAAGTTCGATAAGAGAGGCAAAATCGTCGCGCGCAAAGGAGATGTCTTTGATGCGTTAACCATAATGAAGGAATACTGTCGGACCATCGACAAATGCTCGCTTGACGACCTGCTGATCTACGAGAAAGAACTAACGGGTGAAGCTCACCGTCGGATTCCGATCGAAGCAGGCAACATAATTCTGGTTCATATTGATAAAAACACATATGCGGCAGATAGATATGTTCACTTCAACGCCAACATTATTGACAAAGCAATCGGGCTGTTTGTTAAGAATGATTATATTTCACTTAAGTCTTTCACCACATTCGGGGCGTTCCCCGACTGCGGTCAGACGTGGAATTTGTTTCTGCTGGAAAGCTACTGCCGCCGCTTTAGTCGGGAGTTTCGGTTTGATACCCTATCGGTCAACTCGCGGAACACCGGAACGGTCATCCGCAAAAGCTGTGGCATGGACTACACGGAGATCATGACCGATGCCGTGGCGAATGCCGACGTTCCCTTGAAGTACACCGCCGTGGGCAAGTTCCTGTATGAGCGCGGCTACACGGGTAGAAGCACAACCGCAAGAAAAACTAACGAAATTATAGATAAGGCGAAGGCCATACGAGAAAGGAGGGATTGAAGATGTACTCGTATACCTACGACAAGAAAACGGGCGGGATACTTCTTAATTCCTCGCCGACAGGGTTCTCCAAAGAACCCCGCCCGGTTTACGCGCCCGAACTGGACGTGCTGGGCTTTGATAAGTATTGGAAGTACGACAAGCAGACCGACCGCCCCTATATGTGGGCGGAAGCAAATCATTACTACTATCGCGGGACGCTCGTCGCAAAATTAAAAGGCGGCAATGTCAACACCGCCCCTGAGATTATCATTCCGAATGGCGAGGACGGTAACCCGATAATGCCGGAATCAGAAGGCATATCGCTTCGCCCCGTTGATATAGAGGCAATGGTGGAGGCGAACCGTGAGATGCTTGAAATCATCGAGCAGAGCACGGTCAAGAAAATACTGGCTATCTACACCAAGTACAAGGACAGGCTCGACAGCTTCCACGTGGCGTTTTCGGGTGGCAAGGACAGTTGTGTCCTTCTCGACCTGGTTAAGAAAGCCCTGCCCAAAGGCAGCTTCGTGGTGGTATTCGGTGATACGGGCATGGAGTTCCCCGACACCTACGAGATCATCAAAAAAACCAAACAGCAATGTGCCGAGGACGAGATACCGTTCTACATTGCCAAGTCGCATCTCAACCCAAAGGAATCGTGGGAGATGTTCGGCCCCCCGTCGCGTGTGCTACGTTGGTGCTGCTCGGTGCATAAAAGCACTCCGCAGACGTTGAAGTTGAGAGAAGTAACTGGCAAGAGCGATTTCATCGGTCTTGACTTTGTTGGAGTTCGGGCTCACGAAAGTGTTGCTCGAAGCACCTACAAATACGAGAACTATGGAGCCTGTCTGAGAAATGATCCAGCGACGTTGGCGAAGACGAGGCGCTTTCGCTTCTCTCTTTGGCATGTGGCGTGATTCCTCTAAGAAGATGGATTAATGTCCTCTTCTCCTCATAGTCGAGGGCTTGTGCTCACCGTTTGCCGCGCATTACTCGTGCCTGAGATGCACTACACCTCGTCACCTCAGGTCTCTACTGCTTGCCCTGCTCTCCATCCGCTTCGCCATAGTTTCAACAGGTTGTGCGTCGTACACCACAGCGACCACTCAGCACGCACTTTCTTCAACCCCCGTAACTTGAACCGCACTAACCCCCGCATCACCATCTGCCCAAACACCGGCTCAATCGTTGACCCACGTTGTTTGTACGTTTCTCTCCCCCTCTTCGTCAACAGTTTCCGCTCCATGCGCTCCCTTGCCGACAATCCATTG
>CAJVYM010000063.1 GCA_913009415.1 uncultured bacterium
TGGCTACCCCCCGTTTCCTCAATTCAGTCAATTCCTTGTGAGTCAGCTTGCGTGCATCTCGTTTCATAATGAAACATTGTACCATACTGACATCACAATGTCAAGCCTATTTCGCACGGTTTAATAACATACCGGTACCATTGTCGAGTTATGGAGATTGTGCATAACCCGAAGATTCGGATACCCCAGAGATTAGAGGGTGCAGGTTTCCCAAGACACTGCAATTACGAGCCGTATGCGGGCATTCCAGCCATCACCCAGCAACCGCTCAAAGCTCCTCCAGCCAAGCGGCAAATACGCGGTCGGTGATGCGATAGCGGCGATCTTCTTTGGTGAGGATCATCGCTTCGGTCTGTCGGCTCAGATTATAGGAGATGTTGGCGGGTGAAACGTCCAGGGAGTGCGCGATTTCTGTAACGCTCATCGGCTCACGAGAGAGTGTTTTCAGAATCGCTCGCTGTTGCCCAGTGAATCTAGTCTCCCAGCGCTCCTGAAAATCGCCTGATAGCTCTTCAAGAAGCAAGGTAAATGCTTTCTCCACATCGTGAGAGTTGATCTTCTTCTTGTTACGTAAAGTAATCTCACGTTCCAGGCTTACGCCAAGTTTCTGGAAGTAGTAGGGAATTCCCCCGACGTGCTCCGTCACTTGAGAAAGGGCTGGGCCGGTGATCTCACAGGCATGCACGTCTTGTAGGCGTTCTCGATAAAAGCGATGGACAAATGGATAAGGAATCTCCCCCAGGAACAGCCGCCCTACCATCTGATAGAGCGGGCTCTTTCCCTCTCGACCGAATACTTCATGCAACATGCGAAAACTGCTTCCGCTGAACAGGTAGACAACTTTTTTCTGTGACTCCATCTTCTCCTTGAGAAGTGAGAAGATGTGCTCGCCTAGCGGGACGAGGGCCTGGAACTCATCGAGAATAATGAGAACCCTCTCGTCCTGCTCGGCCACAAGCTTCTCCGGGAAGGCAAGAGCAGACTCCAGGAGAGCCTGTGCATCTACCTCGCGGGTGCGAAACTTGAGCCGGATCGCACCCATTCCCTCAACGCTGCCTCCGATCTCAGATAGCGCATCCCGCATCCCCAATACAGGCTTCTTGAGCAGATCCCGCCAGGTAACGAGGAGTCTCTTACCCTTTCCATGACGCGCAGCAAACGATCGCAGGACCTCCTCAACAAACCGATCGTGAAATCCCACTGGGTCTACTATGCCGAGGCAGTTGATGTAGGAAACCAGCATCTCTTCGCTGGCGCGTGATTCAACAGCACGCAAGAGGGATGTCTTGCCAAATCGTCGTGGGGCGATGACCACATTGCTCTGCGAAAGCGTGCGTGCATCATGATGGAGGTGTTGTAGCTCATCGACTCGATCAACGAAGTAAGGAGCCTCTATGAATCCTCCAACCTTGAACGCTGAACTAGCTTTTGCCATGTCGATCACCTGTTTATAGTGTACACTCACGATAGTTAAAAATCAAAGCGATATTCTTCGTGGCCAACAACTATAGTGTGCGGTCACTAATAACTTGATCGGTAGCACAGTTGTTCATTACGCTACTCGCGACATCCATCTAACGGTGGCTTCACTTGCAAGAATCACGTGGCGCACCTTTTGCCCCGCGAAGGCTCGGACAAATAGCCCTGTCTGATACAACCTACTGTTATGTTTACATCAACCCAAATGCCAAGAACTTGTGGCCTTGTTCTAGTTCAAGATTGTTTCAACGTCCTGTGCTCCACCAAGAACACGAACGATTTGAACCGGGCTCGTATCAGCCAAGTATACAACCAAATATGAATAGACAGGAAAAAATCGAACGGGTTTTGTCGTCAAGTCATCGCGGTAGTGGCCCATATTAGGATTCTCAGCAAGAAGCTCGAAAACTTCCAAGAACCGCCCATGAACACGCAAAGCTGACTCAATGCTGTCATTTGCTATGTAGTTGAATATTTTTAACAAGTCATTTCGCGCCTCTGGCACTAAAACATAGTTCACCATGTTAAGGCTTTCTGGCCTTGATCAGCGAACCCAATTCCGCCATGACTTCTTTCCCATCGAGCAGTTCACCATTGTCTGCTTGGTCAATTCCTTTTTGGACTTCACCGCGTAATGATTGAAGCCTGGCTTCCAGAAGCAGCTCCTTTTCCTTAAGTAGACGTAGGCCATCTCGCACTACCTCGCTGACTGAAGCATAGTCCCCGGAGGCAACTTTTCCTTTCACGAATTCTTCAAAATCCTTACCCACCGAAACATTCATTCTAGCAACCTCCATAGCCGCGACTTAGGTGCACATATTCTACGAACAGCGTCATATATTGTCAATTTTTGATACTGCGTCAGTGGGTGGCAGATTTAAGATTTCGCTCTATGAGGCAATATGAGCCTGCCACACAGTTCATGTCAGGCAATGAAGAACGTGAAGATCCCGCTCAAAACCATTAGCAGAAGCACGTTCCAGACGAGTGACTCCAGGATGAAGCCCTTCCAATTATCCTCCTTTACCCCTTTCAGGTAGAGGCTCAGGCCGATGAGGTTGGCAAACGAGGCCACTATCGTTCCCAGGCCACCAAGATTCACGCCGTAGAACAGGCTGCGCCAATCTGCAGTAGCACGCGAAAGGAGCATTGCCGCAGGAACGTTGCTGATCAGTTGTGATATCCCAATTCCTGCCCCATACACACCGAGGGGGCCACCAAGATTGCTTCCGAGCGCACCAGCAAGCGCGCTCCCCAATCCGCTCATCGTGGGAAAGAGGAGGAGGAAGGTTCCTAACAACCACCAATCGAGCCGGCGGAAACCGTCACGCAGGGTGATTCCTATGTAGAGGACGAGGAGACCCGCCGAGATAAGTACAGGCACAACGTGCAGGACGCTGAGGACCAACAATACAAAAATGATCAGCAGGATCGCTGTCTTCCTCCAGAAGACCAATGGTTCACTGTTAACACCCCTTACGATGTTAAGCCCTCCCCTTCTCCCGCCAAAGCCTAACGTCAGTGAGGTAAGTAGGAAAAGCGCGACAAAACTGATGACTACAAACGGATAACTCTGATGGAAGAAGGCGCCGGGCGAAAGGTGATAATAGTGGTAGATGAACAGGTTTTGCGGGTTTCCCCACGGGGTCAGCGCGCTTCCCAGGTTCACTGCAATGATCTCATAAATCACTACGCGGCGTAGGTTCAACCGCACTCGCTGCGAAAGGACGATGGTGAACGAGATGACCGCGAACAGGGCGGCATCGTTGGTGATGAGCATCGCCAGGATAAACGCACTTGCCAATAGCAACAGGTAGAGCCTGCCCAGGCTGTGCCCGGACCCAGCCATCCTCGCGGCTATCCAGTCCATAAGACCAACTAGCTTCAACCCCTCAGAGATGAGCATGAATGACCCCAAAAGAACGAGCAGTCGCCAGTCGATCGTGGAAGTGATTCGACTTAATGAAATGAGGCGTGAGGAAAGCAGAGCTGCTAGCAGTAGAAGACTGAGATAGAAAGCAAGCTGCGTAGCCGAGTGGGCCTTCAGTAACTTGAGCAGGGGATGAAGCCGCGCACTGAACACTTCACTCCATAGTGAAGACCCGTCCGGGAGGGACAAGGGTAACCTTGAAGTCAAGGCCCTCGTAGCGACCACTGGCAGCAGCGATCTCCCGCACTTTGTTCTTGTAGCGGGTAGAAATGTGTAGGCAGATTAGTTCCTTCTTCACGCCTGCTCTACGCGCGACATCAATCGCCTCGGCCAAAGTTGCGTGCTTGTATTCCTTGCGATCCTCCTCATCGAGGAAGGTCGTGTCATGACAGAGGACCTCCGTTCCGGCAACGTACTCCGGATTGATGGGGACAGAATCTCCGCCGTAGGAGAAGAGACGCTGATCGTACGTCTCGCTGATCGCCTCCCTTCCTTGCTTCTTGATCATCTCCATGATCTTCGCCTGCGATGCACCGACAAGCTCAGACTTCAGCCGATGGCGCACCTCGACGATGTTGTAACCAAGCGATGTCTCACTGTAGGTGTGCACTGTGGGGAAGGCCTCGATGTAGCGCGGGAGCTGCCCGCCGAGGAGCTCGATGCGATCGCCTGCTTCCAGCGGCACCCACTCCAGGTTGTAGTTCAGCCGCCTGTTCGTACGAGAAATGAAGTTGCTCATCTCCGAAATGAGATAGTTCTCCTTTGGATAGTAGATGATGAGCTCTTTTTCCTTGTCCCCCATCGCGTTGTTGCGGATGTTTACAAGCGAGACGAGACCGGCGATGTGATCGGCGTGGCCGTGTGACAGGAATACTCGCTTGATGGCGAACGCCTTGTTCCCAAGGATCGAGCTTGCCCCCTCACCGGCGTCAAACAGGATGCGATCGGCGCTGTAGTAGACCCAGCTCGAATAAAGGGCTTTGGAATAGATCAGTAGTTTCATTGGTGGGGTCATTATAGCCGGGAATCAGTAGAGCTTCATATTGTGCCAGGTCGCTTCTTCCACTAGAATCCTGCTCACAGTGGAGGCGAAAACTGATGCTCGATATTCACAAATTGAGGAAAGACGGGAAAGAGATCGAACGCAGGCTGCAAACGCGGGATGCATCACTTGATCTCAGCGAGATCCTCGATCTCGATGCGCACCGACTGGACCTCATCGGTAAGGTCGAGGAGCTGAAAGCCGAGCGCAATCGCGGCTCGCAGGAGGTCGGTCGCCTGAAGCGTGAGGGGAAGGACGCCGAGGAGCAGATCGAGGCGATGTCCACTGTATCAGCCCAGATCAGCGCGCTCGATTCAGAGCTAGCTGAGGTGACAAAGAA
The DNA here is from genome assembly GCA_913009415.1 of uncultured bacterium. Lineage (GTDB taxonomy): Bacteria > Bipolaricaulota > Bipolaricaulia > UBA7950 > UBA9294 > M55B144. The sequence goes on from CAJVYM010000063.1 coordinate 4,792, forward strand.
GATCAATTACCTCCTCTCGCTGCTGCCGAACGTCCCGCACGATTCTGTTCCGGTGGGGAAGAAGGAAGAGAAGGTCATCCTGCGCAGCCACGGTGAGGCGCCAAAACAGGACTTTCCCGTGAAACACCACTTGGCGATCGCCGAGGAGAAGGGGCTTCTTGACTTTACGCGTGGGGCGATGATCGCCGGTGCGCGCTTCCCGCTGTATGTTGGGATGGGGGCGATGCTCGAAATGGCACTCATTCAATTCATGTTCTTCTACCACTCCCGCCGCGGATACACGCCGGTGTTCCCTCCGTTCTTAGCAAACCCCGAGAGCTTCTACGTCTCATCGCAGCTGCCCAAGTTTGCTGATGAGGATTACTACTGCGAGAAGGACGACCTCTACCTGACCCCGACCGCGGAGACGCTGCTAGCGAACCTTCACCGGGGCGAGATCCTATCGCCCGAAGCTCTCCCGAAGAAGTATGTCGCCTACACGCCCTGCTTCCGGCGCGAGGCGGGAACGTACGGAGAAGACGAACGCGGTCTGATCAGGGTGCATCAGTTCAACAAGGTAGAGCTGTTCAAGTTCACGACGCCGGAGTCGTCCTACGACGAACTGGAGGCACTGATCAACGATGCCGAGGGGGTGCTGCAGGCACTCAAGATGCACTATCGCGTCGCTCTCCTGCCCACTCAAGACCTGGCACAGCAGGCGACGAAGACGGTAGATATCGAGGTCTACCTCCCCGGACAGGGGCGCTATTACGAGGTCTCCTCGTGCAGCAACTGCGAGGATTTCCAGGCGCGGCGGGGTAACACGCGTTACCGTCCAGGCGAGGGAGAAAAGCCGGAATATGTGCACACGCTAAACGGGTCGGGTGTGGCCACACCGCGGTTGATGGCGGCCATCTTGGAGAACAACCAGACCGCCGACGGGCGCGTGCGTGTACCAGACGTCCTGCAGGAGATCGTGGGAATGGAGTACCTATGAGCGAGTTGGCCCCTGCATCGACAACGGACGTTATGGTCGAGGCGCGTGACCTGGTCAAGGTCTTCCGTACCCGCAGGGGGGGTGAAGTGCGAGCCGTCGATGGCCTATCGTTTAGCTGTCACGCTGGCGAGATCTTCGGCCTCCTCGGGCCAAACGGTGCTGGAAAGACGACCACGCTGCGGATCCTGGCAACAATCCTCACACCGACTTCGGGGAGCGCGATCCTCGCCGGTTACAATACGAAGACCGATGCGGGGAAAGTGCGCGAGCAGATCGGTTTTCTCGCCACCGAAACGGGCCTCTACGACCGCTTCACGGCGCGCGAAACGATCCGCTTCTTCGGGCGAATCAACCGGTTAAGCGATGCTGAGATCGCGCGGCGGACAGGTGAGATATTCTCCATGCTCGAATTGACTAAATTAGCTGATCGCAGGGTGGGAACGTTCTCCACCGGGGAGAAGCAGAAGCTATCCCTTGCACGGAGCATCATCCATGATCCGCCGGTCCTCATCCTCGATGAACCGACGTTCGGTCTGGACGTGATGGCCGCGCGCGCGGTTGTGGAATCGATAAAACTCTTCCGCGAGCAGGGACGAACGATCCTCATCTCAACGCACATCATGCGCATCGCCGAGAAGCTATGCGATCGGATAGGTATCCTGTACGACGGAAAGCTACGTGCGTTGGGAACACTGACTGAGCTTGAAGATACGTACGCGGCAGCGGACATGGAGGAGGTCTTCTTCTCCGTTGTGGGGAGCTAATATCGATGCAAACTCGCCTTTGGACGCGGATTACCCGGCGTGCAGCTTCTTTTTTGAGCTTAGATGTGGTATCCTGTCCTTATCGCATGATACAGATTGCAAGGAGGAGATAGTAATGTTCAGGAAGGTCGTATTAGTAATGGCAACGGTGGTATTCGCTGTCGTATCGGTCGTCCTGGTGGGGGGGCAATCTGACGGTGGGCTCCTGTGGTGGAGGGCCCACGAACCGATCTACATCTACGGGAACGATGCGTTCACAAGCCAAAATGGCGTCATCTCCGGGAGCGGAAGTGCAAATGATCCTTATGTCATTGAGGGTTGGTACATCGATGTATCGTCAACCGACTACGGAATATACATCGATCACACAAGCGCTTACTTCGTGATCCGCGGTTGCGTGGTCGAGAAGGCGCGCGATGCCGGGATATACCTGAACTCAGTGACAAACGGCCGCATCGAGAAGTGCCGGCTCAGCCTCGGAGAGGCGGGCGTTCGGCTGCTGAACGCAAACGGGAATATCATCGAGTCAAGCGTAATCGCGAAGAACCACTACGGCGTCGTAATGATGCTCGGTTCTAAGGACAACAAGATCTACGGCAATAGCTTCATCAACAACGGAATTAGCGCTCTCGATCAACGGCACCTCAATACCTGGACCGGCTCAACGGGAAACTACTGGAGCGATTACAAGGGAACTGATGCAAACGGCGACGGCATAGGCGATCAGGCCTACACTAGCGTCTACGACCCGCACCCGCTAATGACCCCTCCGGTCAAATGGATGCGAGTCACCCCGATGGCCGCGGGACTCGCGGGAAGCCCGGTATCTCAAGCCGGCGCGATGGTGATTACGTCACAGATGCCGATCACGCTCACTGCTAAGGATCCTGGAAGCGGGGTGGCGAAGATCCTTTACTCCATAAACGGAGAGGACTGGCAGGAGTACACGGGGCCGTTCACCCTGAGTGGCCCGGACGGCGAGTATCACGTCTCTTACTACGGGGTTGACAACCTGGGGAACGCCGAGCCGCCGATAAAGCTTGAGTTCGTGCTGGACAACAATCCGCCGCAGACAAAGATTACGTTCGGCAAGCCTAATTACAGCAATCAGGCTGGGCAGTGGTTGACTTCAAAGACGCCTATCACGCTCAACCTTGTCTCCGCATCGACCTACGGCATTACAAAGACATTCTACGCGATCGATAGCGGAGCGTGGCGGCGCTACAGCGGAGCGTTCCACGTCACCGGGACCGACGGACCGCACCAGATAAGCTACTACAGCCGCAACGCATCGGGAACGACCGAGACGGTACAGACGATCACCGTGCTCAAGGACGATACACCGCCGATGACGCGCGGAAGCGAGGGGAAAGCGCAACAAGGCGTCGCCCCACAGAGCAATGTAACTCCTCCTACACCTTCATCTCCTCCCACTTCAGTGGCGCCAGAATCCCAGGTGCAGACTGAAGCATCAGCCATAACACCGCAGCCGGCATCGTCGGCTGCGGTGAGCGTGGCGCAGACCCAGTCGAAGAGCACAATGCCGCAGTCCGCTCCCGCAACAACTAAGAGTACTGCTCCGGATACGACTTCGGGCCCAACTAACGTTCAGACTCAATCCACAACTGATTGAACAATATGTGGAAGAACGTCCGACTTCTCTTCTCCAAAGAACTACTCGGTGCGTTGCGAGATCGCCGCACGGTGATCCTAACGATCTTTTTTCCCCTCTTCTTCTACCCGCTTATCGTCGGGGTGATGGGGCACTTCACCACCGCTGAGCAGGGGAAGCTGGACGCGATGATCCCCACAGTGATCGTCGTCGACCGCTCGGGAGATCAGATGTTCCACGACCGCGTGCGCCAAACAAGCTCTTTCTACCCACGTTTCGTTCCCGACGTCAAGAGCGGGCTGCGGGATCTGCACGACAAGACCGCTCAGGTGATGATGGCCGTGTCCAAGGCAAGCGGAGGACCGGGGCTTGGGCTTGATATCACGCTCTACTACGATCAGACAGACCAGACGGACGTGGTCGCCGCCGCGCGGGTACGCGATTTCCTGCAGGTGTACCTGAAGGACGTCCTGCGGAAGAAGCTCGACGCACTGGGCATGGACTACAACTCTCTCTCCCCTCCGATCAAGCTCACGGTAGAGAACGTCGCCACCGGGGAATCGATGGGGAGGATGATCTTAAGCCGGCTTCTTCCCTACTTCATGGTCCTTGCCATCCTCACCGGAGCGATGGGGCTGGGAGCGGAGATCACCGCAGGGGAGAAGGAGCGGGGCACGATCGCCACCCTCCTTGTAAGCCAACTATCGCGCACCGAAATCGTGCTCGGTAAGTTCCTGACCATCCTTACCGTCTCGCTGGTATCATCGATACTCTCGGCGATCGGCCTGCTGATCGGCGTCCACTTCTTCGGCGGAGGCCTGGCGGCGACAAGCGCTGCGCACGGGGTGCAGGCGACCTTCTCCCTCAGCCTGGGAGCGTTCGGGTGGATGCTCGTAGTCCTCGTCCCCCTGGCGATCATCCTCTCAGCGCTGGTGGTGATCGTCGGAAGCTATGCTCGCAGCCAGAAAGAGGCGAGCACGTACTTGATGCCGATCTACATGGTGATCGTCCTCATCGGCCTCGTATCTATGAGCGGCAGCACGACATTTGTTGGAACTCGTTTCCTCATTCCGATCGCTAACGCGCTGTACGCTCTGCAAGAGATCATCCTTGGAGATCTACAGTTCTCACACCTCGTGTACACCCTCGCGGCAAATACCGTCTGTGGAGCAATCTTAATTGCTGCCTCGATTCAGGTATTCAAGCGTGAGGCCGTCCTCTTCCGCAGCTAAGTGATCTCGTTCTTAAGCAGCATTGGCGCTTGTACGAAGGCTAGGGCGAAGGGACGAATCCTCACGCAAAGAACGCCAAGGAAAGCAAGAAAGAGAACGAGAAGCGGTCTGTTCTTAGCGATCTTTGCGGGGTTGAGTGAGCAAAGCGAACGGGCGAGAGAAGGGCATTGTCGACCTTAGCAATTGGTGTTGTTGTTCCAGCACATTCGGTGTATATTATTGATGCATTGGAGGTGCACCATGAACAGACTCTCGATCACTGTCGATCCAAAGCTGCTTGAGGAGAGCAAGCGCCTTGCCGGGGTGAAGACGAAGCGCGAGGCCGTCGAGTTAGCGCTGCGTGACTTCGTGCGCAGCCACCGAATGCAGGAGTTGGCGGAGTTGGAAGGATCGGACCTCGTCGACATGTCTCCCGCCGATCTCCGACGGTGGCGTGAGGCCGGGGCAGGATGACGAACAAGAATGCGGTTCTAGTGGATTCCTCCGTCTGGATCCACTATTTTCGCCGCGGTGGAGGGCGCCGAGCAAAGGAGGCGCTGAAGGAAGCCTTGACCGGCGGGCGAGTGACGACGTGTTGGGTGGTGAAGGCGGAGCTACTCATGGGAACCCGCAATGAGGCGGGCTTCCGCAAGCTCGACGATCTCTTGAGTGCACTCCCTGACGTCCCAATTGATGGTTCTGTATGGCATAAAGCGGCACGGATCGGCGCGAAGCTCAGACGAAGGGGAGTTACTATGCCCCTACCTGACTTGCTGATCGCACAAGCCGCAATGCAAGCGGAAATCGAACTCTGGCACACCGACAGTCACTTCGAGGAGATCGGCAAAATCACACCGCTTCACACCAAGAACTTCGCACCATCGGACTCCGCTTGATGGAACCCATCCGATGTTTCTTCGCCAACTTGAGGTCGTAACTAGGGTGTAGGTGTATCCAAGACCGCTCACGAAAAGTGGGGTAACTACGAGTCAGGCGTGACTCATTCCGGTAGCGGGATGCTGCCGATCACCTGCGCGTACGTTTTAAACGCGAAGCGGTCGGTCATCCCCGCGATGTAGTCGCGCACGATCGGACGCAGCAGCTCTTCCTCAGCCTTGTCATTGGCGTTGATCAGATCGTCCCGCTTTGCCGCAGTGACTGCGGTGGGCAAGAGTCGCCAGTCGCCCATAAATACGTGGTAGAGCTCCTCGATGATTCTGCTCCCCTGCTTTCGCATCCGCCGCACGCGGTAGTCATCGTAGAAGTTTTCATACAAGTATGCCGAAAGCTCCTCATTCTCCTGTTTGATCTCAGGTGAGAAGTCGACGATCAGTTCTGCATGCTTACGCACGTGAGATGGCGAGTCAATAGAAAACTGTGCCAGGCGCTTCACCGTCTCCTGAATGACATCTATGACGAGAAGTGGGATCACTCGCCGCACCCACGGACGCTCACTCCCTGCACTGAGGCGCTCAGCGATTCTAAGCCTGCGAAGATCAGCCTCATCGAGGATGCCAGCCCGCAGTCCATCGTCGAGGTCGTGGCTGATGAAGGCTATCGGGTCGGCCATATTGATCACCTGTGCCTCGAGCGACGGCATCACTGTCGGCTCAAGGTGAGAGAAGCGGTTCGGATCTAGATTTATCTTCCAGAGGACATGTTTGAGGATCCCCTCGCGCACCTCGAAGGTCAGGTTAAGCCCGGGCTGATCGGGGTAGGAGTCATCGAGTTCCTCCACCACGCGCACACCCTGCTCGTAGTGGCGAAACCCTTCTGGAAGGATGGAGTTCAGCGCGTTCTCCCCTGAGTGGCCAAACGGCGTGTGCCCGAGGTCGTGCCCCAGGGAGATCGCTCCCACCAGGTTGAGGTTTAGTCCGAGAGCGGTGGCGATCGTCTGCCCAATCTGCCACACCTCCAGCGAGTGTGTCAGGCGAGTGCGGTAGTGGTCCCCCTCGTGGTTGACGAAGACCTGCGTTTTGTACTCCAGGCGGCGGAACGCCTTGCAGTGGATGATGCGATCGCGATCGCGCTGAAAGACGGTACGGATCGGGTCGGGCTCGATCGGGTGCTCCCTCCCACGGCTTGCCGTGCTGAGCGTCGCGTACGGCGCAAGTTCCCTGCGCTCACGCGCTTCCAGTTCCTGACGGATGTTCATCTTCACACGCGCTCCCCGCGGTTGTAGCGCTTCATCGCCTCTTGCGTGCGGCGACGTTCGTCGTCATCGCGCAGCTTGCGGCGTTTGTCGTAGGTCTTCTTTCCCCTTCCCAGGCCGAGTTCAACCTTGGCTCGCCCCCGACTGAAGTATACGCGAAGGGGAATGAGGGTATGCCCCCGTTCCTTGACCTTCGTCTGCAGCCGCATGATCTCACGTTTATGGAGGAGGAGCCGCCGATCGCGATCGGGTTCTACGTTGAACATCGAGGCCTGCTTGTACGGAGCGATGTGCACCCCGCGCAGGGTCACCTCGCCGTTTCTGATCACGGCATAACCGTCCTGAAGCGAGCAGCTCCCGTCACGCAGGCTCTTCACCTCGCTTCCGGCAAGGACGATCCCGGCCTCGATCGTGTCGATGATTTCATACTCGTGGCGCGCCTTGCGATTGGTGGCGACGACCTTGACGTTCATACAGCAAGGCTACAACAAGGCTATCGATTACGCAACCCGTACTTCCATGTTAACCTGACAGAGTAATCCATCGCTTCATTTACGTTGCGAGCGGGTGCTGCTGCTAGTCCGGTTCATCTCGTGAACGGGCAGGGAAAGTGGCTTCTGCCCCCCACCTCCGCCAACTCGTCCACGGGGGAGGGGAAGCAGCGCTTCTCTCTGCGTCCCACATGTCTTACCTTCAGCCGACAGGTTGGCTTCTACTCGGCGCCTGCGATCGCGTATCCTCTTTCCCGGCAAAGGAGTGATAGTCGTTTGGAACGTCGTCCACTGAGAGTCACCGCCATCAGCATCGTTCTCGTGGTGATCGCTGTGCTTTCTCTTTCTCTCAGCGCGGGCGGGGATGCCCCCACGCCTTCTTATCACTATCTCGTGGTGATCGATCCTGGACACGGGGGCAAGGATCCTGGAGCAATTGGGATCGGCGGCTTGAAGGAGAAGAACATCACCCTGCCGATAGCTCAGATGGTGTACATAAAGTCGCTCAACGATCCGCAGCTACGCGTCGTTCTTACACGGCGCGACGATGAATACAGCTACCCAACCGATCGGATACTCGCTGCAAATAAACTCGGTGCTGACCTGTACGTCAGTATCCACGCCAACGCCTTTAGCTCGGCAAGCGTGTCCGGTGTGGAGACGCTAGTAAATGAGACACAAAGTGAAAGCAGCGCGAGCTACCATCTGGCCGAGATGCTACAACAACACGTGGTCTCCGCAACTGGTGCGGTCGATCGCGGAGTGAAGTGGGCGCCGCTGTTCATCGGGCGAGCCAAGATGCCGGCTGCGCTCGTTGAAACCGGTTTTGTCACCAATCCCTACGAGGCAAGGCTCCTGCAGAGCATCTCCTATCAGAGCAAGATCGCCGATGCGATCCTCGCTGCGATCCGGAAGTTTCTAAAAGAGCGGTAGTAGATCGGAAGAGCACACGTCTGAACTCCAGTCACACTGATATATCTCGTATGCCGTCTTCTGCTTGAAAAAAAAAAAAAGAGCACATTCATTTTCATCCACTCCACCTGTATTCTCGACATAACACACTCTATATT
>CAJVYM010000064.1 GCA_913009415.1 uncultured bacterium
TTCCTCTCTGGGTAATACAACCACGCAAACCGTATTGTAAAGCGAATTAGCGATGCCACTCAATACCCTGGACAAAGAACCACCAACCACTGCGATGCCCCCTCCACGGTAAAGTCGGGCTAGAGCCTGAAGTGGACCGCTCAGAATCGAGGAGGGTGGAATTCCTCGATTATCGGAGTATTTGGCATAAGGTGGGGTTGCACAAGGGTGACGTTGTCGCTGATCTTGCGTGTGGATGGGGATATTCCTCCATTGAAGCGGCAAAGATCATCGGAGAGGAGGGTAGGGTTTATGCCGTGGACATCTCCGAGGGGGCCATAGCTCGGGTAAAGGAAGCGATTAAGAAAAACGCTGCAAAAACCGTTACTCCCTTAGATGGGCGACATCACCGAAGGCGTTCTCCTGAACGACGAAGAGGCGGATATTGTCCTCATGGCGAACATCCTCCATGGGCTCGTTGTCGCTGAGGGTGCTGAGCCAGCTTTACGGGAAGCCAATCGGATACTGAAGCCGCACGGTCTTCTAGTCGTAGTCGATTTCAAGAAGATTTCTGGTCCACCAGGCCCACGTTATTCCATCCGGCTCTCTCTCAAGGAGGCGGAGGCGATCGTCAGCCCCCATGGGTTTGAAACCAAGGAGCACTTCGAGGTGGGTCCCTACCACTACGCGATCGTTTTCCGCAGGAAAGCGGCGGATCCCAAGCGGTTTTAGGAGGCAATCGTCTGGTTAATCCTCGATTGCCTCATTCCTAAGATTTCTCCTTGACTCCGTAAGAAGGCGATAGTAAACTTGCTGTTGCACTTAAAAACCGCTCGCAATAAGGTGAGGCAATGGACACCTCTGAAGCGATACGATTCTTGCGGGCTGATGGACGCCGGATCACCCCAGAGCGAAAGCTTCTTTTGCGCATAATAGGAGAAAATGCTCATCTCGACGCGAGCGAGATCTATCAACTCGCCAAGAGGGAGAATTCAAAGATCAGCCTATCTACGGTCTACCGGACGGTGCGTCTCCTCGAAGAACTGGGGCTTGTAGAGGCGAGCGAGCTGGGAGAGGATCACTACCATTACGAGGTCCGATTGGAGGAGCACTATCACCTGATCTGTCTTGATTGTGGAAAGGTCGTCGAGATCCCCCCGGTCGATGCGGTCCGCAAACTCGGTGCGGAGCGTGGCTTTGAGGTTGTCGGGGTAAAGTTGGAACTTCTCGGCTATTGTGCAGAGTGCCGGAAGAAACGGGCTCGTAAGAACAAAGGGTCTTCTGGGCAAACTGCGACCGAAAGGTCACAGCTTCCAGGACCAATCGCTCGGACGATCGATCTACGTAAGGTACCCTTGATCGAGCACCCGGAGCGGGTCTCTCGCGCCCTCAAGCGGTTGAAGGTGAACGATCTCCTTGAGGTCGTCTCCTCCACCCCACGCTGTCTGGATACCGCCTCGAAGATGCTCAAGGCGATACCAAACGCAGAGCTTGTCACCATGTGGACGGACGGACAATCCTGCCACGCCGTATTGAGAAAGCAGAGCCGTCCATGATTCGTATCGCCCTTGTTGGTCAGCCGAACTGCGGTAAGAGCACGATATTCAACCACCTCGTCGGGTACAAGGCGAACACCTCCAACCTTCCAGGGACGACGGTCGAGTACATGAAGAGCGAGGCGCTGATCGCCGGCAAGCGCGCCGAGGTCGTTGACCTTCCTGGGACGTACTCCCTGACTTCGACCGATGAGGCCGAGGCGCAGACACGGAATTTCCTCGTTGGAGGAGAGTTTGACGCCGTGTTGAACGTGATCGATGCTTCCCTTCTCAGTCGTGGCCTTGAGCTTACGATGCAGGTCTTGGAGATGGGAATTCCACTTGTCGTCTGCCTGAACATGGAGGACGAGGCGAGGCGAAAGGGATTGACGATCGATGTTGATGCGCTCTCCGAGCGGCTCGGTGTTCCAGTAGTGAGCGCGATCGCCGTGCGTGGGATTGGCGTGAAGCAGGCGGCAGCGAGTGTGATGACAGTAGCGAAGAGTCACCCGGATGTTCCCGCTCCCAAGTACAGCAGCGACGTGGAGAGGACAATTGAACAGCTCTCCCCGCGTGTATCCTCGAAGCTCGGCGGGGGTGGTTTCTCACCGCGCTTGATGGCGATTAAGCTGTTGGAGGGAGACCAGTTCTTCATCGATCTTGCCTGTGAGGGCGGGTTTGACGAGTTCGATCTGGTAGACCAGCTACGTTCGCAGCTCGCGCAGTCGCGCGGGCGCAGTGGAGAAGAGGTCCTCGCCGCCGAACGCCATCACCTGTCGATGAATCTGTTTGAGGAAGTGACCATAGTTGACTCGCCGACCATCGGTCTGCGCGACCGGGTCGATGCCCTCCTCATGCACCGCTTCTTTGGCTACATCTTCTTTGCCGCGATCATGTACGGGTTCTTCCTCCTTGTTTTTCGCCTTGGCGCACTGGTTGAGGCGCCGATCATGGGCCTGTTTAACAGCTCGGTGAACGCACTGGCGACGGTGATCAATCCGCACACGATATGGTTCTTCATGTTGCGGGGGGCAATTCAGGGTGTGGCGGGGGCGATCGGAATCGTCCTCCCCTACCTGATTCCGTTCCTCACCGGTCTGGCGGTGTTGGAAGACGTAGGCTATCTTCCCCGCGCGGGATACCTGATGGACGTGTTCATGCACAAGATTGGGCTGCATGGGAAGTCGGTGATCCCGTTCATCAGCGGGTATGGGTGCAGCGTTCCTGCGGTGATGGCGACGCGCATCCTCGACTCGCCGCGCGATCGCTTCATCACGGCGACCCTGGCCGTGATGGTCCCCTGTGTCGCCCGCACTACGGTGATCTTCGGTCTGATCGGCTATTTCCTTGGCCCGACCCTCGCCTTTGCGTTGTACATCATCGACATCCTCGTTATCGCCATCGCCGGCAAGATAATGACCAAGATCTTCCCGCAGGTGACTCCGGGATTGATCCTGGAGATACCATCGTACAAGGTCCCGTCCCTGCGCGTTGTCTGGGCCAATGTATGGCTGCGCGCGCGTGAGTTCATCGTCCTTGCCTGGCCTCTCCTCATAGGTGGAAGCGTGCTTCTAAGCATATTCGAGTACGTGCACATCAACTATTATCTGAATCTGGCACTCCTTCCCATCACCTGGTCGCTCGGCCTTCCGCTCAGCGTGGGCGTGACACTCATCTTCGGCGTGTTCCGCAAGGAACTGACGTTGATCATGCTTTTCCAGGCGCTGGGCACGACGCAGGTGGCGTCGGTCCTCTCCGCGGGGCAGATGATGACATTTACCCTGTTCGTCCTGTTCTACATCCCGTGTGTGGCCACGATTGCCGTGCTCATCCGAGAACTCGGAAGGCGGAAGACGGCGCTAGTGCTTGCGACAACCACGGGGATCGCCATGGTTGTTGCCCTGCTAGCGCGTGGGATAGCGAATATAATCGGCTGAAATACGATTGTAGGAGGCTTTGCCGATGGAACAAATGAAGGAAACAGTCCAGGAAGTCAAGCGAGCACTGGGTAATCTCGGAAAGCATATCCCAGATGACATGCGGCACTTCACGGAGTTCATGGGGGCAGTTCTCAAGCCGGGAGCGCTCGATGTTAAGACAAAGGAACTGATTGCGCTCGGAATGGGGCTCACTGCCCGTTGTAAGTACTGCATCGGGATGCACACCCAGAGCTGCCTCGCCGCGGGAGCGACGGAGGATGAGATTTGGGAGGTGGCGGCGGTAGCGGTGATGATGGGCGGCGGTCCGGCCCTCACCCATGTGACCGAGCTCAACAAGGCGTTGGAGGAGTTTTCTAATCCCACGAAGCTGGCGTAGATGAACGTGTTTGCGGTTCTGCGTGAGGCAGTGACGATCACCATCTTCGTCTTCTCGATGATGGTTCTTGTCGACTGGCTGAACGTGCGCTCCCGCGGCGGGATGACCACCGCCTTGCGCGGACGCAAGTGGCGCGAATACGTGCTGTCATCTTTCCTTGGCTCTACGCCGGGCTGCCTGGGGGCGTTCATGAACGTCTCCATGTATGTGCACGGGCTGATCGGGTTTGGAGCGCTCGTAGGAGGGATGATCGCAACATCCGGCGACGAGGCGTACGTGATGCTGTCGCTGTTCCCGCGCACGGCGCTCATCCTGTTCGGCGAGTTGTTTATCGCCGGAATTGTGTTCGGCGCGATCTCCGATTGGATCGCCGCTCGATTGAAGATCACTCCGTGTCAGGAATGCCAGTTGCAGCAGGTTCATCCGCAGGCGGTAGAGGAGTTTCATCTGAATCGCGTGCGCCAAAACCTCTTCCATCCCAGCGGGGCGCGTGTTGTTTTCCTCAGCGTGTTGCTCGCATTTCTCATCGTCGCCATCCTCGGGGTGGTGGGCCCGAAAACATGGAACTGGATGAGGGTGACCCTGGTAGTCCTCCTCGCCCTCGGCGCGCTCCTTGCCCTGTCCGGATCGGAACACTACCTGCGCATCCATTTGATCGGCCACATCCTGAAAAAGCACATGGTACGCGTGTTCCTGTGGACGTTCGGTGCGCTCATCGTGATGTCGTTCCTCCCGTCTCCGGAAGTGGTGCGATCGTTCATACAGGGACACGTCTGGATGATCTTCCTGTTTGCCGGGCTCATCGGGATTATCCCCGAGTCCGGGCCGCACATGATCTTCGTCATGATGTACGCCCACGGCCTGATTCCCTTCTCCGTACTCTTTGTCAGTTCGTTCGTCCAAGATGGGCATGGGATGCTTCCCCTGCTCGCGGTGTCGGTGCGCGACTCCCTGCGGGTAAAGGCGCTCAACTTCGTGTTTGGGCTTGCTGTCGGTGGAGTCCTCTATGCACTCGGGTTTTGATTCACACGTTCTACACATCCCTCTCACACCCACAACGCAACTACCGGGTAGGATGTTGATATACGAGAGCAATAAAAAGGATTGTTACCTCCGATCCTGGATAGTACAGAAAGGTTTCAGCGGACGGGGCCCTTAGAGCGGGGCCTCGTCTGTTGTATTCCCTGATCCTCTTCCGCAAAGCCACAGAGCCTTTTTAAGTTTATCAACGAAGCGGTTACACTTACATTGCTATCTCTATAGCGAGCAAATCTCAAGGATGTGCGGGGATCGAGGTATCCTCTTCATCCTAGTGGTAGTTTTGGGAAAAGAGGAGAGGATTCTATGACAGAGCAAGGTGTGACCCCACGCAGTGAGGACTACTCCCGCTGGTACAACGATGTTGTGAAAATGGCCGATCTGGCGGATTACGCGCCGGTGCGCGGATGCATGATCATAAAGCCGTACGGCTACGAGCTGTGGGAGGGGATCCAGGCCGGCCTCGACAGGCGGTTCAAGGCGACCGGCCACAAGAATGCGTACTTCCCGCTGTTCATTCCGATGAGCTTCATCGAGAAGGAGGCGGAGCACATCGAGGGATTTGCTCCCGAGCTCGCCGTCGTCACCCACGTTGGCGGGAAGAAGCTCGATGAGCCTCTCGTCGTCCGACCGACATCGGAGACGGTGATCGGGCATGCCTACGCCCAGTGGATCCACTCTTATCGCGATCTTCCAGTCCTCATCAATCAGTGGGCGAACGTCGTCCGCTGGGAGATGCGCCCACGCCTATTCCTGCGCACGACGGAGTTCCTGTGGCAAGAGGGACACACCGCGCACGCCACGAAGGTCGAGGCAGTTGAGGAGACGATGCGTATGCTGGACATCTACGCTGATTTTGCGGTGAGCGAGGCGGCGATCCCGGTGATCAAGGGGAGGAAGAGCACTCAGGAAAAGTTTGCCGGGGCGGAGGCTTCTTATTCCATCGAGGCGATGATGGGAAACACATGGGCGCTGCAGTCGGGGACGTCGCACTATCTCGGGCAGAACTTCGCCAAGGCGTTCGACATCAAGTTTCTCGACGAGGAGAACGAGCTTCAGTACTGCTACACCACCTCGTGGGGAATGAGCACGCGCATGGTCGGAGGGATCGTCATGGCCCACGGCGATGACAAGGGCTTGCGTCTGCCGCCTCGCCTCGCTCCGATCCAAGTCGTGATCGTTCCCATCTGGCGAAGCAATGACCAGAAGGACACCGTTATGGAAGCGATTTCTCGCCTCCAGCGTGAACTTGTCGATGCCGGCATACGCGTGCACGTGGACAGCCGCGAAGGGTTGACTCCGGGGTTCAAGTTCAACGATTGGGAGATGCGCGGCGTCCCCTTGAGAATGGAGATCGGACCACGCGATGTGCAGTCCGGAACAGCGGTCCTCGCCCGGCGCGACATCTTGGGCAAAGATGGGAAGCAATCGGTCTCTCAGGATGGGATTGCAGAGACGATCAACGGACTTCTGGTTGAGATTCAGGACAACATGTTCGCGCAGGCGACCGAGTTTCGCGATGCCCACCTCCATCGAGCGAGCACCTACGATGAGCTAAAAGAGATCGTGACCGATGGCTGGGCGTTGATCCCCCACTGCGGGAGCGCGGAATGCGAGGCTAGAATCAAGGAAGAGACGAAGGCCTCATCGCGATGCTTCCCGCTTGAAGAGAATAAGGATTTCGACGTAAGCGGAGCAGTTTGCCCCGTCTGCGGGAAGCCCGCGGTCGGCCTTGCCTACTTTGCGCGAGCCTACTAAGAAGGCGGAAAGGAAGGGACCCCCAATGATCCGAATAAGAGATCTTACCCAGAGCTTCTTCACATTCTGGAGAGCAGCGCAAGATAAGGAGCAAGCAGAACAGCTTAGGCTCTGGCAAGAGATTTATGAATCCGAGAATCGAGATGTCTTGCAAGTTTACTTCTCTCCACCCCATTGGGGACAACGAGAAAACCTACCGGAAGCCCTAAAGAGATATGAAGAGGATAACGAGGGGATTCTCAAAACCGCTGAGAAAATGGAAAAACTAGTTTCCAAGATCGTCTCAAAGGTATTGACCGCCTTTGATACACGCGAAGACGAGGTAGAGATAGATGTGGTGATCTTTGTCGGAACCTATGGCGCGGACGGTTTCTGTTTCCCTGTTGAGGAGCGGTGGACAACCTTCTTTGCCTTGGAGGTTCTCTCTCGTTATGGAGACGCCATTGCGGCATTGGTGGCGCATGAACTAAGTCATGGAATTCACTTCGAGCTCGGAAGAAAGACCCACTCGATGTCCGTCGGTGATGCCATCAGAGATCCCTCCATCTTCTTTCAAGTTGTACCACTGCTCTTCATCGAGGGGTTGGGCGTCTCCGCCTCCAAGCAGGTCATCCCCGGGCTAGAGGAGCGAGTTTACTTGCTCTACACCTCAGAACAATGGGACTGGTGTCAAGAGAATAGAGGCAAGATCATCTCATTGGTCTTGGAACATTTGGAGGGACAAGAACATCAAGACAGCTCTGAGTTATTTGGCCCGTGGGAACCGACTGAGGAACTGCCATATCCCCGGATAGGATATTACGTCGGCTACCTGGTGATTGAAGAATTACTCAAGCAATATAGCCTAAGAGAGCTGGCGGAAATTGAGTATGGGAAATATCCTCAGATAATTGGGATGACCTTACAGAAACTCAGTTAGGTTACTGTGCCTCCGTACTGAAGTGGTGAGGAAGACCAAGGAGCTTACATTGCAGCAGCAACACATAGTAGAACTGGAGGAGCGCTTCCTGCGCTACGTTAGAATCGCCACGCAGAGCGATGAGGAATCAAAGACCGCACCGAGCACGGCTAAGCAGCTTGACCTGCAGCGGGTCTTGGCCGATGAGCTTGAAACACTCGGCGCGCAGGACGTGCGCATCACCGACTACGGCTGCCTCCTGGCGACGATCCCGGCGCGCAACGCCCCTGCAGATATACCCACGGTAGCATTCATCGCTCACGTGGACACCGCGGCATTCAACGGCACGGGAGTGGTGCCGATCGTGCATCGTAACTACGATGGTTCCCCGATCGTCCTTCCCGATGATCCGACAAGAATCCTGAACGAGGAGACAGCGTCCGGCCTTTCAGAGAAGCGCGGTGAGGATATCGTAACCGCAAGCGGCACGACCCTCCTTGGCGCGGACGATAAGGCCGGTGTGGCGGAGATCATGGTGCTCGCCTCTCACCTTCTTTCACACCCAGAGATCGCGCATGGCGTGATACGCATATGCTTCACCCCGGATGAAGAGGTCGGTCGCGGGGTAGAGAACCTGACGCTCGACGACCTGGGAGCCGATGTTGCCTACACCCTCGACGGAGGAGCATTGGGAGAGGTGATCTACGAGAGTTTCTCCGCCGACAAGGCGGTGGTTGAGATCACCGGGGTCTCCATCCACCCGGGAACGGCAAAGGGGAAGATGGTGAACGCCCTCAAGCTCGCCTCTAAGTTTGTCGAGGCCCTCCCACAACAGACTCGCACCCCAGAGACAACGGACGGACGCGAGGGATTCATCCACCCTTACCGGGTGAGTGGGACGGCGGCTCGTGTCGAACTTTTCTTCATCCTCCGCGACTTCGAGCTTGACGGACTGAAGTCACATGGAGACCTGATCCATTCGGTGGCAGAGAGATTGGCTCTTGCCGAGCCGCGGGCGAAGGTTGAATGCACAATCACCCCTCAGTACAGAAACATACGTTACTGGCTGGAGAACGACATGCGACCGGTCGATCTGGCGATCGAGGCGATCAAGCGCGCGGGGATCGAGCCTGTAATCACGCCGATTCGCGGTGGCACCGACGGAGCGCACCTCACCGAGATGGGCCTGATGACACCGAACCTCTTCTGCGGGATGCACAACGTGCACGGACCACTCGAATGGGTCAGCCTGCAGGACATGGAGAAGGCAGTCGAGACATGTCTGCATCTCGTGCAGCTATGGACGGAGGAGCAATAACAGGATGAGCTGGTCTTGATGACTGCATCCATCATCAACGAATTTACAACAAGGAGGATGCACAAGGATGGACACGCGAATCGATAAGCTCGCCGATGTTCTCGTCAACTACTCGGTGACAATTAAGCCAAAAGACACGGTTCTGATTCAAGGAGGGGCGATCGCCGAGCCGCTATTAAAGGCAATCCTCACCAAGGTGATCCAGGCGGGAGGCTTCCCGCTCACCCTCGTCTCACTCCCCGGCGCAGATGAGATCCTCTATCGTCATGGCACGGATGAGCAGCTTTCGCATATTCCCGAGCCGATGAAGCTCGTCATGGAAACCTACGATGCCAGCATCTCCCTGATGAGCGCGCTCAACACGAAGGGTCTGTCCAACGTCCCGCCCGAGAAGATGGTGATCAGCAGTCGAGCGCGCAAGGAAATCATGGCCACAGTGATGCAGCGGGCTTCGAGCGGCGAGTTTAAGTGGGTGGCGACGCTCTACCCGACGAACGCCTATACGCAGGATGCGGAGATGAGCCTCGCCGAGTACGAGGACTTTGTCTTCAACGCCTGCCTTCCCAACATCGACGACCCGGTCGGCTACTGGAAGGAGTTCTCCGTTTGGCAGCAGAAGATTGTCGACCTGTTCGCAGGAAAGGAACGGGTACGAGTCACCGGCCCCGACGTCGATCTCAAGTTGAACATTGCCGGGCGTAAGTTCATTAACTGCGACGGGAAGAACAACATGCCCGACGGCGAGGTCTTCACCGGTCCGGTGGAAGACAGTGTTGAAGGGCACGTACGCTTCTCTTACCCGACGGCCTTTCAAGGGCGAAGGGTCGATGGCGTGCACCTGTGGTTCGAGAAGGGGAAGGTGGTGCGCGCGACGGCCGACAAGAACGAGGAATTTCTCCTGAGTACACTCGATACCGACGCGGGATCGCGCTACGTCGGTGAGTTCGCCATCGGAACGAACAAGGGGATCACTCGTGCTACTGGAAACACTCTGTTTGACGAGAAGATCGGCGGCAGCTTTCACATGGCGCTCGGCGCCGGCTATCCTGAAAGCGGTAGTGTGAACAAATCCTCGATTCACTGGGACATGGTCTGCGACCTCAAGAATGGCGGCGAGATCCTTGTCGATGACGAACTCGTCTACAAGAACGGAGAGTTCGTGATGGAGCTGTGATGACGCGTAGTTGTGTCGCGCAGCGGTCGTGTTCCACTAAGAGTGGTTGTGTTGCTTCCTTGCACGATCAGCCTGAGAATCAAAGGGGGCATACCGCGACAGCCGTCGCGTTTGCGCATGTAATGCTCGTTCCATGAGGTCTATATCGCAGGAATAAGGGGTGCTCTGTGTTCTGGATTGGTCTCACTCTTCTCGGGATAGTTGTGCTTGTCATCCTGTTGGTGCTGGTTACTGACGGACGGTATTTCGGAAAAGGCTTGATGCTATTCGTCTATGATCACGTGGGACCAAAGGTCTTCGGCGCGCACAGGGAGTCTGGCACATGGCACCGACTCATTGATAAGTTAGACCTGCGGGGTGACGAAAGGGTGCTCGATGTAGGAACAGCGGTCGGTGACTTACCATTGACGCTTGCTTCCATGCCTAGCTTTCGCGGCCAGGTGGTGGGAGTGGATTGGTCACAGAGGATGGTCACGACCGCTAGTGAGGAAGCGAAGCAACGTGGCTTGGAGAGACGGGTTGCATTCCAGGTTGCCGATCTTCGGCAGGGATTGCCCTGTGGCGATGGGGAATTCGATGTGGTTATCTGCTTGGGCCTGCTCGAGACGCTGCCTTCCCCTGAGAGGGCATTGCAAGAACTGAGGCGAGTGTTGATGCCAGATGGGACCATGGTGCTGAGCCTGTACAGCAGCGGGCTGTGGTCGAAAGTTTCTGCTCTGAGCCTGGCATGGTATGAGAAGCACCTTGCAGCATTGGGCTTGGAAAGAGTTGAAACAGTGCCGTGCAGGCGAAGCCAAGACGCGGTGATCGCTTGGCCACGGAAACCTGCACATTGAGGAGGCTGCCCGGCTCGTGAGCAATTCTGGTTCACCGAGGCTATGACCGCCCGCATCCTTTCTCTTGCGGCCTTTCGCACTCTACCTTATTGTGGTAGGATTCTCTGGGACTGAGAAAACGGCGACTCGACCAGGTGTATAGAACAGGTGAAGCACATGCCAACTGAGAAGGAGAAGATGCTCACCGGCGAGATGTATGACGCAATGGATCCTCAGCTCGTCACCGAGAGGCGACGGGCGCGGGAGCTGTGCAATGCGCTCAACGACTCGCATGATGCCGAACGCGAGCTGCGCGAACGCATCCTGATGGAGCTGTTTGGAACCGTGGGCGATGCGATCTGGATCGAGCCTCCGTTTTACTGCGACTACGGAACCAACATCACTCTTGGGAGTAATGTCTACTTCAACTTCAATTGTGTGATCCTGGATCCGGCATCGGTCACCATCGGCGACAATGCCATGTTTGGCCCCGCTGTGCAGATCTACACGGCCACTCATCCAATTGGCGCCTCGGAGCGGAGGGAGGGACTTGAGCTTGCCCAGCCTATTGAGATTGGTCCCGATGTTTGGGTGGGTGGTGGGGCGATCATCCTGCCCGGTGTGCACATCGGAGCTCGATCGGTCATCGGCGCCGGTAGTATCGTCACGCGGGACATCCCAGAAGACGTGTTTGCAGCTGGGAATCCATGCCGTGTTATTCGACACATCGATGGTATGCGTGATTTGTCGTAAGGGTTACGTGTGGCCCCCTAGCTCGTATGCACGGTGTGTTCTCCGAATATAGACAGAAGTGATGCTCTTATCCTACATGGTTCTTGCACGTGGTCTGCCTGATAACGTAGATTGAGAAGGATAAGATGCATCTTATGCGTCGGACGTGGGCACGGGGCTCGTATCTTGATTATTGGGAAAGAGAGCGCAGATTTCGCTGTGGTACTAGCCATTGAGGAGGCATCCGATGAGCACACACATTGGCGCAAGACAAGGACAGATCGCTCCAACAGTTCTTCTGCCCGGAGATCCGCTGCGGGCCAGGCACATCGCTGACACTATGCTGAAGGATGTGTCCTGCTTCAACGAGGTCCGCGGGATGCTTGGTTACACCGGGTTCTACGGGGACAAGAGGGTATCGATCATGGGAAGCGGTATGGGTATTCCAAGTCTCTCCATCTACGTAAACGAGCTTGTGACCGAGTACTACGCCAAGACGCTGATCCGTATTGGAACGTGCGGGGCGATCCAGCCTTACCTGAGCGTCGGCGACATCATACTTGCGATGGCCTCTTCAACTGACTCGCACATCAACAAGCTTCGCTTCGCAGGGATGGATTATGCGCCTACAGCGAGCTTCCACCTCTTGCTGAAGGCCTATGAAGCGGCGCAAGCACGCGGGGCCGCTGTGTATGTAGGAGGGATCCTCTCCTCCGACACGTTCTACGAAGATGATCCTGAATGGTGGAAGAAGTGGGCTACGTATGGTGTGCTCGCCTGCGAGATGGAGACGGCCGGGCTGTACACCCTTGCTGCCAAGTTCGGGGTTGATGCGCTCTCCATACTAACTGTGAGCGATAGCCTGGTGACCGGCGAATCAGCGACTTCCGAGCAGCGTGAGCGGGATTTTCCCCTGATGGCGGAAATCGCGCTTAAGATTTCACCATAGCGTGAAGGGGCTACAGGTGATAGGTATGGCTCGTCCTATTCGGTTTAGCGACCTGACTGAAGCGACTACATTGGGAAGCCAACCCTTGACAGCAGCGATAATATGTCGTACATTCCTGCTGTGATGACTTCAAAATACATCTTCGATAGTTGTACTCGCAGACGGACGGTGGCTGGATAGGTATCCCGCACCGTAACCTCAGCTCTTTC
>CAJVYM010000065.1 GCA_913009415.1 uncultured bacterium
CTGATCAAGCGACAGTTCGGGATTTCACTGAGTCGTTCTTCGGTCAGCCGTCTGCTGAAACAACTGGGATTGAGTCCGCAACGTCCTCTGCGACGGGCGTACCAGCAGAACCCGGAGGCGGTAGAGCAATGGCTGAATGAGGATTTTCCTCACATCCGCAAGGAAGCACAGAACGTTGGGGCAACGATCTACTTTTCTGATGAAGCCGGCGTTAGGTCCGACCTTGGATTCAACCGGTAAGTGCAACTTTGGGAATTGGTCAAAGAGGGGAGCTGCGGTAGTATTCATGAAATTCAAGAATAAAGGTCTGACCCCATGCATTGTGCGTTTATACAGATAACGACACAAGCTCGAACTTGTCCACATCCACAAGGCCGCGGTCGGTCAGTTTGAGCGCGGGAATTACCGGCAGGGCGAGGAAGGAGAGGGTCATGAACGGTGAGGGCAGGGTACAACCAAGACTGGTTGCCGCCTGCTTGAGCTCTATTCCCATCCTTGCCGTCTCGGAAAGGTCGCGATCGGACATCAACCCGGCGATCGGAAGGGGCAACTGCGCAAGGACCTGTCCATCGCGCACGACGACCTGTCCTCCGTCCATGTCGATGATCGCACGTACGGATGCTTCCATGTCAGAATCGTTCGCGCCTACAACGATGATGTTGTGCGAGTCGTGCGCCACGCTCGATGCCAGTGCCCCGTTTTTCAGCGAAAAGCCGTGCACCAGGCCAAGGCCGATGTTTCCTGTGGCGTGATGCCTCTCCACAACGGCCATCTTGAGGATATCACACTCGACGTCGCACATGATCACTCCATCCTCGATCCGTGGCTGGACGTGCATTTCACCTGTCACCGCCTGATCGACAGCCACATCGATCACGCGCACCTTTCCGCTTTGCGCACCGATAGCAAAAGATAGAGCGTCACAGCCGACGTTAACGCTCCCGCGCACCTGCTTGTCATCGCATGAGGGAAGATCGACAACGGTCTGACCGCTTTCAGCGACGAGCCGGCCGCTTGCGTAAACCTTCTCGATGTTCATCGACTCCAGGTCGGACAGTACGATGAGGTCCGCGCGGTAGCCAGGGGCGATCGCTCCAATATTGGCTAGGCCGTACGCTCTAGCGGTGTGGATGGTGGCGGAAGGGATCGCTAGCTCTGGTGATACGCCGCGGCTGATCGCTTTTTTGAGTATCCCGTCGATGTGCCCGTCCACCGTGAGCGTCTCCGGATGGCAGTCGTCGGTGCAGAAGTGGATGAACGGCGCGCTCACCGGTGTGAGCAGAGGCAGCAGCGCGTTGAGGTTACGAGCAGTCGTCCCCTCGCGGATGAGGATGTGCATCCCCGCGCGCAGCTTCTCCTGTGCTTCGGCGAGTGTCGTGCATTCGTGATCCGTCTGTGGCCCGGAGATGACGTACGCCCATAGGTCGGGCCCGGACAGGCCGGGGGCGTGCCCGTCGATCGGGCGACCGCGCGCAGCGCGCAGGTTGGCGACCATCTCGGGATCGCGGTTGATCACGCCGGGATAGTTCATCACCTCTCCCAGGCCGAGCACCCGCTCCCAAGAGAGTATCTGTTCGATATCCTGTGGCGTTATACTCGCTCCCGACGTCTCAAGGTGCGTCGCCGGGACGCAGGACGGGGCCATGATGTGCACGTCGATCGGCAGGTCCTTTATGGCTTCCAGCATGTAGCGGATCCCGGGAAGGCCGAGCACGTTTGCGATCTCATGTGGGTCGGCGATCACCGTCGTTGTCCCATGGGGAAGGACTGCGCGCGCAAACTCCACCGGAGAAAGCTGCGTGCTCTCGATGTGCATGTGCGCGTCGATCAACCCGGGGATCAGCCACGCTCCAGCAAGATCGATCGTCTCTTTTGCGGAAGCACCCCCAAATCCGGTGATCACACCACCTGAGATCGCAACATCGCCTTCAAAGAAAACACCGGCGAAGACATCGAGGATGCGCACATCTTTCAGCAACAGATCCGCAGGTTCCGCCCCTCGGGCAACTCTCACGTAATGATTATCGTTTACCATAGGAGTGAGAGCTTACCAGGAACGCTAAGAGTAGCCAAGTCGACATTTGTGCTTCCTTGATCTTCCGCATCGCTTCCTGTTTGCGACAGCACGTACCCCGCCTTATCATAACTTTTGAGGGGGAAAATGTAATGGATGTTACGGATCGCGAGGAGCTTCTGATTCGCCAGATGCGGTTTGCCGACGCGAATTTCCATCTGCTTAAGGAGAACGGTGTGCACTCGATCAACGTGATGGGGCCGGTCGGTTGCGGAAAGACGACGATCATCGAGCAGTTGATCGAGCGCCTGATCTCCTGTGGTTTGGCGGTGGGGGCGATTGCCACCGCTGCGGGAGGAGATACAGACTATCAGCGGTTCCTCACAAGCGGTGCGCGCTCAGCGAACATTAACACCGGTGAGAACGGATACATCAATGCGATCTCTCTTAGCAGCGCTCTCTCCAGCCTCGACCTCGGGGCGATCGATGTCTTGTTCATCGAAAACGTCCCCGGGATCATCTCTCTGGTCGACTACCCTCTGGGGACAAGCGAAGAGATCGTGATTCTGCCCCTCACTGCGGGAAATGGCGTCGTACAGAGCTATCCGCGCATATTCACGCAGACCGATATTCTCGTCATCAATAAGATCGACCTGACAAGCGCCCTGAGCACGGCCCCTGAGACGATCGCCGCTGAGTACGCTCGCCTCAACCCGCAGGGAAGAGCGATCATGACCGACGCTCACCGGGGAAGCGGCGTCAACAACCTGCTGCAAGCCCTCGGCTTCGACTGCAACAAGAAATGGTAGGAGCTCAGGTTTCCGTTAAGGGTGTCCCCGTGATACACTCGGTGGTATGAAAAAGGTGATATTGGTTGTCGATGACGAGCAGGAGATCGTCGCATCTGTCTCTGATTATCTGCGAGAGGCGGGGTACCGTCCCGTTCCAGCGTTCGACGGGGAGCGCGCGCTTTCGGCGTTCGAGGCGCAGGAACCCGAGCTAGTGATCCTCGACCTCGGCCTTCCCGATATCAGCGGGATCGACGTTGCGCGTGAGATCCGCCGCCGTTCTCAGGTTCCGATCGTGATGCTCACCGCTCGCTCGCAGGAGATCGACCGCATCCTCGGGTTCGAGCTTGGAGCGGACGACTACGTCACCAAACCGTTCTCCCCGCGCGAGCTCGTTCTGCGTGTGCAGGCCCTCCTGCGGCGAACCTCAGGCCCGGTTGTGGAGGCCCCTGTTCAGATCGGGGACCTCGTGATCGACCTATCCGGCCGCGAGGTGCACCTAAACGGAGAGCTAGTCGACCTGACCCCGACCGAGTTCGACCTCCTCGCGTTCCTCGCAAGGCGAGCAAACCGCGTCTTCACGCGGCTGCAGCTCCTAAAGGAAGTGCAGGGCTACACAACGCCCGCGCTCTCTTCTCCAGCGAGGGCAAGAGTTTTCATCTTGAGATTCCGCCTGATCTGCCAAAGGCTTACGCCGATCCACGACGCACCCACCAGATCGTGTGGAACCTGCTTTCAAACGCTCTTCGCCACACGCGCCCGCAGGACGCGGTGACCCTGCGCGCCGAACCCCGCGATGGGGAGGTGCTGGTCCAAGTATCGGACAGCGGTGAGGGAATGGCAGAAGAGGTAGCCTCCCACATCTTCGACCGCTTCTACAAAGAGAAGGGATCGAAGGGCCTCGGCCTGGGTCTAGCGATTACCAAGGCGCTCGTTGAGGCGCACGGAGGGAGGATCTGGGTTGAGACCGCCCTTTCCAAGGGCACGACCTTCTCCTTCACCCTCCCCCTCGTATCATCCAACACCCAATCCTGATAACTTCCAGAAAAGTTATCCACGACCGCTCCATACCAGGCCGGTAGTCTTACCTCATCAAATCAAAAGGAGTGGTCGACATGACCAGAACAAAGACATTAATCATCGGGGTGTTGGTGCTGAGCCTTCTCGCGTTTGGCATCGTGGCGATAGCGGCAAACGGATTTGGCAA
This sequence comes from uncultured bacterium, assembly GCA_913009415.1. GTDB lineage: Bacteria > Bipolaricaulota > Bipolaricaulia > UBA7950 > UBA9294 > M55B144. The sequence goes on from CAJVYM010000065.1 coordinate 4,010, forward strand.
GGGTGGCCAAACAGACCAAGCGAGAGCTGGAGCCGGAAGCTATCTTCAACAGCGCGATTCGGACGGAGACGGAATCATGAACTGTGATGATCCCGACTGGACGAGACCACTCGATGGGAGCGGATACGAAGCGATGAACGGTAGCTGCGCCCAAGATGGAACCGGCCAAGGATTACACCATGGAATGGGAAACGGTGCCCATGACGGCTCCGGGCAGGCAGGACAGCGCGGGTATGGAAGCGGGGCCTGCGGCAAGTAGATCGTTTGTGGGGGGGGCGGGTTAAAACCCGCCCCTACCTCTCATTACCGGTATGCTCTATTCTTCTCTCTGTTTTTTTTCACTTTGATATAAGAAATAATCGCACAAGAGCGTCTTGACGATGCTTCCCTGTGGTACTATGATCACTGACGAAGTGAAACTGTAGAGAGTGGCTCGCTATCACTTGTGCGAGCGTTCGTCTTTTATCGGATGGCGCGACAGCCAGACTGTAATTGGTATCCCGCACTGATAAGGAGAACTGATGATCGGCACATTCGACTATGTTCGCGTTGGTTCCATCAAAGAGGGGTGCGAACTCCTTGCCGCACGCAATGGTGGTGCGGTCGCGCTGGCGGGCGGGACAGACCTGCTCGTCAGCATCCGCAACACCGGAAGGTCTCCCGACCTGCTCGTCGATTTCAAAGATGTGGCGCAATTGAACCGGCTCGTCACGGACAACGACGCGGGTGCGATGATCGGTGCGTGCGTACCGTTAAACGTCATCGCCGACAATACGGTGATCAACGATCGGTTCACGGCGCTTGCCGCGGCGGCGCGCAGTGTCGGCTCCTACCAGGTGAGAAACCGCGCCACGCTCGGTGGCAACATCGCTAACGCCTCCCCGGCCGCGGACACCGCCCCCGCCCTCCTCGTTCTCGGCGCCTCCGTAAATGTTACGGGGAAGGATGGAACGAGGAAGATCCCAATCGACAAGCTGTTCACCGGGGTGAAGAAGACATCGCTTCGCGCAGGCGAGGTGATCACCGACATCTCTCTACCACCGGTGGGATCACGGGCGCGCAGCGCGTTTTTAAAGAAGCAGCGCGTGAAGGGGCACGACCTGGCGATAATCAACATGGCCGTCAGCTACGACCCTGATGCCGAAGCGCTGCGGGTGGCGATCGGAAGCTGCGCGGTGACACCGATCCTCCTTCCACCAGTTAATCTCTCGGAAAATGAGCCGATCGATGAGCTTGCTGAGCGGCTCAACGACATCGCCCAGGCCGCGATCAGCCCGATCGACGACATCCGCGCCTCGGCCGTATACCGCCTCGGCCTCGTCCCAGTCTTGCTGAGCGACCTCCTTTCGGTACTGCTCGCTCCAGAGGGAGGTGCCAGGTGAAGCTACACGAGATCACCCTCGCCGTGAACGGCACGCGCGAGACGCTGAGCGTCCCCGCCGGGATGACGCTGCTTGAGCTATTGCGCGAGAAGCTGTACCTCACCGGGCCGAAGGAGGGGTGCGGCGCGGGGGAGTGCGGTTCGTGCACCGTCTTACTCGACGGTCGCCCCGTGACATCGTGCCTCGTTCTTGCGGTGGAGACCGACGGAAGGGAAGTGCGCACGATAGAGGGTGAGGCGACCGACGGGCAGCTATCGGCGCTGCAGCAGGCGTTCATCGACGCCGGGGCGATTCAGTGCGGCTTCTGCACCCCGGGGATGGTGATGTCCGCCCGCGCCCTTCTCGAACGCAACCCTCACCCGAGCGATGATGAGATCAAGGAGGCAATTGCGGGGAACCTGTGTCGCTGCACGGGGTACGAATCGATCATCGCCGCCGTGCGCCTGGCGGCGGAAGGGAGAGAGAAATGAGCGCTACCAAGTACGTCGGGCAGTCGGTCCCGCGCGAGGATGCCATCCCCAAGGTGACGGGGACGGCGATGTTCGTCCACGACATGTCGCTTCCGGGGATGCTGCACGCCGCGACGGTGAAGTCTCCGCACGCCGCGGCGCGCATCGTGAGCATCGCTGTGGAAGCCGCGAGGGCACTGCGCGGTGTGCGCGCGGTCCTCACGGGGGACGATCTTGACTACCGCCTCGGCCTGTACGTGCAGGACAAATCGATCCTCGCCCGTGAACGCGTCCGCTACCAGGGCGAACCGGTCGTGGCAATTGCCGCCGATACGCTGGAGATCGCGCGCGCTGCCTGCGACCTGGTGGAGGTCGAGTACGAGGTGCAGGACCCCGTCCTCGATCCGCGCGAGGCGATGGAACCGGGCGCCCCCCTCGTGCACCCCGACCTTCACACCTATTCGTACATGAAGGGGGTATTTTCCCCCAAGCCACACACGAACATCGCCCACCAGCAGAAGATCCGTAAAGGGAACGTCGAAGCGGGACTGGCTGCATCGGAGGTTGTAGTCCAGGAGCACTTCTACAACCCGCCCGCACCGCACGTCCCGCTGGAGACGCACGCGGTGATCGCCCACGCCCTCCCCGGCGAACATATGGAGATCTACACCTCCGCTCAGTCCCCCTACACCGTGCGCAACCTCCTCTGCCACAGCTTCGACCTGCCGCATGCTAATGTGCGCGTACATGTCCCCTACGTGGGAGGCGGGTTCGGGGGAAAGGCGGGGATCCAATTGGAGCCGCTCGCCTACTGCCTGTCCAAGGCAGCCGGTGGGAAGCCGGTGAAGATCGTCGCCACGAGAGAAGAAGAGTTCGGCACGCTCCCCTCGCGTCAGGGGCTGCACACCGACATCATCCTCGGTGTCACAAAAGATGGGAAGATCAGTGCGCTGAAGGTGAAGTACGTGTGGGACGCGGGGGCCTACGCCGACTACGGGGTGAACGTGGGGCGCGCTGGTGCCTACGCGGGTGCCGGACCGTACAACGTTCCCAACTGCCACATCGACTCGTTTGTCGTGTACACGAACAAGGTGTTCGGCACTGCCTACCGCGGCTTTGGGCACCTTGAGGTGATGTGGGGGGTGGAGCGCGCGATGGAGATCGCTGCCTGCAAACTCAAGATGGACCCGTATGAATTTCGCATGCTAAACGTCCTGCGCGCGGGGGATCGCACGATCACCGGGGAGACGATCACCCCAGGACACGGTCGACCCGACAAGTGCCTGGAGGCGGTCGCACAGGCGCTCGATTGGGGGAAGAAGACTACTCTATCTGATCCGAACAAGGTGCGCGGAAAGGGGATAGCTGCCCTGCACAAGGCCCCGGCCATGCCCACGTACACCTCCTGCTCGGCGATCATCAAGCTAAACGAGGACGGCTCCGCGGACATCCTCATCTCCGGGGTGGACATGGGGCAGGGGACGTACACCGCCCTGCGCCAGATCGCCGCCGACGAGCTGAAGCTGCAGATCGAAAGGGTGCACATGACGTGGGAGTGCGACACCGCCTTCTCCCCCTACGACTGGCAGACGGTGGCGAGCAGATTCACGTTCATGGGGGGGAACGCGGTGATCGACGCATCGCGCGACGCCCTGCGTCAGATCAAGCAGGTGGCGGGGATGGCCCTGCGCGCCGCTCCCGAGCACATCGTCTGCGAGGATGGTGCGGCGTACGTGGACAATCACCCCGATCAGCGTGTCCCCTACGAAAAGTTCGCCCTCGGCTACACGTTCGAGAACGGAAACAGCGTCGGCGGGCCGATCATCGGCCGTGGCCGCTACATCGCTCAGGGGCTGACCAACCTCGATCTGGAGACGGGCCAAGGGCTCCCCGCTCAGTTCTGGACATATGGGGCGCAGGGAACGGAGGTGGAGGTCGACACGCGGACCGGCGAGATCGAGATCGTTGACATGATCACCGCACTCGATGCGGGGAAGGTGTTAAACCCGGTCCTGGCGCGCGAGCAGGTGATCGGCGGAGTGGTGCAGGGCCTCGGCTCGACGCTCTTTGAGGGGCTTCGCTTCGACGATGAAGGGCACCTGCTGAACGGCTCGTTCACCGATCACAAGATCCCGACGGCCAAGGACATCCCGCGTCACACCCAGCAGATCTTCATCGAGACGCCGCAGCCAGATGGGCCGTACGGCGCGCGTGGGATCGCCGAGCACCCGATGATCTCCGTACCCTCTGCCGTCGCCAACGCCCTCTACGATGCTCTGGGGATCGACTTTAACACCCTCCCGCTCACCTCAGAGCGCATCTACCGTGCGATTCACGAGGAAAGGAACGATTCATGAAACAAGTTACGATCGAGAAGGAACGCTACTACGATTCAGTCTTTCTGATGCTGATCAGCAAAGAGGTGGAGGCTCTTCCCGGGGTAAACTCCGCCACGGCCGCCCTGGCCACACCGAGCAACATCGAGAACCTGACCCGGATCGGCTTCACATCGCCGGATCTCCTTGCCGCCGGGCCAAACGACCTGGTGGTGGCGATCGATGCGGAAAGCAAGGAGGCTCTCGCCGCCGCGCAAGCGCGGGTGGAGGAGATGCTGACAGAGAAGAAGGAACAGGCGGCGACAAGCAGCGCGCGCCCATCGACCCTTTCATCGGCCATCGATTCCTTGCCCGGCGCCAACCTCGCGCTGATCTCCGTACCGGGGCAGTACGCTGCGCGCGTGGCGCGGCTCGCGCTGCGAAAGGATCTGCACGTGATGCTTTTTTCAGACAACGTCGCGATTGAGGATGAGATCTCGCTCAAGAAAGACGCAGTCGGGCGTAATCTATTGATGATGGGCCCGGACTGCGGCACGGCGATCATCAACGGCGCGCCACTCGGCTTCGCTAACGCCGTCCGCCGCGGATCGATCGGGATCGTCGGTGCATCGGGAACGGGGATTCAGGAGATCTCATCGCTCATCGATCGCTACGGGGCCGGGATCTCGCAGGCGATCGGGACCGGCGGCCGCGACCTGCACGAGGAGGTCGGCGGGATGATGATGCTCTTTGGCATCGATGCGCTCGCAACCGATCCTGATACGTCGGTGATCGTTGTCGTCTCCAAGGCCCCGGCGCAGTCGGTCGCAGAGAAGGTTATCGACGCTCTGCAGAAGCTTGATAAACCGGTTGTGGTGCAGTTCATCGGTGAGGCTAGCAGGCCGCCGCGTGGAAACATCACCTTTGCCCCCTCCCTTGCCGCCGCGGCGAGGAGCGCCTGCGAAAAAGCGGGCGTGAAGATCGAGGCGGAAGATGAGAGCGATGCGCAAATCGAACGTATCGCTGCTTCTGAGTATGAGAAGATGAGCCCGCAGCAGCATCGGCTCGTCGGCCTATTCGGCGGTGGGACGTTGGCGCAGGAGGCGTGGCATCTGTTGAGCGTTGGAGGAGAAAGAGTCTACTCAAACGTCGCTCTTAACAAAGCGCTAAAGATAGCTGGCGACGAACACGTCGATGGGCACGTCCTTCTCGATCTTGGCGATGACATCTTCACGCAGGGCAGGCCGCACCCGATGATCGAGCCGTCGCTGCGCGATGAGCACGTTCTTGCTCTTGTTGATGATCGCAGTATTGCCGTCCTCCTGTTGGATCTCGTCCTCGGTTACGGCGCGCATCCCGACCCAGCGGCCGGCCTGGCAGCGGCGATCGCGAAGGTGAAGAAAGCGTTCGAAGAACGCGGCGGATATCTGTCTGTCGTAGCATCGATTACCGGAACCATTGCCGATCCGCAAGGGTATTCCAGGCAGAGATCTCAGCTTGAAGGCGTGGGCGCGATCGTCATGGAGTCAAACGATGTGGCTGCGCGGCTGGTACTGAAGATCCTCTCTCACGTTGCGATGGAAGGAGGCAGATGATGACTGCAAAAAATGGCGTATTCCTCTTCTCCGAGAAGCTGCAGGTGATCAACATCGGCCTCGATGGGTTCGGCCACACCCTGCAGGAGCAAGGCGTTCCAGTAGCGATGCTGGATTGGCGACCGCCCGCCGGTGGCGACCCTGAGTTGATCAAAATAATCGACCATCTGCGCTCAGATACGGGCGACGGCTGGCAAGAAAAAATCATGCGGGCAAATGCTGAAGCGATCTCGCGCCTGCTCGCCGCTAAGCCGATGATCAAAGGGATCGGGACGGCGATCGATGTCGTCCCCGGGATGAAACAGAAGATGATTCTCCACGCCGGTCCGCCGGTCGACTGGACTCAGATGTGCGGGCCGATGCGCGGGGCGGTGATCGGCGGGCTCATCTACGAGGGGCTCGCCAATGACCCGCGGGAAGCTGAAGAACTCGCTGCATCCGGCGAGATCACCTTTGAGCCGTGCCACCATCACGCCGCTGTCGGGCCGATGGCCGGGGTGATGACCGCCTCGATGCCGGTGTGGATCATGGAGAACGAGACGTTCGGCAACACCGCTTACTGCACGCTCAACGAGGGGCTGGGAAAGGTGCTGCGCTACGGCGCTTACTCAACTGAGGTGATCGATCGTCTCAATTGGATGCGCGAGGTGCTAGCGCCTGTTCTGGCCGATGTCATTCAAGCCCATGGCCCAATCGATATGAAGAGCTTGATCACGCAGGCACTGCAGATGGGGGATGAAGGGCACAACCGCAATCGCGCGGGGACGTCCCTCTTCATCCGTGAGATCGCACCGTTCCTCGTCCGTCTCGACCGCCCGCGCGAGGAGATCGCCAAGGTATTTGAATTCCTCAACGGAAACGACCACTTCTTCTTGAACCTGACCATGCCCGCGGGAAAGGCGTCGCTCGACGCCGCGGCGAACATCGAGGGAAGCTCGCTCGTCACCGTGATGGCGCGTAACGGGACCGAGTTTGGCATCCGCGTCTCGGGGACGGGGGACCAGTGGTTCACCGCGCCTGCGCCGATGGTCGACGGTCTTTATCTGCCCGGGTTCACCGCCGATGATGCCGCCCCGGACATCGGCGACTCATCGATCGCCGAGACGACCGGGTACGGAGGCTTCGCCATGGCCGCTGCTCCGGCGATCGTGCAGTTTGTCGGCGGGACGCCGCAGCGGGCGATCGAGTTCACGCAGAGAATGTACGAGATCACCCTGGCGGAGAACAACGCCTATCAAATTCCCGCCCTCGGTTTCCGCGGCACCCCGACCGGGATCGATGTACTAAAGGTGGTCGATACGGGAATCGTCCCGGCGATCAACACCGGGATCGCGCACAAGGAACCGGGGATCGGGATGGTCGGCGCCGGCCTCGTGGTACCGCCGATCGAATGCTTCCGCGACGGCGCACGCGCACTGGCTGAGAGAATAGTAAAACAGAGCAATTGATGAGGAAACCAGGAAGAACAGGAACAAGACATCGTGTGGTTCCAAGTGCTAGGAAAGTCTCTGCACTTAGAGGTAATTTTCCTGGACTCCTGGTCTCCTTAGAGAATCAGGGATACGAGTGTCGGGGCTGGTCCCCGACGTTTGCGCATAACAAGGAGGACAAATGAAGATAGTCGATCTAACGATACCACTAGGGATCGCCACCCCGCCGTGGCCGACCTACGAGCCGCTGCAGGTGAAGTACTTCAAGCGCCTCGCCCCCAACGGAGCGAACGGCCAACTCGTCACCCACTCCAACCACGTGGGGACGCACCTCGACGGTGAGATTCACTTCTACACGCCGGGTAAGGACATCGCCTCGCTCGACTTCGACTTCCTCGCGCACGAGGGCGTGATCGTCGATCTCTCTGATGTTGTCGGAGACTACGACATCTACACATCAGAGATGATCGAGGAGCGCGTCGAGGTCAAAGAGGGCGACATCCTGATCATCCACACCGGGTACCACCACTACGGCTGGGATCAGCCGACGGCCGATGAGATCCGCTACATGGTCAAGCACCCCGGGCCGGATCGCGAGTTCGCCCAGTGGTGCATCAAGAAGAAGATCCGCTGGATCGGGGTCGACTGCGGAAGCGCCGATCACCCGATGAACACGATCATCCGCGACTGGATGCCGCGGCAGGCCAAGGAGGCGGAGGCGCATTTCCAGAAGAAGTACGGGAAGAGTCTCGCTGAGATCTACGACGACTCCAAGTACCAGCTGATGCACATCGAACTCTTCAGTCACGGGATCATCCACGCCGAGTGCATCGGCGGGGACATCGACCTGCTTCTGAACCAGCGTGCCACGATCGGCTGCTTCCCGTGGCGCTTCGTCGACGGAGAGAGCTCGATCGCGCGGATTGTGGCGATGGTCGACGACGACCGCTATGACGAGCTGATGAAGGTGAAGAGCGAGTGCGTCCTCACCAAATTTGGCGACGTCGCCGGGTCGAAGAACCCGCACCTGCATGCGATCGGCCGCACGTGAAGCTTTCTGTTTCGTTTGTGGGTTCATGCCATGAACTTTGGATCAACGTGGCAGACAAGCTGCACACGCTACGAAGGCAATGCCGGATCTTGCGTAGCGTCGCAGCTGGTCTGCGACGTTTGGGGTCAACCTACGTAGGTGACAACAGCTAAGAGGGCGGAAAGAATGTCCGTCTCACAGAGTTGTTTCGCCACCGCATGCAAAGTCTGGTGCCATGAACGTCGGGCACCGGGCCCGACGCTACGCAAGATCGGGAATGCTGCGTGCGTTCGTAGCAGATCGGAAGAGCGTCGTGTAGGGAAAGAGTGTAGATCTCGGTG
>CAJVYM010000066.1 GCA_913009415.1 uncultured bacterium
TTTTTTTTTTTAATGATACGGCGACCACCGAGATCTACACTCTTTCCCTACACGACGCTCTTCCGATCTAGCAGAGCAAAATAGGCACGCAGCTCTCCAAGGCGGAAGTCGCTTCCGGATACCCCATCCGTGAAGGGGGGACACAGATCGGGACACTCATTATCGATAACAGCAACTCACCGCTTCCACCTGATGAGGTGGAGTTTCTCTCCTCGGCGAAGCGTTCTGCACTGGTCGGAGGTGGAATCGCCTCGGGAGTGGCCCTGTTGCTCTCCGTCATCCTCATAACTCAAGTCCTCTCGCCGTTGCGCTTGCTCACGCGTGCGACTGAGCACATCGCCCGTGGCGACCTATCGCACAGAGTCATACTGAAAGCGCGTGACGAATTCGGACGCTTAGGGGAGTCGTTCAATCGGATGATCGACAACCTCAGCCGCTCGGAGACGGCGCGCAAGACAATGACCGCCGACATCGCCCACGAGCTGCGCACGCCGGTGACGATAATCCAGGGAAACCTGGAGGCGATCCTTGACGGGGTCTATTCAGCCGATACGGAGACGATCGCCCCCATCTACGAGGAGACGCTGCATCTGGGGCGGCTGATCGACGATCTGCGCGATCTTGCGCTCGCCGAATCCGGGGAACTGCACCTGTCCAAAGAACCGACCGACATTCTTGTGCTGGTTAATCAGGTTGTGGAGACGGTCAATGCCTCGCTGGAAGGCGGCCCTCGTGTTCTTGTGTCGGCTCCGGAGGAGCTCCCGGCGGTGCCCCTGGACTCGATGCGCATGCGCCAAGTGCTGGCAAACCTGTTGAGCAATGCCCTCCGCTACACACCGGAGGAGATAGAGATCCGTGTGGAGATTGAGGTATGGGAGAACATGCTCGTGCTGCGCGTTCTCGATCGGGGCCCGGGAATTCCGGAGGATGAACTGCCCCACCTATTCGAGCGCTTCTACCGCGGGGATGAGGCCCGCACGCGCGCCACTGGCGGAAGCGGCCTCGGGCTGGCGATCGCCAAGCAATGGGTAGAGGCACACGGAGGCAAGATCAACGCCAGCAATCGTTCGGAGGGAGGGGCCTGTTTCACAATCCTCCTGCCTATCGCTTGACATCAACTCCTGGCAGGGTGTAGGATAATGTCGCGATGAACAATGAAATATTCTATAACCCCCATGCCGGGGATCTGTCATTTGATGCGATGGTGCAGGCGATCGTGGATGGAATGCACTCCGATCCCAAGGCGCGCTACGAGCTGCTTGTGGGGACGGATTCATCGCTGAACGGCACGCAGGTGGACTACGTCAGCGCGATTGTCGTGCACAAGGTGGGCAAAGGCGGACGCTACTATTGGACGCGCGTGCGGGAGAAAAAGACCTTCTCCCTGCGCCAGCGGATCTGGCGCGAGGCGTGGCTCTCATTTGAATTGGCGCAGCGCCTTCTCAAAGGGCTTTCCAACTTCTCGCTTCTCACCTTCAACCTGGAGATACACGTTGACATCGGTGAGAACGGACCCACAAAAGAGATGATCGATGAGGTCGTGGGGATGATCATCGGAAGCGGGTTCGCTGTCCGCATTAAACCGAAAGCGTACGCCGCGTCTTCGGTCGCCGACAAGTACACTTAGGATTTGTGCAGCAACCGATAGGCGTCGTTGCGCTTCATGTTCGTTGCGCGCATCAGGATGTGCAGGGCGCTCTTTCCGGAGATCTCTTCCTCTCTTAATAGTGCGGCAAACTCCTCTCCGAGTTTCTGATCGCCCTTGTCTTGCGATGGCTCGGCTCCGTCTATCAGCAGGATGCACTCCCCCTTTGCCTCTCCGCGGGTCTGAAGAACATCCAGCACCTCGCGCGCGGTACCGCGCAGGAACTCCTCGTGCACCTTTGTCAGCTCGCGGGCAACGACGATCGTGCGCTGTGGGAGCGCGGAAACGATCGCCTCCAGATCAGAGAACAGCCGGTGCGGAGAGGAATGGACGATGATCGTGCGCATCTCTTTTGCGATGCTCCGAAGATACGCCTCCCTGTCCCCGCGCTTGCGCGGAAGGGCCCCATCGAACGCGAAGTGATCCGTGGGAAGCCCAGAACCGATTAAGGCAGCGATCAGGGCAGTTGCCCCGGGGATGGGAACGACAGAGACTCCACGTTCCAACGCCGCACGTACGAGCGGGTAACCAGGGTCGCTGATGAGCGGAGTCCCGGCATCACTGACGAGCGCCAGGTTCTTCCCACCTTCGAGGAGCGCCAGTAAGGGGACGATTCGCTCGCGCTCGACCCCTTGGTAGTAGCTTGTCGTAAACGGGGTCGATATGCCATAACGTTCAAGGATGCGCCGTGTGTTGCGCGTGTCCTCAGCGATTATCTGATCGACCATACGCAGCGTCTCTATCGCGCGCAAGGTGATATCTGCGAGGTTCCCGATCGGGGTGGAGACAAGGTAGAGAGTACCGGACATGCGCAGATCACCTCCAGTGGGTACGTAATGATGGCGTGATTTTACGATAACAATTGGTCTGTGAGGATCGCCAATCTGCGGTTACGGGACCGGGTCGAAGCCACCGGGATGGAACTGGTTACAGCGTAGCACCCGGCGCACAGCAAGGTACCCGCCCTTGACCGCACCGTATTTGACGATCGCTTCCTTCCCGTACTGTGAACAGGTGGGATAGAAGCGACAGCGCGGCGGGAAGAGCGGCGAGATGAAACGCTGATATGCCGTAATCGCGCCCACGAGTATCTTCTTTACCATACTCGGAGTATAACACCATATTGCCCTCTTGACAATTAGCAGTCGGTGTGCTATACTGCTAATAGCAGTCAAGGATATGAACTGCTAATACCAAAATATAGGAGGTAACTACGATGGCAAACAGACTTCCAACCGTATGGGCGGAACCGTTGCTTCTTGGGACAGGGCTTTCCAAGGTGTTTGATGACTTCTTCAGGGACTTCCACAAGGTAGGCCTCGATGTCGCTCCGGCCTTTGGGCGCAGCGATATCTACGAGAAGGACAACAGCCTGGTCATCGAGACCGAGCTTCCGGGCACGAAGAAGGAGGACGTCTCGATCAAAGTGGAAGACGACACGCTCTGTATCTCAGGTGAGATGAAGCGCAATGAAGAGGTGAAGAAGGAGAACTACTTCCGCATGGGGCGCCGCTACGGAAGTTTCCAGCGGATGTTCCCGCTCCCCGCTGACATTGCGGACAAGAAGGAAATCAAGGCCCGTTTCGAGGATGGCATTCTCAAGGTGATGATTCCTCTCAAGGAATCTATCGTGGAGAAGGAACAGCCGATCGAGATCAAGGTTCAGTAACGACCTAATTACGGCCTCGGCTTTGCCGGGGCCGTTTTTTGTTTCTCATCACGCATGACACCCTAGCGAACAGCTTTTTTTCATGCCCGTTCGTACTCACTCGCATAAGCAGAAAAGCCAACATCAAAGTTCAACTATCAGCTCACAACATCGACCTTGACGCCGCTCTGTCTCATCACTCTTCACTCCTCACTCATTACCGGCTTTTGGATTCGCTAGCTTCGATAGCGATGGGTGATCGGCATTCTCCTACCGCTCCCGAACGCCTTTGGTGATACCTTGATCGCGGGGGGGAGTTGGCGGCGTTTGTACTCACTTCTGTAGTAACGAGAAAGCACATCGTCGACTGTCGCCTTCGGGAACCTGCGCGCGATCAGGTCATCGCGCGACGCGTTCTTCTCGATCAGGGCCTTCAAAATAGCGTCGAGCACCGAGTAAGGTGGCAGGTCATCCTCATCCTTCTGATCGACTCGCAGCTCGGCGGTGGGTGGTTTATCGATGATCCGTTGCGGGATCAGGCCTTCCATCACTTGCGCCATTTCCCATACCTGCGTCTTGTACAGATCGGCGATTGGCGCGAGCGCGCCGACGGTATCTCCATAAAGTGTGTTGTACCCCACTGCAATCTCCGACTTGTTCCCAGTGGTTAGAATCAGGGCATTTTGCTGATTGGCTAGCGTCATGAGCATTGTTCCCCGCAGACGTGCCTGCAGATTCTCGGCGGCGAGGCCGGTAATCCCCTGTTGAAGAGCTGCATGAGAATCCGATACGACTTGCGAAATCGGCACATCGATCAGATCGATCCCCAGGTTCCCCGCCAGTTCATGTGCGTCATCGAGGCTCTCCTGCGAACTGATCAGGCTTGGCAGGAATACGCCCCTTACCGCGTCGCACCCCAATGCCTCTACGGCTAGCGCGGCGACGAGCGCGGAGTCGACCCCCCCGGAAATTCCTATGATCACCCGCGAGAAACCGTTCTTTCGCAGGTAGTCGTTGATGCCGAGAACGATCGCCTTGCGCGCCGCCACGATTGCATCTTGTTTTACAGGCAGTATACGCGTGGCCCGGTCAGTGTCGACTATGAACAACCCCTCGACGAAAGGTGGTGCCTGGTAGAGAAGATCGCCGTTTGGGCCGGTGACAAAGCTACCGCCATCGAAGATGACATCGTCTTGTCCGCCGACAAGGTTGACGTAGAAGAGAGTGACCCCGTTCTCCCGCGCTCGACGGGCTGCGAGACGCCGTCTCACCTCTCCCTTACCGACGAAGAACGGGGATGCCGAGATATTGATGATCCATTCCGCTCCCAGGCTCGCCTGCGCATCCGTCGGACCGTCGTCGACCCACAGGTCCTCACAGACGTTGATCCCGATCGACTTTCCGCGAAAGTCGATCACCTGTGCACCCGGGCCGGGCGTGAAATAGCGCCTCTCGCTGTACACGTCAAACGTTGGGAGGTTCAGCTTGGGGATGCTCGCTATGAGTGATCCATCCGAGAAGAATAAAGCGCAATTGAACAGATCGGTCCCCGCACCATCGGAGACTGACGATGGGTCTGAGAGGTTTCCTCCATCGTGATGATGCTGCGCCGTGATGCCTCCGACGATCACCCCGATTCCAGTCGATGCTTGAGCGATCTCCTCCTGTGCTTCCTGCATCTTATCGACGAAGCCCCGTCGCCACAGCAGGTCGAGCGGTGAATACCCGCAGACAGCGAGCTCGGGGAAGACAACAAGATCACACTTCGATCTCTTCGCCCGCTCGATGTGGGACAGGATGAGGCTTAGGTTTTCGTCGATCGCACCGACGGTGGGATCGATCTGTGCAAGTGCCAGGCGCATGATGGTGATTATAGGCCAGCGCTTCGCCGTTCACCACCGGCAGTGGGAGAAAGCCCGTTAACGAACTCGTTTAACTTGGCGATCTCAGCCTTGTCGAGGCGAACGATGCCCCCCGGCTTGATGTTTCCAAGCGTGATGGGACCGAGGGCGACGCGCCGCAGGCGGATCACTTGCAGCCCAAAATGGGAGAATAATCGCTTTATCTCGTGCTTGCGGCCTTCGGCGATGGTGACAACTGCGTGCGGCGGTCGGCCGGTGGTCTCTGCATTCGTGATGCGCAGCAATTGATTGTCGTCTGTTATTCCACGGCGCATTGCGACGTAGATCTTACGCATCTCCTGGGCCTTCGGAAAGCGAGTGAGCCAGACGTGATACACCTTGCGCACGCGATAGCTTGGATGGGTCAAGCGTTGCACGATTTTCCCATCGTTTGTCAGCAGAATAAGCCCTTCCGCGTCCTGATCGAGCCTCCCTGCCCACGTGTAGCCGATGAACCCCTCGCCGCGTAGGATGCGACCGAGCGTATTGCCGCAGTGCGGGTCATCGTGGCTGCACAGGACACCCGCCTCCTTATTGTAGCGATATACGCGTGGCTGGGGCGCCTCAAGGGAAAGAGGATGCCCGCGCAGTCGCAGAGAGGAGACGCTTCCTCTCACTACGGGGGAGAATGGATCGCGCACAGCCACCCCGTTTACATCCACCTCGCCGCCTGCGATGAGGTTCTGTGCCTTGCGCCTGGACACGCCACTCTCTTCTTGGACAATCCTCCACAGCTTGATCCATACGTTTTCGTCGTTCATCGTACCTATGAGATAACGCAAATAGCCCAAAAGATCAACATGGATCCCCGGGGTCCATGTTTCATTCTGAGGGCCTGTTGTGCATAATGTAAGAATGAGAAACAGAGGAACAACAAGCACGCACCTGTCGGTCGAAGAGCTACCATTGGGGGATCGCCGTATGCGACAGTTCGTCAACGTCCCCTGGCGGATCCATCGAGGCGACCCAAACTGGATCCCTCCGTTGCGCGCGGACATGTTGGGAAGCCGTATCTTGCGGATCACAGGATTGCTTACGCCCGCCCATCCCTATCACCGAAATGCTGAAGTGACTCACTTCCTTGTGCGAAACGGAAGTGTCCTCCTGGGCAGGATTTCAGCGGCAGTGAATCATCGTTTCAACGATCGCTACAACGCACGCATCGGTTTTTTTGGGTTCTTCGACACGGTCGAGGACTATGAAGTTGCTCGCCTCCTTCTCGACAGTGCCCGTGATTGGCTGGCAGAGAGGGGAATGGAGATCATGCGCGGTCCGGGAGGATACTCGACGGCAACACATGAATCACAACAGGCTGTTCTAATAGATGGCTTCAAGACGCCGCCGACTGTAGAACTCACGCACAACCCTCCGTACTACGGGGAGTTCCTGGAGCGATATGGATTTGCCAAGGCCAAGGATTACCACGCTTACATGATCAACATCACGGATGGTCCGGACGAGCGGCTGCAAAGAATCGTAGATGGCGTGCGTGCGCGGCGGCAGATCGAGACGCGAATGATCGATCTTTCCAAGGTGCGCCCCGAGGTCGACAAGATTGTCAAGATCTACAACGAAGCCTGGGCGGACAACTGGGGTTTTCTCCCGCTCACTGACTCCGAGGCGGCAGCGATGGCCGACAGCCTGAAACTGGTCGCCGATCCTGGCCTGCTCCGCTTCGCCTACGTCGACGGTGATCTCGCGGCAGTGCTGGGGGCGCTCCCGGACCCTAACGTTCCATTTCGCCCGCGCTGGAGCTGGTGGCGCGACACGGACGCTGTGCGCGTTGTACGCCTCTTGCGTACGCGTCGCCACATCCCCCGCATCCGGCTCATGTTCTTCGGAATCCGTCCGCAGTTCCGTAAGTTGGGGGTGGATGCGGTCCTCTACCACGAAGTATTGTCCTACGCTTTGAAACACGGTTATAAGACGTGTGAACCGTCCATGCTCCTTGAGGATAACGACCTCATCCTGCGGGCCTCAGAATTCATGGGGGGACATCGCTACAAGACATGGCGTGTCTATGAGATGCCGATAAAGAGGTCTTAACTTGCGTTGCGCCGAACATCATCTTATAGTCCGGGCACATGGTCTTTATTAAGGAGGAGCTGTGAACGATGCCATCATGCAGCTGATCGAGCTGCAGCAGATAGATCATCAGCGAGGTGATCTCGCTTCGCGTATCAAGGGCCTGGAGTCGCAGAAGGAGCAGCTGCGACACAAGGCCGAGCAGGAAAGATCAGCTGTGGAGAAGCTGCAAGAGCATCTGGAAACCCTGAAGCACAACAGCCGCATGATGAACCTTGAGGTGGATAAGCTCGACGATCAGATCCGCGAATATCAAGACCAGCTCGATACCGGAATCATCAGCTTCAAGGAAATGGAAGCGCTGCGCATGAAGATCAGCAACCAGCGAATCCGAATCGGGGAGATGGAGGACAAGGCGCTGCATCTGATGGACGAGATCGAGGAGACAACGGCGCAGCACGCGCGTGAAGTGGAAAACCTTGCCGCTCGCGAGGTCGATCTGGACTCGGAGATGGCCAAGATAGACGTCCACATTGAGCAATTACGGCGGGAACTTGATGACTGGAAAGAGAAGCGCGCACGGATTGTCGCAGTCCTTCCGCGCCACACAGTGCAGCAGTATGACCACCTGCACGTGAAGTTCGACGACCCTGTTGTCCCGATAGAAAAAGGGACATGCAGCGGATGCAAACTCACGGTGAGCGGAACCACGGTTGAACGCGCACGCGACGGCATGGAGATTGTGACGTGCGAAAACTGCTCGCGCATACTTTATGCTCGGTGAAGAGCTCTCTCCTCTGGGCATCGATCTCAATCATTCTCTTTTCGGCCATCGCCAGCGCTCTGCCTCTGCCCATCGGGGCGTTGAATGACTACGGAAACGTTCTCGATCGCCACGGCCGCGAACGGATAAACACCCTCATCTCTGCTGCCAAGTCACGTTACGGAATAGACGTTACCATCCTCGCCTCCTGGGACAATCCCTACGACACCATCGATCAGTATGCCTACGCCATTCTCGACAGTTGGGGGCTTGCCCGTGGCAACACTCTCCTTGCCGTGTTCCTCAAGAAAGGTAGAAACTGGGAGGTCAAGGTGCTGGGGGGAGAACTGGTAGCGCGTGCTCACCCGGGCCTTTCTGCACAATTGGAGGCAGGGGTGAGCGATCTCGTTCTGCACCGTCGCATCGAAGAGGCGATGGTCGCGCTGTTTGCGGTCTTAGACAACAAGATCGATGCACTCCCCTCGCGAGAAACGGGGGCGAAGGCGGGTGCGAATCGGGCCTTATTCATAGTCCTTATCATCATTGGCGTAGGCCTTTCCGCCCTCTTTGTCAGTCGGCGCATCTGTCCACGCTGTGGTCACGTTCTGCATCGACGTATCCGCCCGAGTTTTCGATCGTACGGGGGCGAAGATGTTGTATACTACTGTCGTCATTGCGGCTACACGCGCACTGTGACGAGGAAGAGAGGGACAAGGGGCCGCGGAGGCTGATCCATTTGGATCTTACCTCTGAGGAAAGTCCGGACTCCGTAGGGCAGATCACTGGGGAAATCCCAGCGGGGGCGACCTCAGGGAAAGTGCAGCAGAGAGCAGACCGCCGATGGCCTTCGGGCACAGGCAAGGGTGAAACGGTGGTGTAAGAGACCACCAGCGGTGCGGGCGACCGGACCGGCTCGGTAAACCCTGATCGGAGCAAGGCCAAGTAAGAGGGCGCACGAGGACGGCCCGTCCGAGCCCTCGGGTAGGCCGCATCAGTTGAATGGTCCCTCACGACAGAATCCGGCTTATCGGCCCTCTCTTCCTCAAAACTGAGCGCTTTGCCGATTGAGAGATCGAGTGATTCGGCTTTACGATCTTGGAATCATCCGATCGTTCAGTCACTAACTCTATCAACTTCAAGGAAGGACGGGCGGATGAACAAGAGGCGGATAGCGTGGATCGTGGTTCTCGTTATCTATGCATCGCTTGTCTTCGCTATATCCAGCATGACGATGAGCGGTGGTCGACCGCTGTTGCGTTTTCAGGGAGGGGACAAGATCCTTCACTTCCTGGAATTCGGCCTCTTCTACCTCCTTTCCTGGAAAGCCTTCCGTCGGCAGCGGTTTATGGCCGCGTTCCTGTTAACTGCCTTTTATGCCGGGAGCGATGAATTCCACCAGATCTTCGTCTTAACGCGCGAGGCGAGCATCCTCGATTGGCTGGCCGACATCGCTGGTGCGACATGTGCCGCTGGAGGGATCGCCCTCTTGTTGCGTACCGGGTTGCCGGCTTTCTTGCATCGGCGTATACTCGCAGGTGACAAAAATAATGAGGAGGGATCAGAATAATGTGGTGGGGACTTCCGTTCCTTATGGGACCGAGCTTTTTAATTCTTCTTCCGGCGCTGGCACTAGCGATCTACGCACAGTACAAGGTGCGCTCTACCTACACGCGCTACTCGCGCGTGGAAACCGCGCAGCGAATCACGGCGGGGCAGATGGCGCAACGGATTCTTGAGGGGAATGGGATCACAGACGTTACCATCGGCGCGGCGAAAGGGCCGCTTGCTGACAACTACGATCCACGTAAGAAGATCCTTCACCTCTCCGCGGCCGACTCGACGTCGGTAGCCGCGGTCGGGGTTGCGGCGCATGAAGCCGGACACGCCATCCAGCATGCGCGTGACTACAAACCACTATCCTTACGCACGGCAATCGTGCCCATAGCAAACATCGGTTCCCAGTTGGCCTTTCCCCTGTTCTTTATTGGATTGATCTTCCGCAGCCAGTCGTTCATCACTATTGGTATCTTCGCCTTTTCCGCGGCTGTTCTGTTCACACTTATCACCCTACCGGTCGAATTTGATGCCAGCCGCCGCGCGGTGGCCAGCCTGCGGCAGAGCGGGCTGATGAACGATGAGGAGATCGGAGGTGTAAAGGAGGTCCTCTTTGCCGCGGCACTGACCTATGTCGCTGCGGCTGCGATGGCCGCGTTGCAGCTCTTGATGCTCCTGTCGTTCAACAGGCGACGATGAAACTTGCACCGTCCATCCTCTCCGCCGACTTTGGGAACCTGCGCGCTGAGGCGCGCCAGGTCGAGCCGCTCGCTGAATACTTTCATATCGATGTGATGGACGGCCACTTCGTTCCCAACCTGACGATTGGCCCACCGGTGGTCAACTCCCTGCGAGTGGGTTTGGAGAAGCCGTTTGACATTCACCTGATGATCGACTATCCGGTTCAATACGCCCCACGGTTTACGGTGACCGCGCAGGATATCATCACCTTTCACATCGAATCAAAGGACGAGCCGTTTCGAACGAACGATCAAATCCGCGAATTGGGATGCAAGGTCGGGATCTCACTTCGCCCGATCACCCCGATCACCGCTGTATTCCCCTACCTTGACCTCGTCGACCTTGTGCTAGTGATGAGCGTCGAGCCGGGGTTCGGTGGGCAGGCGTTCATGCTCGAGGCAGTGGAACGGATCGGCAAACTCAAAGAGGAGATCGGGGAGCGGAAAGTGATGATCTCGGTCGACGGCGGTATCAACGATACCAATGTAAAAGATGTGGTCGATGCGGGAGCGGAGCTAATCGTCGCTGGCTCGGCGATCTTCAAACATTCGGATCGCATCGCCGCGATGCGCGCCCTAATCGCCGCTGCCAGTTGACTCCATGAACCCTACGAACCCAACGAACTCCATGAACCCCACGAACCCGATAGTGCTGGCAGTTGATGCGCGTCGTATCGAGGGCAACATCGCACACAAGGTGCGACGTTACGTAGCGTCGGAGCTTGTCTCCGACGTTTTCGTTCCTGCACCAACGTTGCACGTCCAAACCGTTTCCCCGCTTGGAGGTAACCTCCTATGAACTTAACAGACCCAATGAACTCAATGAATTCTACGAACCCAACAAACTCTACGAACCCCGCGAACTCGATCGATGAGCACTACATGCGCCTTGCTCTTCAACTGGCGCACAAGGGTGAGGGCTGGACGAACCCCAATCCAATTGTCGGTGCAGTTGTGGTCAAGGACGAAAAGATTGTCGGGCAAGGTTATCATCATAAGTTCGGCGGGCCGCACGCCGAGGTGTTCGCTCTAGAAAAGGCTGGTGAACAAGCACGCGGGGGAACGGTTTACGTAACACTCGAGCCCTGTTCGCACTATGGAAAGACCCCACCGTGTGCCGATCTGATCATTCGCGCCGGGATCACTCGCGCTGTTGTCGCCTGCCGCGATCCTAATCCGCTCGTGAATGGTCACGGGATCGAGAAGATGCGCGATGCTGGGATTAAAGTGACTGAGGGCGTTCTGGAGGACGAGGCACAACGAGAAAACGAGATCTTCTTCAAGTACATCGAGACAGGCCTACCGTTCGTCCAGCTCAAACTGGCGCAGAGCCTCGATGGTAAGATCGCTACGCGCAGCGGTGACTCAAAATGGATCAGTGGAGAGGAATCTCGGATTGAGGTCCACCGCCTGCGAAGAAAATTTGCTGCGATACTCGCTGGAGCAAACACAGTGATCAACGATGATCCGCTCCTCACCGTTCGCCACGTCGAAGGGCCAAATCCGGTCAGGATCGTCCTCGACGGCCGTGGTCGTGTTCCGCTCGATGCGCAGATGTTCGCTGCGCCAGGCCGAACGATCGTCGCCACCGCATCGATGCCGGAGGAAACGGAAGCGAAGCTTCGCGCCCGTGGAGTAGAGGTCTGGCGCCTCCCGAGCGACAACAATAGGGTCGATCTGCGGGCACTTCTCGAAAGAATTGGAAAAGAGAACCTCGACTCCCTCCTTATCGAAGGAGGCGGAGAGACAGCAGCAACGTTCTTGGAAGAAGGACTGGTGGACAAGGTCGCATTCTTCATCGCTCCGCTGATCATTGGTGGCCGCGATGCCGTCCCCGCGGTCGGCGGCGTCGGTGTCGCTCAGGTCGCCGACGCGCTCCGGCTTTGCGACGTTGACATCACAAGGCTCGGGGAAGACTTCTTGCTGACGGGTTATCAAGCAGTATCGTGATTTGCTGTTGAGCTTTTGAGAGTTCTAAAATAAGAAGTGATCATCCTCCTTATTGATGAGCCTGTCCGACAAACCAACTTGCCTCTCTAGTAACGGATGAATATACTGGATACATCTAATCGTGTTGAGGGACGTGAGATGGCATACAACTTTCTAACATACGATGAACAACAGCTGTATCTACTGCCGGCATCGATTGTGGAGTGGGTGAAGGACGACAGTCTGGCGCGGTTTGTGGGAGAGACAGTGGACCTGTTGGACCGGCGTGATCAGCTGCAGGGGTTTTACGCAGGGTACCGCAAGGACGGGT
>CAJVYM010000067.1 GCA_913009415.1 uncultured bacterium
ATTTCAACGTCCATCCCAGATTCTTCAAGTAGATTGGCCAATCCTTCGGTTGTTCCCTTCTTTTTAAGGAATGGGACCAGTCTTTCAGCAAAGACGTCCGTGAAGTAGGCATCCATACCAGCAACAGCGATCACAATCGCTGCTCTGAGCAGATCTGAGAAATCAAGCGATGGGTCGGAGGATCCTAAGCGCAGTTTGAGAAGCTCATAAAGCGAGACAAGATGGTGACTTCGTAAGATGACTCCTTCGAACCTACGATAGGATCTACTTGGCTCAGATCTTTCTTGGCTAGCTCTTGTCACCGTTCGCTACCTTCTTGGGCCCTATTGACCCTTCCACGCACGTGCCCCTTTAGTCGTGATACACAGCAAAGGCCATTTCAGTTGATTCACCAGGATCAAGCAACACGGGTTGATCAACCATAAGAATCGCTTGTTACGCGATTGGTTTGCCAAACAGCCACACGGGAAGCATCGTTCGCGACAATTGGTACTCTGTCCAACGCCGACGGCCTCACGGTTCGCATCTCCCAGTGGTATCAGTGTTCATAGATCACCTCATCTTTTCATCCTTATTCCAAGCCATTAGAGATCTTCCAGTCTTGGAACTAATCCTCCCCGTTTTCCTTGACATTATCCCCCACCAGATGTATATTAACATCAATCCGGATTTCCGGAGGTGGATGGCGTAAGCCATCGGGCCCGCAAGGGCCTTTCTTTTCTTGCCTATAGAAATTTCTTGCCAAAAACTCGCCCTCCCTGTTGATCATACTTCTGCTGCAGGATTTCGATAATCTGTCTGGCAAAAGGAGCAAGAGGTCGTCCAAGAAAGTCATTTTCATCCAGGATTTCAGCACGACTAGGATGCGCAATTATATCTGCCAGTTGAAGGCCACTCACATTGGCTGACTTCGGTTTAACCTTTAATTGCCGACTTGTAAAGGATTCCTGGAACTGTTCCGGCTTGACAAATTCCGTTCCCTGTTCCCAAAGGCGATGAAATGAGTTCTTGAGCCGTAGGTCTTCTTTCCCGCCCCGCGACTCTGCCATAGTATCGCCCCTCGTGTTATGACGATTTAGCCAAAAATTGAAGCGCTCTAATAAAATTCTCAAGCAATAATGATAGGGATCATAACGCCACGTCACGTACGTATCCCGGTGCTTTTTCTTGTCGAGGCAGACTGTGATTACCGTGTATTCCCACTGTTTTAGGTGATTCAGCAAGTCTTTGTCAAAGTTGTTTCTTACCTTCTGGTCTTTCAATGCTTGGAAAGGAGGCCTGGCATTCAGCAGCTCTTTGCGGTGAAGAATGCCCGGTTCGTCCGGATGGGAACTGAAGTATTTGGCTTTTAGTGCCTCCATTTCAGGATGTAGAGTCTCTCTCACGTAATCAAGATCAATGATTACTCCAGTGAGGCTGAGAAAGCGATGATTCAGATTATCGGAACTTTCTAGATCTGGATTACCAACTTCATCCACATACAACCGGTATTTACTCATGACTTAAGGATCCCCATCTTTTATCATCACGTATGTCAAAATAACACGACGATCGCATCGTTTTCTTGAACTGATCGAGCAATGTCACAGAGGGCTCATTGGTGAAGAAAGTGGTATCGGTGCTCATCGATCACCGCTTCTCGTCCGGTGCGTTCTATTCAAAGCACACATCCTTATGTTCGTTCCTGACGATCTCTTTCACACATGGCTATTAGTTTATAACGTTACACATTCCCGTACAAGCACGCGACACAGACGTGCGGCGAGCGTGATCTTCGAACAAACATTTGGGCAGGAGCGGGCAATGCTCGCTCGAAATTGGTGAGCACCCGACCTTGGCGCTCGTACAAATTGGACTCGATCTGATGGACGAGAACAGCGCGAGACCAGCCGTGCTCGATGGTTTGTGCCGCGTACCACAGGCGGCTTTGCGGCTCCTTCACCTTCTCGACGAGTACTACGTTGTGTCCCCATGGGATTTCTGCCACAGGCTCTGGCAGAACTCTGGCGGAGCTTTCTCGCACAGGCTGTGCGAGATGTTCACGCGAAGGGGGATATGCAAGACAGAACGCACGCTTTCGCCAGATGTTGCTCATCGAAAACCCTCGAGCATCAGGCAAAGCAGCCTGCAAGTCTCGCGAAAGACGTTCAATAACGGATGCCCCCCAACCCTCCTCTTCCTGCCTCTGAATGATGAGCCAACCGATATCCCAGTAGAGCATGACGAGTTCTCGGTTGACAGAAACCGTGGCTCGCACTCGAGCCTGAGCCACCCTGCGTTTGACGTCCTGAAGTAGGTCCGAATAGCCCTGTGGAATAGCAGTCATTGCGCCATGTTCCGTTTCTCGCACAGGCTGTGCGGGATTCTCTTCTGGAAGAGGCGATGCAGTTTCACTACACATCGAACCTCACCTCCTTCGGTTTCTTCCGAAGCCTGTTTGTGATTGCCCCCAAAAAACAAAACGCCCCTGGGACGATACCCGGGAGCGCTCTTGTGTTCTGTCTTGCGGCTTGTTTGTGACACGTTCTCGCATCCTTGTATCGTCTATGCTACCTGGTCTGATGTGCATCAAGCTTACTCGCTGAATCCTGCCCTTCCGTTGCTGATGTCCTCAAGTTAGCGAGGGAAGCAGCCAAGCAGATAAGCGGATGCTACGTTCCCAGGGTGTCACCTTTAGTTCCTGATACGCTATTTGCACGTATCGCAAGGAGTATAGCGCGATTACCGGAAAGCGACAAGCAGAACGGGATAACGGACAGAAGAGGGGAACTCGGAACTCGGAACGGGGAACGAAAAGAACGCCCTCACGCAAAGGCCTGTCAGGCAGTGTGCTTTGATAGACAGGGCGCAAAGGGCGCCAAGGAAAAAATAGAACTCAGAACGTGGGATGCGGAACTCGGAACGAAAAGCACTATCTCACGCCAGGCAGGCCAAGGGTCTGCGGAACCGGAATGACGAGAAAATACCGCTTTGTTGTCTTCCTTTGCGGCCTTCGCGTGCTTGAGCGAGCGCTAGTGAGCAGGCGAGAGATTAGAAACGGAGAATGCGGAACTCGGAACGATGAGAGATATCACGAATCCCAGGAATGAAGAGGCAAGGTGAAGTCCATCGGCTGTACAGAGAGCAGTGTTAGTGACACTTGGCAGACTCGTGTCATTCGTGATCAGAGTGGTCTTCAAACAGGAATGGCGCCTGATCGAAAGGGTATTAATCCATCCGATGCTGTTGTCCTGTAAAGCCAGAGCCGCTAGAATGCAGATTGATAAGTTGTGCCAACGTTGAGGCAGATTTAGCTCCTCCATGGCGCATGGGAGGGCCAGTAGGTGTTGAGTGTCAA
This sequence comes from uncultured bacterium, assembly GCA_913009415.1. GTDB lineage: Bacteria > Bipolaricaulota > Bipolaricaulia > UBA7950 > UBA9294 > M55B144. The sequence continues at coordinate 3,338 of CAJVYM010000067.1, forward strand.
GCAACGCATGATGTTCGGGAGCAAGCGTTGGTGGGAATAGATGAAGAGAAAGGAATTACTGAAGTGCATTACACAACGCGGCGTTTCTCTCTTCCCTCGTACGCGTCAGGTTTTCCAGCATTTTATTCTATGGAATGTACACACCGGGCTTATCAAGAATCTCCTTCTGCGTTGGTCTGTTCATAACCTTGTTCGCCGTGAAATAACTCCAAGAAATGCCATTTCAACAGCCTGTTGGGGGACTGCAAGATTCCTCACGCAGCTACTTTGTTGAGGGTTGCCTGAACTATTGCCGGCCCAATAATGGGAAGCAGGAAAAGCAGAAGAAAAGCTACTCCCGCGCTGGTCTGACTGTTGGTGACTTTTTCTACACCCTCACTGTACTTCCAATACCACAAGATATTCGCAATGGGCACTATTAACAACCACGCTGTAGGAATATCCGCCCCCTTTCCGACCATTTCGGTCTTCGTTGTCACCAGCCAGTAGATCGAATATATGCCTAGTGTGACAAACGGGAGAAGCAATACCGCTAATGGTGACCTTTCTTGCATCATATCCCTCCTTGTATAGTACTGTCGCAAATCTGTCTAAAACTATACTAACACTTTTTAGACGTCTTGCCAAATATTCTTTAGAGGGAAGTAGACTTGAGACAAGCGGGAAGATAACTACGATAGCGATCAATGGGGCGGAAACAAAGCAGGCGTTCGACAGTGTGTTCGCACACGGATCGCGTAAGTGGGCATAGATAGAGGGGTTTAGGCGATGAGGCAAACTGCGTGTGTACAACACTTGTGTCGAGGAGCAAAACTCAGGAAAGTGCATTCGGCTATGTGATTGCTAGTACTTTGGGTGGTGCATCCACCCCGCATCTATTCAAAAAACTTCTCTCGTCCGCGTTCAGTTCCTTGGTCTTGAGCACGGTCGCCCGCTCGGTCTTGAGCCCAGTTAAAGAAATCTGATGTAGTCGTTCCCGGGCCAACTCCCAGGACTCACCCGTCCGGTTCTCCACCAACCGCGTCAGTAGGTAGGCCAACACACACAGGTGGACATGGGAGGTGATGCGCTCTGGGGTCCGATGGTAGACCGGTTCAATCTCCAGGATACTCTTCATCGAGCGGAAGGCACGCTCGACAAGCCACAGGTCGTGGTAGCCTTGTACCAGCTCCGCGGCCGGAAGCTTGAGGTCGTTCGTCATGAGAACGGTCTTCCCATCGAGGCGCGCTTCCCGACGGATCTTTGCCCGGTCGAGGCGGAGACCGCCGCCCTTCAGTTCTTTCAGGTAGCGGGCATACCCGGGCTGGCTCAGCAGATGGTAACCCTTCCGGGTGTGCCGCTGTTTGACCCGAGATCTTGCCAACTCTGCTTCCAGGGTGGCCACGATCTCAGCACGCACCCGCGCATCACGTGCCGCGCGTGCCTCATTGTGGCACAGAAGGTAACGGATCATGCGTCCTCCCTCGGTTACGGTTGTCTCCTTGACGCCGAGACCCTCGTTCACTGGCCGGTAGCGTCCACGCAGGGAGAGGACCGCTTCATCCACTACCCTGTCGCTCCGTAGTCGAGCACCAAGTAGATACGGCAGGCGCCTGGACTCCAGGTAGTCCAGGTTCTTCTGGCTCACAAAACCGCGGTCTCCCACAAACAGAAACCGTCGGGGACGTAGTCCTCGCAGGTCTGTCGTCACCCGTTCTACAGTCGTTTTGTCAGTCTGATTACCGGGGAAGACCCAGTGTCGTATCGGTAGACCGTCTCGATTGACCGCCAGTGCCACCACAATCTGTGGTAGGTCGGGTCGCTTCTTCTTGGAGAGACCATAGCGGCGTGGCCCTTGTCGTCCTCCCTCGCCTTCTTCAGAAGGATCGTCCTCGTCCAGGTAGAAGCTTACACTGGTAGTGTCGTAGAACAGTACCGATACATCCGCGTTCAACAGATCGGTCACCTGGAAGTAGAGGTGCTGCTGTAATTCAGGCATGGCTGCAGACAGAAAGTCCATCGCTCGGTAGAAGTGCTGCGGTGCGAAGCCCTCTCCTCCGTTCTCCAGTCCCGGGATCCAGGCCCGACCCCCGGCCCAACGCGTGCAGGCCAGCTTGGAGGCGGGAGCGAGTGCTCGTTGCGCCACCAAGGCGAACAGCGCTCGTTCCACCGGCTGCTCAAAGGCACGCTCGGCCAATGCATCTCGGGGGGTGTAGTATCCGGAGAGGAACTTACTACACCCCCCAAGGAAGAACCGGTCGAGTTCCAGCTCGTGCCAGAGTGCATCCAACAGGTAGGGACCACCGTAGTCCCAGCTGTGCGTGACCTCAATGCCTGTAGAGAAGATCGGGTTGATCCTCCGGGTTCAGGTAACCGCACAGTTGGTCGGCTAAGCGGTGGATCTGTTCGAGATCGAGCTTGTCTTTACGCCCGAAGGAATGGAGGATCTGAATCTTGACCTTCCCTGTTTCCCTGTCGCGGTAGCCTTCTACCAACTGCAGGTAGACAGCGTCAGGGCCATGCTTCCTTGCTGACGTAACTTCACGGATGTACATGTTCAACATTATACACATGGGCCCCATCCATATCAAGAATAACACACAATCCGTGTACAACACGTTTCGGACCGAATACAACGTTTTAGCAGCGCAACGCCCGTGATTACGTCACTCAACCCCGCGATATGTACCATTCACTGTCGAACGCCTGCCCATATGGTAGACTACTTTCTCTGGGCGCTCTGGCTCCTTGAGTCAGCGGTTGAGCGAGGTGCGTGTTTGAATCATTAAGCCAGTAAAATAGCGTTGTTCCTATTATATATGTTATGATGTGGACATATGCTCATTATTTGTTCTGCCTGTTGACTTTGTTGTCCATTCTCGCTATGGTAAAAGGTAGTTGGGATATTAACAATAAATAATGAAGGAGGTGATGCTTACGTAACATTGTATGTAACTTTGTTTGTTGCTTGCCCTGAGCAAGCAAATCTTAAAGGAGGTGGGATATGTATCGCAAGTTGATAATCAGTGGGTTACTCGTCTGTCTGGTAGTTGGCGCTCTTGCTGTTGGAACATGGGCTGCATCAGCTAATAAGACTCTGCGCATCGCATTTGATGCCGCGGATCTTAAGACCCTCGATCCGGACTACGCTGCGGCGACGATGGATCGTGCTGTGGTAGACATGGTGTTCAACGGGCTTGTCCGCTATAAACCGGGGGACATCAGCCAGTTTGAGCCTGACCTGGCGACAAGCTACGATGTTTCCGCCGACGGGCTAACGTGGACCTTTCATCTACGCAAAGGAGTGATGTTCCAACCGTGGAACGGCAATCCTGGCTATGAAATGACCGCCGATGATGTTGTCTACTCTCTAAATCGAGCGGCGAATCCAAAGACATCGGCCTATGCCGGTGGGTACACAGGATTCACCTTCACCGCGGTCGACAAGTATACGGTGAAGGTTACGACGCAGAACGCCCTCTCGCCGGCGCTGTTTCTCCCCAAGGTAGCAAACTACGCGGGAGGATTCATCGTCAGCAAGAAGGCGGCAGAAGATCTGGGCGACAGATTCAAGACGCATCCGGTGGGGACCGGGCCGTTTATGTTCCAGTCCTATGCTCCCATGCAAAAGGTCATCCTGGTCGCTAACAGCAAGTACTTCCGCGGCGCGCCTCTGTTGGATCGGGTCGAGGTCTGGTACATGCCCGACGTTAACAGCCGCAAGGCCGGTCTGGAGACGGGAGAACTCGATGTAATCGAAGGAGTCAGAGAACAGCTGTGGGTCAACGCGATGAAGTCCGTGCCGGATACCATCGTCGATGTCTTCGGCCCGGGAGAGACGGTAACCGTTCATCTGAACGTCACCTCCGGTCCTCTGAAGGACATCCGCGTTCGCCGAGCGATAGCCTACGCGATTAGTCGCAATGAGCTTGTGGCGTTCATCGGTGGTGACGTGGCGACTCCGCTGTACTCAGCAGTTCCGCCCACTCTTGCCGGTGGCCTAACCAAGGACGAGGTGGCAAATGCCGGCCTCCTTTACCAAGTCAATCTGACGAAGGCAAAGGAACTCCTCGCAGAAGCAGGCTATCCCAATGGCTTCTCGATCAAGGAAGTAATTTCCGAACGAGCAAGCTACAAGCAGCCGTTCGTCAACATTCAATCCCAGCTCAAGAAGATCGGGATCAACCTTGATCTGCAGGTAGTCGACCACCCGACCTATCATGCGATGATCCGCAAGGATGTCAACCCGATCGTCCTGTACATCTGCATGCGCCCGAACGCCGACGTGTTCCTCACAAGGTTCTACGATTCGGCGTCGATTGTTGTCACCGGTAGCAAGCCGGATACGAATTTCTCACATTACACGGGAATCGATTGGCTGATCGATGCCGCACGCGCGGAACTCAATCCCGCGGTTCAGGCAATGATGTGGAAGACAGCACAACTGAAGCTTCTGGATGACGTTGCGTCTTATCCTCTTTACATCCTTCAGTTTGTGTTCGCTCGTAATGAATCGGTGAACTATGGGTATGATCTTAAGTCGAGCCTCGCGCTCTACCCAGAGATAACCGAGAAGACACACAAATAGCATCTAACGGATGCGGGCTACCCCAATGTGGCCCGCGTCCACTTTTCAAGGATAAGGGAAAGAACCCGAACCGATGATCTCGTATATCGTGCGTCGCATTATACTTGCAGTTCCTATCATGCTTGCCGTCTTCACCCTTGTCTTCCTGCTGGTGCGTGTTGCTCCTGGCGACCCTGCCGTCGCCGCCCTCGGCGACTACGCCTCGCAGGAAGCCGTGCAAGCCTTGCGGGACAAGATGGGCCTGAATAAACCACTGTGGGTCCAATACGGCGACTCTTTGTACGAGTTCGTTCACGGCAATCTCGGGTCCTCGTTGATCACCAACGAGCCGGTGGCAAGACAGGTGGCGGCAGCGCTTCCTTACACGTTAGAGTTGACCTTTGTCGGCATTCTCTTGGGAACGATGCTCGGTATCCCGATCGGGATCATCACCGCTCTTAAGAGGAATCATCTCATCGATTACATCGGGCGGGCGGCCTCGTTGACTGGCCTTTCTTTGCCTGCATTTTATATGGGAATTTTATTAATGCTTTTGTTTTCTATTAAATGGCGAATCTTTCCTAGCGTGGGAGGAGGGGACCTTCTCAATTTCGCAAGCAATATCAGGTATTTGACTCTGCCCGCGATCACTCTGGGAATAATCATGATGGCCTACATCACCCGTATGACGCGCTCGTCCTTTCTCAACGTCCTTCAGGACGATTACGTGCGCACCGCACGCGCAAAGGGGTTGTCGGAGAGGGTGGTCATTTACGGACACGCGTTGCGTAATTCGATCATCCCCATCGCCTCGATCATCGGGGTATACTCGATTGTCCTTCTGGGTAGCTCCGTGATGACGGAGATCGTCTTCTCCCGTCCCGGCTTGGGAAAGCTAATGGTTGGAGCGATGAAACAGCGCGATTATGCTACTCTGCAATCGGTAATGCTGATCTACGCATTGTTTGTGGTGGTGATCAACCTGATCACCGATATCTCTTACGTGTTCTTCGACCCCAGGATACGGTATAGCTAATGGATCGACGACGAAAGATTCTGCGCACGTTTATGAAGAACAAGGCGGCACTGATCGGGGCAATTGTCGCCCTGCTGATCACCATCGTCGCCATCTTCGCCCCACTCATCTCTCCGGCCGATCCTCTGGAGCAAGACGTATTCCATCGTTTGTCAGCGCCCAGCCACTCACACCTGTTGGGGACCGACGTCTACGGTCGAGATGTCCTGTCACGTATCCTGTGGGGATCGCGTGTCTCACTGACCGTATCGGTAAGCTCGGTGTTCATCGCCATGGTCATTGGGACGATCCTGGGGATGATCGCTGGCTTCCAGGGAGGGAAGTTGGAAGCAACGATCATGCGTGGTGTCGATATTTTCATGTCCTTTCCCACGCTCATTCTCGGGTTGGTGGTGATGGCTGTGCTTGGAAGTGGCTTAAGTAAGCTCATCTTTGCGATCGCGATCGCCCTTATTCCCCGTTTTGTGCGTATCGCCCACGCTCCTACCCTGGAGATGAGAGAAAAGGACTTTGTCGAAGCAGCGCGGGCGCTCGGGGTGAGCTCCACACGCTTATTGACCCGACATATTCTTCCCAACATCTTCGGCGAGGTGCTGGTCATGGGGACGCTGTGGACAGCGACAGCGATCCGCATGGAAGCCAATCTGAGTTTTATCGGCCTGGGCGTAAGCCCTCCCACCCCCACGTGGGGGAATATGATCCGATCGGGAGTGGAGCAACTGGCCGTATCTCATTGGCTGGCGATCTTCCCGGGAATCGCTATCCTAATAACCGTCCTCTCGTTCAACATGCTGGGCGACGGTCTACGCGATATCACAGACCCAAAGCTTTACGAGTGAGACGCCTGACACACACACTAAGAGCGCGTAGATGCAGCGCGTTTCGCTTCAATCCACCAGTATCTATAATGAGCAGATCTTGACTAAAGGCGAACGTTTCAGCACCCCTTCAGCATGAGGGCTGTAAGGCAGCAAACCGACCTGCCGTGGAGGATCACAGTTGACATTCTCAGTTTGTTGTGATAGGGTCAAGTCTAAGGATCACTTTTGAGGGGGAAAACGATGCGTAAACAGATCCTGTTTGCTCTGGGTGCGGTGGTTGTTGTCATTGGGATCGTCATCGGCTGGTATCTCGTCACGCAACGCCACGTCGGGCGTTTGGTGGCGCAGGGAAAGCGGGCAAACATCCTGGTATTGGGCCTGGACAAGGCGGGGAACAAGCGTCGCAGCGACACGATGATGCTATTGAGCGTGTCGCCCAGCAAGGATGTTGTCCTGATTTCCATCCCGCGCGATTTGCGGGTCAAGCTAGACGATGGCAACTTTCACAAACTGAATGCCGCCTATGCAACGGGCGGAGCAACGCAGGCCCGTAAGGCTGTCGCCAATCTGCTTGGAGTCAACGTTCCATTCTACATAACGCTCGACTACGCCGGGTTTGAACATCTGGTTGATAAACTGGGTGGCGTGACGATAACCGTGGATCAGGCGATGAAGTACGACGACGAGAGTGCCAATCCTCCGCTCCATATCGACATCAAGCCAGGCGCACAAACATTCGATGGTAAGACGGCTTTGGACTACGTCCGTTACCGAGGAGACACGGGCGATTTGGGAAGGATAGGAAGGCAACAGAAGCTCCTTGCCGCGATCCTGCAGAAGGGCTTCCAGAACAAGGATTATGGAAGTGTGCGCAAGCTAGTACGCGCAATCAATCCTTACCTGCACACAAACCTGTCCCTTGTTGATCTCTATGACCTAGCAAAGATCATGCACGGAGTGGACATGCAGCATATCCAGATGGCGACAATTCCCGGCACTCCAGTTACGATCGGGGATATCAGCTTCCTCGAACCACAGGTGGTGGGAATGGAGCGCATGATCGCTCACCTGATCCGCGGGACGGACATCCTTACCTCAAGTGACGTTACAGTCGCTGTATTCAATGGTAACGGGGCCAGAATGGTAGCAAGCAGGACGGCCGATTACCTGCGCGCGCGCGATTTCAAAGTGAACAAAGTGGCCAACGCCGAGACGTTCGGATATGACAAAACCTACATCATTGCCCTGACCGACACGACAAAGGCACAGATTCTGCAGGCCGCGCTTCCGCAATCAACGGACGCAGTGATCGTCTCACCGGGCAAACTGGCCACACACTACAAAGCCCTTCTACCATACATCCCGGACGGAACCGACGTCCTGTTGATCGCCGGAAAAGGATTTGATATCAATGAATAGAGAAAACCAGATACTCGATACGATCCTCAACCTGATCGACGAAAAGAAGGGCAACCGCAGCGTAGTCATCGACCTGCGTGACGCACCGATTCCCACCGAGTACTTCATCATCGCCGAGGGAGAGAACCCAGTGCACGTGAAAGCGATCATCTCCGCGCTGCGCTCCAACCTCCCTCACAAACCGCTCCACCGCGAAGGGGTCAGCGAACAGCGCTGGGTAGTCCTTGACTACGGGGACATCGTCGTGCACGTATTCACCAAAGAGGCGCGTGACTTCTACGACATCGAATCCCTGTGGGCAGATCACATCATGAAGTGAGCGAAGTATTGGTAGTTCAGGCACATATCCGTTCCCAACGTACAACACTTCCTCGCGCCAGCTCGCTACCCCTCGCTCAAGGTGCAAAGGCCGCTAAGAGCCTCCTTAATCCCTTTGCCCCTTCCGTTTCTTGCTCCCATCACCCCTTTACGCATCACTCTTCCATCCAGCCCCTTCCCCGAATGTTTTGACGAAGCAACTGAGAGCGGATAGAATCACGCTATCAAGCCAGAGTGGCGGAATTGGCAGACGCGCGGGACTCAAAATCCCGTGGCCTTCGGGTCGTGTGGGTTCGACTCCCACCTCTGGCATTCAGCTTTCAGTAGTCAGTTTACAAGGGAAGAATCATGCATGACTGCATCGCAAGATACTGTTTGATCGACTGGTGCTGCTACCAGTGCTCAGTCCAGCTTAGAGTACTATCTCTCGAGTAAATCAACGTACGAACTTCAAGAACTCTCAATGTCGATGCCAACTGTAACGTTCTCCGCTCCTGGTGGGTCCATGCACAGCGTCTTCACAATTCTGCCATACATTTGACCGGATTTCCCCACAGATTACATGCACTCTATCAATTAATGGGCTCTCAATTCAAGGAAGCCGCGGTAGAAGGAGGCATCAACGTGCAAGGCGAACGTGGGGTTACCCCCACATCCCGTATGTTTGCTGTGATAGTTATTATTCTCCTTGTTGCACTGCTCATTTCGGGTTGTGGACAGCACAAGGAGCCGGCTCCAGCTACAGCAGCGGAGATCAGCGCTGTCGCTCCAAATCAACCGCTTACCTCGACCACTCCTGCCCCTGAACTAGCCCGACTTTACCGCGTATATTTCGCAACACAGCATCTCTACGGGGAAAACCTCACGAATCCTGTATGACCTACCGGGCGACGTATCGATCTAGGTCAAGGACCGCGTAGAGCTCTCGCTGTTCAGGCGACAGCGCACTGAGTGAGGTCCGGATCGTTGGCTTACCACCGGTGTTCTCTCCCGGAAAGATCATCGTCATCTCCCGGATATCTCCGAGCAGGTCAACTACCCG
>CAJVYM010000068.1 GCA_913009415.1 uncultured bacterium
TTGACCAAAGCGGTTCGCTCTCACTTGCGAGCGCTGCAAAGAAAGCCCGCCTTGATACGCTCCTTCTTCCTCTTAGCGACAACTCACTATGCCGGCTGATGTAAGAATAATTTTGCAACCATTAATAGCTGTTGGTGATGATGGATCAAGAGGACCCTACTGCAGTTAGGAACCAAGCTTGAGGGTTTAGCGCATTAGCATTACCGTCTAACCAACGATACCAGCCGAGATAGTTAGGCAGGTACTTCGTTGCAACACCATTGAACCGTCGTATCCATGTCTTGAAACGACTGTGATAGGCATTGACATTCTGGATGTGAAAGACCTTCTCTACAACACGAATACCAGCGCTAACATTCACTACCTTGTGAACCACGCCTCTGTCAGCAGCAAACGCTTTGTATACTGGATGACCATCAGAACACAACAATGTATCTTCAGCCAGTACAGGCTGGAGGACATTTACTAATGTATCCTTGGAGAACTCCGACAGGACATGATTCACCGTCGCCCCACCACGGTCACGTGCAACCAGAACGCATACTTGCTCACTGCTGTGCCCACGTTTGATCCCGTAACGATAAAGAAGCTCTGCGTCCGTGCTGTCTGTTTTCGATCTCCCTCGTCCGACCTGGCGAAGATGCGGAATCACCCGCGGGTTTAGCTGGCAACAAGAGATATGCTTCGTTCGGCACAGCGTCTCCAATCGTCGGGAGTAAGTACTTGTCGGCTCGAATACGATGAGTATATCTACTGCGTTCGTCACGAACTGGCGAAACTCGGGGAGGCCACGGATATTGGGGAAGATACGCTCGATCTTACCGTCATAGGTGACTAGTTCTTACTTCCTGACATCCACTGCGAACAAAAGCTTATCAAATCCAAGATGAACTTACTGGACCTGGCAGCATATCTGAAGAACGTATCAGAGGCATGCCGGGTGATGGGATACAGCCGGGACACGTTCTACCGGGTGAAGAAAGCATACGAAGAAGGCGGGATGGAGGCGCTGAAGGAGAAGAGTCACAGAAAGCCGAACATCAAGAATCGAGTAGGTGAGGAGGTGGAAGAAGCCGTTGTCGGGTTTGCGCTGGAGAAGGCGCAGGAAGAGAAGATCGCCCACGGAGAGATCGAGACTGAGCATGTAGGATATCTGGGAGCACAGGATACGTTCTATGTCGGTGTGACGAAGGGAGTAGGGCGGATCTACCAACAGACGTTCATCGATACCTACTCCGCGGTGGCGTTTGCCAAGCTGTACACTACCAAGCAACCGATCAACGCTGCTGATCTGTTGAACGATCGTGTGTTGCCGTTCTTCGAGGAGAGAGGGGTATACATGTACTGCGCATCCTTACTGATCGAGGGACAGAGTACTGTGGGAGAGCTGACACGCACGACTATCAGCTGTATCTGGCGCCAAACGACATTGACCACACGAAGACCAAGGCGAAGAGTCCGCAGACCAACGGGATCTGTGAGCGATTACACAAGACGATGTTGGATGAGTTTTATCGGGTGGCGTTTAGGAAGAAGATCTATCGCAGTATGGAAGAGCTGCAACAGGAGTTGACCACTGGCTGGAGCGGTACAACAACGAGCGAGTGCATCGAGGGAAGCGTTGTCAGGGCCGGACGCTGATGGAGACGTTTCGGGAGAACGAACAGTTGGCAAGAGAGAAGATCTGTGCTATGATGATGATGAAGGAGGAGGAGGAGGAGGAGGAAGATCTGACAGGTGTGAGCTAGCCAGACACTGCGCTCCGGAACGGCTGACTGTCAGATTAAGTGGTAGTCACTACAAGCCATTGGGAGGTGCGAACGCGTGAGGATAAAACGAACAGGTGTGATGATTGCGCTCTGTACAGGATTGGTCGTCCTGTTTGGCGCAATCTGGGCGGGCGCGGCGGAGCCGACATACGTTGGCTCGAAGCAGTGCTCGACGTGTCATTCGAGGATTTACGACGAGTTCATCGCGTCGGGCCATCCATACAAGCTGCGACCGGCTGAAGAGGCCCGCGCTGCGGGACTTGCGAAGCCATCTTATGTCGAGTGGAATGAGATCTTGTACGTCATCGGGGGCTTCGACTGGAAGGCTCGATACGTTGGTCTCGACGGATACATTATTACTGGAAGTGCCGACGGATCAATTCTAGGGCAGAACCAGTATAACCTGGCCACCGAAAAGTTCGTCGACTACCATCCCGGAGAAAAGAAGCCCTATAGCTGCGGAAGCTGCCACACAACGGGCTATTCGGCTGAAGGCCATCAGCTCGGGTTGGAAGGACTCGTCGGAACGTGGGCGCTCGATGGAGTTCAGTGTGAGGCCTGTCACGGTCCCGGCAGCGAACACGCAGCGGCGGGTGACCCCGCATTGATCCAGGTCGATACGTCCAGCAAGATGTGTGGCCAGTGCCATATACGAGGTGACGCTGGCACGATCCCAGCGAGTGGCGGGTTCATCAAACATCACGAGCAATACAACGAAATACTACAGAGTCCGCATGCGAACCTTAACTGCGTCACATGCCACGACCCGCATCTGACAAGCGGGCTTTCCATCATCAAGGAATGTGCCACGTGCCACAGCGCCAAGGCGGCTGAGTTCAAGGACAGTTCGATGGAACTCGCAGGACTGAGCTGTACGTCTTGTCACATGCCCAAGGCATCCAAATCCGCAGTCAAACAGGGTCCCTACCAAGGCGACGTCATGACGCACCTATTTAAGATCAACGATGATCCTACCGCGAAGATGTTCTCGGATGACGGCAAGTTCGCCAACGGCTACTTGACCCTCGATTATGCGTGCCTCAGCTGTCACGCTGATCACGATGTTGACTGGGCTGCTTCCTACGCCGATGGCATCCACTCCCTTGGGAAGTAGGTTCCGCAGGGCACATGGGAAAGTGAGTAACCGCCTTTGACACAGGGCGAAACCAGGAGGAGGGGTACCCCCCTCCTCCTTTTTCTTTTGCAGCCACCTGTTGGATTGTCTCGGTTGGCACTGCGCATGACTCAATCCCGGACCTTCTGGCTTCGACGACGGTGATGGCGCCGACTCGAGGATTCCGAGTTCGGCGTGTGTCGGATGGGGGAATGCCAGGCAGTTTGAATTCCCGTAGGGGCACCGGTATGATTTTCACAGATAATCAAGCGAAAGGGGCTTCCACAGTGGGATCAGGCACACCATTACGACTGACGGTCCATCGTGCCCGATGGCGACGACGCCTTCCGTATCTTGCCGGCGGCGTGGTCATTTTTGTCGTGGTCGGATGGCTTTTGTACACCAACATCGAGAGCGCAACGGCTCCGTATCTGACGGTGACTGAGCTACTTGCCGAGGGTCCATCCGACCGCATCGTCCGGGTCAGGGGGCCCGTGGTCGGTAAGACTGTCGCCTGGAACGCTGAGGAGCTGCTTCTCCAATTCGACCTAGCGGACGACAGCGGCTCGATCAAGGTGGACTACCACGGCACGCGCCCCGATCTTCTCGAAGACGGGATTGAGGCGGTTGTTGAAGGACGCTACCGAGGTGAAGGCCAGTTCGAAGCCACCGCGATCCTCCTTAAGTGTCCTTCCAGGTACGAGGCGAAATAGCGGATGGCAAGCATCGGAACGTGGGCCCTTATCGTCTCATTGGTCGTTTCGTGCTACGGGGCGCTAGCGGCATTCACTGCCCGTCGCCGCCAGTCGTCAATGTTGGCGGACAGCGCCGAGAAGAGTCTATGGATTGTCTCCGGGCTCTCGACCGCAGCATGTGCAATCCTACTATACGCGCTGCTGACGCACCAGTTCCAGTTTCAGTACGTCTACGGCCACACGAGCACCCACCTGCCGATCATCTACCGAATCTCGGCGTTTTGGGCCGGTGAGGAGGGTTCTCTCCTCTTGTGGTTTTGGTTCGTCGCCGCGTTGGCGCTGGTCGCGTTGCTGTTCCGGCCCCGGACCGATCCGGCAAGATCCTACCTGGTCTGCATTCTTTCGCTGGTCAACGCGTTTTTCGCGGCTCTAATTCTGCTGACGAGCAACCCATTCGAAATCTACCCGATGATCCCAAGCGAAGGGGCCGGGATGCTTCCGTTGCTGCGGAATCCCGGGATGGTGTTGCATCCCCCGATCCTGTTCCTTGGCTACGCCGCCTACACGATCCCGTTCGCCTCAGCGTTGTCGGCCTTATGGAGTGACACACTGGATAGTAACTGGCTGGCCAGGATGCGCCGTTGGAACCTGTTCGCCTGGGCGACTTTGGGTGCCGGGATCCTCATCGGAGCCTGGTGGGCCTACGTCGAACTCGGTTGGGGAGGCTTCTGGGCTTGGGATCCGGTGGAGAATGCGTCGTTGATCCCCTGGCTGGTGGGCACTGCGCTCCTTCATTCGGCGATTCTCGAGGAGCGAGTGCGGAAGCATCGGTGCTGGAACCTCATTCTGCCGGCGTTGACGTTTGCGCTCTGCTTATTCGCCACCCTGGTGACACGGGGCGGAATCATCGTCTCCGACCTGCACGGCTTCTCCAGCTCGATCCAACCGATCGCCTACTACTTGTTTGCGGCGATTCTCGCCGTCCTTCTGACAACGTTCGCCCTCATCTTCCGGCGCCGTCGTACATTCTCAGATCACACTTCTCCCGAAGGGCTCGTCTCCCGTGAGAAGGTCTTCTTGCTGGCCAACACTGTCCTCTGCGGCATTGCGGCCATCGTCTTCATCGGAACGATCTACCCGTCCTTGGTCCGCGCGATCAGCGGCAACCTGGTCAGCCTCGGGGCTTCCTTCTTCAACCGACTGGCGAGCCCGTTCATGTTGGTCGTGATTGTGTTGATCGGTGTCTGTCCGTGGCTCGCCTGGGGGCGCACGCCGGGGAAGACGACGCGGAAGTTCCTGCTCCCGTTTGCTGCAGGTGCTGTGGCGAGCGTCCTGCTTGCCGTGTTCGGCATCCGCTCACCGGCTTTCCTCGTCTCGGTGTTCGTCTGCGTTTTCGTCGTTGTCTCACTGTTCGGGCTCGTTATCGGCGATCTGGCGGCAGCTGGGAGGGGAAAGAGGGGGGCGGCAGCCATTTCGGCCGTCATGGCCCAGCTTCGACGTTCACACCGCCGCTACGGCGCCCAGCTGGTGCATTTCGCGATAGTTCTCATCGTCATCGGGGTTGCCGGATCGACGTTGTACAAGACCGAAGAGCTTGTATCTCTCAAACCCGGCGAATCGGTCAACTTCGAAGGATACCGACTGACCTACGAGAGCTTCGGTGTCGACACCATCGACGAGGTCCCCGAGACGTACGAAAGCCACATCCGCTACGAGGCAACGCTGAGTGCCACGCGAGACGGATCGAGGGTACGGATGTTGCGACCGGAGAAGAACTACCATTGGGGGCTTGAGCACCCATGGGTGACCGAAGTCGCCATCTCGAGCACGCTCTTTGAGGACCTTTACGTTGCCCTCGCAAGCCTGAGCGAGGACGGCCGGGCGAGCTTTAAGATCGTCCTCAATCCACTGATTGCTTGGCTGTGGATCGGTGGGGCCCTCCTCCTTGTCGGCGCCGTTCTCGCTGGATGGCCGACTCGTCGATCCACTGTGAAAGGAGACGCCAATGCCTAGGTATACTGCCATGGTCGCCGCTGGCTTGCTCGCTGGCTTTCTGTTCACAGGAGCCGGGTGGGCACAGGAACTGGGAGTGATTGAGGGCCAGGTTCTCAGCGCCACGGCGGGTGACACACCGATTCAAGGTGCAATTGTCACGCTCCGGAGTTGGCGGGGAGACGAAGAACTCCCACCTCAAGAGATGCTGACCGATGAGCAAGGCCAGTTCTCCTTTTCCGGTCTCGAGGTGCTCGATCATGAGTATCAGCTCCTGGTCGGACACGAGGACGTCACGTACGCTTTTGCCCGAAAGGCGTTCCTTCCCGATGAGACCGTCCTTTCGGTTCCTCTGAGCGTCTATGACACCACGTCGGACGAGGGCGTTGTCACCGTGGACAGGGCTCACTTGATCATCGATGGAGACGCGGAGCACCTGCATGTGCAGGAGGTTCACATCCTCACCAACACCAGCCTCGCCACCTACGTTCCGCGCAACCCGGAGACCGGCGAGGGAGCAATCCGTTTTCCCGTTCCGATCGGGGCCTCCAATCTCGATTGGCTCGGAGGGTTCTCCGCAGGGTCGGTAGCGGTTTCGGAGGCCGGCTTCAACATTTACGCGCTGTTTCTCCCGGGAACCGTCGAGGTGGCGTTCAGCTACACGCTTCCATTCTCTGCGTCACCGGACGAAGTCCGGAAGACGTTCCCGTACGCAGTCGACCATCTCGACGTATTTGTTGCAGCGAGTGGAATAGAGGCCTCTTCTCCTCAGCTTGTGCAAGAGGATCCGATTGCGATGCAGGCCGGCCATTACAACCGATTCTCCGGCGACCAACTCCCGGCCGGCACGAGTCTCGTAATCGAATTCAAACGGCCAGAATCTCAACAGGCCGCACAGGTAACTGCACCGGCCGCTGGCCCCGGGACAACAACTGTGATTGTCATCGTCGTGGTCGTCGTATTGGTCATTGTCGTCCTCGTCTTCCCGTTTATCCGCCGGGTCCACAGGAAGACGGGCTGATGATCCACGTCCGCGGCCTCACCAGGTTTTACGGGCCGATCTATGCGTTGCGCGGCGTTGACCTTGACGTCGAGGCCGGAGAGTCGGTGACCATTCTCGGTCCCAATGGAGCTGGAAAGACTACACTGCTGCGAATTCTGGCCACGCTGTTGAATCCAAGCAGCGGCGAAGCTCAGATCGACGGGAAGGACTTGAGTACGAGTTCATACGACATCCGCGCAAGACTTGGGTTTGCATCGCACCGATCGCTTATCTACGACAACCTCACGGTAGAGGAGAACCTGATCTTCTACGGTAAGCTCTACCGTGTTCCTGGGCTGGCGGCGCGAACCGAGGACCTTCTTCGGACAGTGGGTCTCCTCTCACGGCGACGGAGTCGCGCGGGGACCCTCTCTCGTGGGATGCTACAGCGCCTATCGCTGGCGCGAGCGATCGTCCACAAGCCCGATCTTATGCTCCTCGATGAGCCCTATGCAGGACTCGATCAGGAGTCGGCTGAGATGTTGGAGGTTCTGCTCGATGCGGTCCGTGGTGAGGCAAGAACGGTGGTCATGACTACCCACAACTTGGAGAGGGGGCTGGGGCGATCCGACCGCATGGTAATCCTCACCAAAGGACGGGTTGTGTTCGAGGCACCCAGCTCGTCATTGACACTCCAGCAGCTACGGGAGTCCTATTGGGAGCACTGCCGACAGGACAGCGGAGCGGAAGAGGTGCCCTCGTGAACACGATCCGAAGCGCGCTGACCATTGTGTGGAAAGACATGATCACCGAGTGGCGAACCAAAGAGATGTTTAGCTCCATGTTCGTGTTCATTCTGCTGGTCATCGTCATCTTCAAATTCAGCTTTGATCTTCGCATCTCCAACGCCGCGCTGCTTGTGCCGGGAATCCTCTGGGCCGCGCTGACGTTTGCCGGGACCCTCCAATTAGGCCGGGCGGCGTCTCTCGAAGTTGAGGACGCGCATGTGGACGGCCTCCTCCTTGCACCAGTGCCGAGGAGCGCGATCTACGTGGGCAAAGCACTGGGAAATCTCGTGTTTATGTCGATTACTGAACTTATCATGCTCCCCATCTTCTCCGCTTTGTTCAATCTCAACCTGTTCCAGCCACTCATCTTGCTGGCAATCTTCCTCGGAACCGTTGGATTTGCCTCGGTGGGCACACTCCTATCAACCATGGCAGCCTATTCAAGAGCGCGAGAAGTCATGCTTCCGGTGCTCTTGTTTCCGATCGTTCTGCCGATCGTCATTGCTGCCGTCAAGCTTACCGCGGGGGTCATTGATGGTGGCACGTGGCAGGAGTTGGCTGTGTGGGTCAGGTTTCTAATTGCGTTTGACATCATATTCCTGGCAATCTCACTGATGACGTTTCGTTTCGTAGTGGAAGGGTAATTCGATTAGCTATCAACAAGGAGGTTATCGGCATGATGAAGAGCATCTGGAAGGCTGGTCCGCTTCTGTGGTTGAGCGCGCTGATGATTATCACGGCGCTTTGTCTAGTCTTCCTCTATGCGCCCACCGAGCGGACGATGGGCGACGTCCAAAGGATCTTCTACTTCCACGTGTCGTCCGCCTGGGTCGGGTTCTTCGCGTTCTTCGTCACGTTCTTCGCGGGGATTGCGTATCTTCGAACCAAGAAGCGGCTGTGGGATATCGTGGGGCATTCGTCGTCGGAAATCGGTATCGTCTTCACCTCCATGGCGGTACTGACTGGCTCAATCTGGGCCAAACCAACGTGGAACGCTTGGTATCCGTGGGAACAGGAACCCAGGCTGATTCTCGTTTCAATCCTGTTGCTGATCTACTTCGCGTATCACATGCTGCGAGCGTTTGTTCGTGAATCGGAGCAGCGGGCACGCTTTGCCGCTGTCTACGGGATCGTCGCTTTCGTCGGCGTGCCGCTGACATTCATGTCGATTCGCTGGTGGCAGAGTCTTCATCCTGTTGTATTCGCGAGCAAAGGCAGCGGGCTAACTCCCCCCATGCTCTGGACATTCTTATTCTGCCTGTTGTCGTTCACGATCCTATACTTCGTGTTCCTAATTCAGCGGTGTCGCCTTTCGATCCTGGCCGATCAAGTCGAGGATCTGAAGCGACGAGTGCT
Organism: uncultured bacterium; assembly: GCA_913009415.1. Classification (GTDB taxonomy): domain Bacteria; phylum Bipolaricaulota; class Bipolaricaulia; order UBA7950; family UBA9294; genus M55B144. The sequence continues at coordinate 8,697 of CAJVYM010000068.1, forward strand.
TCACGAATAGCTAAGGAGAAGAATTATGACCTATTTGGCTGCTGCCTATGCCGTCTTCTGGGGCGTGACGTTTCTCTACGTCTTCAGCATTGCGTCTCGACAGAGGCGCCTTCAGCGTGAGATCGACGCTCTGAAAGAGAACCTCCGAGACAAGAGTCAATAGCACCGCGGGGAGGCAGCCTGACTCAAGTCAGTGCCAACACAGGGAACGTGTCAGTTTCCCAGGATGATTCGATCCACGATTGAGCTCCCGGAAACTGAAGTGGGCCGGATTGATCTTCGGGGTTGTGCTCCCCGATCACGGGTTCAGCAACGCCATCCCCAGGCTGGAGCAACCTGCAGCTGGCATGACTGATCGTCATGCCAGCTCTCCGTACGTTGCCAAGAGTGGGCTTGTCCCTGAAGCACACTTGACTTCTGCGATCAACTGTGTAAACTGAAATCGACCGAGTGGTCGAATAGTGAATGGAGCGTCCCATCATTCTCACACGGTGCGCTCACCGTTTCTTCACACTGGAAAGCGATACTCGATCAGTAAGTACCATACCTTCCAGGACTCGGGGCGGGGCACGAACGAGTGCCTCGCCATGAGTCCGAAACTGGATCACACGGTGAACTCGGCACCGGTGACACACCGCACTCAGCCGAAGGGCTATTCCACAGGAGGAAGATAGTGAGAATCAGAACCCTAGGTTTGTTGACGCTTATTGTCGTTGGAATCGCTGCAATGGGACTGGCCCAGGCTCAGGCGCCATCAATCGATGGAAGGATCGCGTCCGGTGAGTACCGGAATGTCTACTACAGTAATCCCATTCAGATGTCAGTGCGCTGGTCGATCGTCGGCGACACCCTGTATGTCGGGCTCAGAGCGCCCGCCGAGGGATGGTTGGCGATCAATTTCATGCCAATGGATGGCTCGATCCATGGTGATACCATAATCGGTTACGTCAATCCGGGTCTGTTCAACGACAAGCTTTATCTGTTCAATCAGGTCGCCCCGGAAGACGGACACTTTCCACACGGCGACGACACCGATCGCGGCAGAAGCTACGACATTCTCGGTGAGAGCGGATCGGAGAACGACGGGGTGACGATCATTGAGTTCGCCCGCAAGCTGAATACGGGAGACGCCAACGACACGGCGATCATGGAAGGTACACAGACAATGATCATGCTCGCATATAATCCAAGTGATGACGACATCCAGGCGTACCACGGGAACATGCAGCGGATTGCCTTGACAGTCGATTTCTTCAATGGCTTCGTAAACGACTTTCCAACGGGTGAGAGCCACACCGGCTCCTAATCCTCAACCGTTGCACCCAGGTTGGCCCCGCAGACATGGTGTCAAGCGGGGCCTCTTCCCTTGTTCGTAGCTGTGCGCTTGTGAATCCAGCCTACAAGAACCCTCCAAGGCAATGGGTGCGCATGCCCTTTAGGCGGCGATTCGACATCCCCAACATCTCTCTTGGCGGTACCACTTATCCGTTCCAATCTTGAGTACACCCGTACTGAGGAGAGCTGATACTGGGAAGTTGCGATACTCCGTCGACCGGTTATACTAGAACTCGACCGACCAGTCGAAATCGGAGGAAAGAGGAAGAATGGGCGTAACTCAACGACGAATCAGAGAGCGTGAGGCCCGCGTTGCCCTTATCCTTGATGCTGCCCTGCGGGTTTTCACGAGCCGGGGTCTCCACGATGGGACCATGGAGGAGATCGCTGAGGAGGCGGAGCTGGGGAAGGCTACGCTCTACTACTATTTCCCGTCGAAGGAAACGATTCTTTCAACGTTGGTAGAGAAGACGATCGAGCGCCATTTTGACGGCATTCGCGAGAACGCCCAGCAAGCAACCAATCCTCTCGAAGCCGCTTCCGCCATCATCCGAGGTTTCGCTGCCAACTACGAACGAACCCCGGACCTATTTCGCCTCTTCTACATGGCTCTGATCTCAAAGACAGAAGACGTCGCACCAGCGGTCCGCGCATTCGGCCGGTACCACCGCGAGTGGCGCAAGTCCCTTCAAGAGGATGTAAGAGATGCCCTGAAAGGGACGGGAATCTCGCCGGAAATCCTAGTGAGTTTTACGGGAACACACGTGCATGGAATTAACCTTCTCGCTCTTTCTGGAAGGGATCTGAAAGCGCTGGTGGAAGACGCCATTAGCGCGGTGGGGGCATTACTCGGAGCCAGTAGCAGAGGAAAACCGTAGACCTACGTGGACAAACGAAGGGTCCATTCGACGCGTCATCATGGCGCATATACAGGGAGGCTTGTCGTGTATCGAAAACTGCTTACCCTACTGCTGATCGCAGTCGTCACGCTGCCCGTTGTAGCGTCCAACGGATTGAAGATGGATGAGATTGTCACTTGGTACCCCAACACGTACACGAAGATCCTCGCGTTGGATCTGGCAAAGCTCAGCGGGGACGAAGTCCTGAACGGTGCCGTGATCGGTCCGTTGGCGGCCGCAAATCATCCGGTGAACGGAATCCTGCGTTCTCTCGGGATCCTTGGGCTGGATGTGGCAGACGTTGTGCATGCCACCTACGCGACTGGTTCGGGAATGACCCCGTACACTCTCGTGTCGGGAGTGGACACCGACCAGGCAATGGCTGCGGTGGGCGGAATCGAAGCGGGAGTAGGCGCACCGGGTGCGCCCTATCAAAACTGGGACATGGAGACGATCGTTGATACACCTGTAGTGATTACCGGCGGGAAATTCGGTCCGTTCGAGATGCAGTGGGGCTACTTCGCCAAGGACGATCTGCTATGGATCGGCTCCGAGATCGGCGTGGTCGCTCCCCCGGACCTGGACAGGCTGCGCACGTCGACCGAATCGATCCTCAGGAGAGCGACCGGCGAAGCCCCCGTCTTCGATGAGCTGCTCATGGGATTGGCTGTCGGTGGAGGAGATATCAGTTTCGTTCGCGCCACTGATACTGCAAAGGATAGACCGCTCGAAGCCGGTGATGAGGCGATGGCCTACACTGTCACGTTTGACGGTGACTCGGCAATGGTGAGGTTTCTCGTTCGCTTCAGCACCATCGAGGAAGCAAACGCGGCTGCTGACAAGCTTTCGGCGGGGACGAGCAGTTATCTCGCTCAGGATCTCTACCCTGGCGAGCTTACGGATCTGACACAGGCAGACGCATTGCTCATGTTCGAGGTTACCACGGACCTGTCCGGAATAGTCGGATTGCTGATGCTAACAGTGCCCATAATCTAGATCGTCGCTCATGCGCCGCCTACTGCAATCGATCGCAGCGTTATCCGCCAAGCATCCGCTTGTGGTATTGATCGCCGTCAGCCTCATTACGGGGCTGATGGCGTTTTCGGCGACTCGCCTGCGCATTGGCAACGATCCTCAGGAGTTCCTCCCATCCCACGAGAAGGTCGATGCGCACGAAGAGATAGAAGAGAAATTCGGCGGCGCAAGTTTCTCGCACACGCTGTACGTCCGATTCTCGCCACGGGGGGGGAGGCTCAATCGAGTCGCCGGACGCTATCCTAGAGATGGAGGCCGTCCTTAGGAGCCGTCCATAATTAAGTTGAACGTTTTGACGGGATAGAGAAGATCGTGTAATTCCATTCTCCGTGAAATGTAGCCCTCTTGATATTTATTTTCCGAAGTTCTTCGTCAGTAACTTTCATTCCCTTCGGATAAAGAGTGGTGTCGAGTTCAGCTTGTATCGTAAGTCCTTTATGAGTCGTCGTATTGGCGATCAGATTTACAATGACTTCGTGACTGGTTAAAGGTTTGCCACGCCAGTTCATACTGATGTAACTAAACATACG
>CAJVYM010000069.1 GCA_913009415.1 uncultured bacterium
TTTGCGTGCATCGCTGATGCTGTCACTCTCTTTTTTTTTTGTTTTTTTCTAGTATTTTTTTTTTTTTTTTTCACTTTTTATTTTTTTTTTAATGCTACGGCGACCACCGAGATCTACACTCTTTCCCTACACGACGCTCTTCCGATCTGTCTTGCACACTTGGGTCAGTCAAGTGGTATAAGGAGCGGACTATGGAATCCGTGCTGATGACCCCTTCGACCTTGCCATTGTGCTCGTTGATGACAGGCAACTGGGAGAAATCGTGCGTTATCATAAGCTGGACTGCTGCGCGCACCTTATCCGCTGTGGTTACTGTCATGACCTTACCATCGGGCGTTCGCCTCTTTTTTCTTGCTAATTTAGTCAGTGTCTGTAATTTGAACATAGCGCTTCCTTATCGAGCAGGTAGAGGGTGATCTTTCCGTTACAACCAGCCGTTACACAGGAGAAAGCCGCTGTACACGGCTGGGAACAGGTCATCTGTTACCCCAACGACCGCGCGGGGATCGAGCGTGTGCTCGCCACCGTACATCTTGTCGGTGATGGACTCTACCACGTGGAGCGCCTGGGCAAGCTGTGCTGTCAACTGGGACGGAACGCCCGCAGTTACTATCCACACTTGTTCGACAATCGAAGGAACAATGACGACGATGTCGTACGGCTCACCGGTGTTCTTCTCCGTCGGTATTTCCGTCAACGCATGAATGCTGAATGTGCCAGTACCGACCAACGCTCTAGCGAACAGCTCGATCTGAAGCGAGCTCTGGATGCCGTGCGTCTCGTCGATCACAAGCACTCTTACCTGCTCGCTCTGTGCTGTCTCGCCGAGCACGCCGATACCTACACTTGCGATCATCAGTGCCAAGATCGCGACTGTTATAAATAATCTACGCTGCGTGTTCATCATCTCTCCTTACTGAAACTGTTTTGTGGGGTGGGCGGGGACGGTGGGGTAGGTGTTCGGTTCCCCGCCCTTGAGGTGGTCCTTACTGCTGCGGGACCAAACCCAGCAATTTGGGCAATCCGTCGGAGGTGAATACCTCAGCGGGAACGCCCGTGTTAACCTCGATTTTAGTCATTGTGACGATCGTCTTGTGCTTCGTCTGGACGTTCTCCATCGTCATATCGGTGATCGCCCAGTAGCCGTCGATCTTTTCGATCTTGGAGTTGGTCTGAATCTTCTCCAGCTTGCCGGAGAGGTCGTAGTACTCGACCTTCACCGGCTTCCAGATGTCGTCCCTGATCCAGGAGATCATGTGACTGTATCCAGCTTCCTGCGGGTCGTGAGGCGTGGCCTGGATCACGTAAACGTGGTTTCCGTCGTAGGTCTCCTCTCTCAAGATTTTGTAGTCGTAGTCGTTTATGTCGCGATGCCCCATGTCGTCGTAAGTAAAGTCCGAACCCATGAAGTTCTGTGTCTTGCTGTTGGCATCGATGTGTTTGGTGAGTCCAAGCGACGGCAGATAGAGCCACATGTCGTTACTGTAATCCGGAAGCTCGATGGTGAGGAACGCGGTCCCCTTCACGTCGTCCGGCGCGAGGAAGACGAGGGCCGTCTTCGTTGTTCCCTGCTTCCAGCTCCACATCTGTCTGCTCAAGGATTGCCCCTGGCCATTGATCAGGGTCATCGTCATCAGAAGCCTAGCGTCGTTTGCTACCGGTGCGTTATTGACGGTCTCGATAATCTGTTTTCCGGTGAGATCTGCGGCGACTGCGGCCACGCTTAGCGCAAGCACGCTCATCGTGAGTATCCCGATCAGCATCATCGTCCGCACTAACCTTTTTCCGTTTTTCATGGTAGTCCCTCCTTTGGGGGGTGTTCGTTTTTTGTCCGCATGAAGCGGCTATTTATACTTTCTTTTTGATCAGCAGAAGCGCGGATGGAAGCAGAGTGAGCGCGGCGATCGCGCTGATTCCCATCGTCACGGCCACGAGCGCTCCCAGGGTGGCGATCGGCCCGAAGCTGGAGAAGAGCAGGACCGCAAATCCGGCCGCCACTGCTACCGCGTTGTAGATGATCGGTCTTCCTACAGTGCGGATCGTCTCGCTCACCGCGTCGTGCGGCTCCACCCCGTCCCGCCGCTCACGGCGGTACTTGGAGAGGAAGTGCACCGTGTAGTCGACGCCGATCCCGATGGCGATGCTGGCGATCATCGTCGTCGCCGTGTCGAGCGGAATACTGAGCCAACCCATCACCCCGAAGTTGAGGACAATCGTGAACCCGAGCGGGATCATGCTCAAAAGTCCGAACCGGAGCGATCGGAAGATCAGACCGACCACGAGCGCCACCCCGAACAGGGAAACGAGCAGGCTCCAGATCTGGCCGTGCACCAACAGGTCAGTAAGGACCTTAAACAAGTACGATGACCCGGTGATCTGCACTCCAAAATCGCCGTTCGCTGACTTCACCGCCTGGGAGTCCACCCGGTCGACCAATTCTCCCAGCTGGGAGCTGGTGAGCGACTCCATGCGCATCGCGATGCGCGCCTCGCCGTAGTTGTAGTTGACCACGCGGGAAAAATCGGATGGATCGCCCGACATCTCGTAGAGGAGGATCTCCTGCGCTACCGCGTTGCGCGTCGCGGGAATGACGTGCTGAGCAGGGTCGTTGTCGAGCAGCGATTCGTTGATCTGCGCCACGTAATCGGCGATGGAGACGGTGTAGCCGACCTGCGGCAGCCCCTCCGCCCAGTTCTGCAGTGCCAGCATGGAATTGAGCACTTGTGGCGATTTGATATCCCCATCGATGATCACCGATAGATTCTCCGAACCGCCGAAGCTTTTGTCCACCACCTCCGTTGCCTGCCTGACCGGGCTGTCCGGCCGGAAGAAGCGGAGTGTGTTCGTCTCCACGGTGAGACGGGTCCCGCCGATGGCGGCGAACAGGAAGACCACGATCCCCACGGCGACGATCACCTTCCGATGCGACACCACGACTTTGGCTACCCGATTTAGCCACGGGGCGAGGGCAAGCTTGGTCCGCCGCTGTGCGCGTGCGGCACGTTTCATGATTCCACCCGGCACTTTGCTTAACTCAAGCACGGCCGGGATCATGGTGAGGGTGACCGCCAATGCGGCCATCACCCCGAACCCGACGAACAGCCCGAACTGCATCACCTGGCGCACCGGCGAGGTGCCGAGCGACAGGAATCCGACCAGGGTGGTGATGCTCGTCAACACGACGGCCAGGCCGATGTGCCGCATTACCAAGCGGATCGCGTCCCGCTTTTCCTTGCCAGAGCCGATTCCCGAGTAGTAGTCGGTGAGAATGTGAATCGCGTCCGCCACGCCGATCGCGATCAGCATCACCGGGAGAGTCGTACTGATCATCGCCATTGTCGTTCCGGTCCACGCCATCAACCCGACCGTCCAGATTGTGCTTACGAGGACCACTATTAGTGGAAGAATTACCCCCTGTAGCGTGCGCAGGGACAGGTACAGGATTCCCGCGAGGACGAGCACCACGAAGGGAATCAGCCGGACAAGGTCCGCCTTCATCGCAATCGACATCTCGGCGTTCACCGCCGGAGCCCCGGCGACGTAGATGCTGGATGCATTCTGCTGTGAGTCGGTTATCTCCCGGATTGCGCTGTACACCTGGCTGTCATCGGCAGTGGGGGCGATCTCGATGATGAACCCGGCATAACGGCCGTCGCTTGAGATTACGTTGTCCACGTACAGTGAGTTATTCATCACGTAATCGCGCAGCTCGGCGCGCTTCTGCGCGTCTGTAGGCACGGTAGGCATCAGATCGCGCACGATCAGATCGCCGCCGCTGCCCTGCATCCGCTTCACTGTGGACAGGCTGACCACCTTGTCCACACCGGGAACCGCCTTAAACTTGCCGGTGAGATCGATCACCTGCTTCAAGGTAGGAACACTGAATACATCGTCGCTCTTGAGCGCGACCACCAGGATATCCGTGCCGCCGAACGTATTGTTTACCTTATCATAGAGGATTCGGGCCGGGTGATTAGCCGGGAGCATCGAATCAACCGAGTTGTCTATCTGCAAACGGGGAATCCCGGCGGCGAACGCAACCGTAACCAATAAAATGAGGACCAAAGTCGTCTTGGGCCACCGTAGAACCCAGTTTGTCAATCTATCCATTTACGTCTCCTTTTCAGAATCATCCTTTGTTTGTTAGCGCAAACTAACTTATAGGGCGAAAAAAAACGCTACTTGAGCGCACGTGCGTAAAGCTTCCATAACCGGTCGGCCCCGGATGTCAACTGTCCTTTTTTCTCGTTTACCGACCAGAGCAGAAGCTGCGTCTGGATCAGTCCCAAATAGAGCGCGGCTGCGGCCTCTGTGTCGATTGTGGAAGACAGCTCGCCGCTCTCTACGCTAGCTTTTATGATGTCACCGACGAACTGCAAGAGCCGACCAACGCGGCTGTTTAGCTCGCGTCGTAGCTCAGGGGCGTTGAAGTGAACCTCATCGGAGAACAGGATGCGCGCCACGCCAGGATGCTCCTCGATGAATCCCAAGTGGGCGACGAACACGCGATGCAGTCGTGTGGTGGCGTTGCCACTTCCCGCAGAGTGCACCAACTTATTCATCACCTGATCGAAAGCGGCTGAAATTGTGGCGTAGATGATGTCCAGCTTCCCGTGAAAATGGCGATAGAGCGCCGCCTCGGACACACCGATACGTGCAGCGATTCGTGCCATAGTGAGCCCGTGCGTCCCTTCGGCAGCGATCAGATCAAGTACTGCCTGTTCGATTTCAAGTTTTCTCTCAGCGGTCGGTTTTCTCGGCATGGATTCTTCCTTAGTAAGTTAATGATTACTTACACAGCACTATACACTCATCTCGCTAGTATGTCAAGGAAGGCTAGGATGATGCGTAGAAAGTGGCGCCTACACCGATGGTCTGTGTGGAACTCGCGAGCTACCGCGTTACAGAACCACGGAGCTTACGAGCGTCGGAGCTTGCCTCCGACGTTAGATTGTCAATCTGTTACGTATTCTATATACGAACGCGGCATACAAGCCACGCGCGGCAAGCTGCCGCGCTACGAAAGCGAGGGCTTGTCCCGCTGTTACGTCGTTGACTGGAAGTACAGAAAATTGGCGAGAGAATGCTGTTGTATCATTTGCAGTTAGAAGCCACTTTAAGAAGCTAAGCAAAATAGGGCTCTTGATCGCTTCTAGGTTTAACGTAGCGGGCAAGCTGCCTTGCCACAGATCCACGGAGCTTTCGTAGCGTCGGAGCTTGCCTCCGACGTTGAGCTTGTGAACGGTAGCGTCGCCTCAGCCGGACCCTAGCGGAGGGTTGGTGACGTGATTTCTCTTCTTAAACACCCTCTTTGTCACACCGCGATATACCACTTCAATCAGCCATGCTAAGATAAAGGTTAGAACAGTTCCATAGAACACGGATCGTTGGGTGTGCCATTGATAGTAGAGAAGCAGTACGAGAACAGCCGATATTGTCGTGCCGTTTAGCAGCAAGAGCGCCTTTGATCCGCCCACTTTGTCTGTGACCCGATAGTGCGATACTATCACGAAGATGTAAATCATGATAAATACAGCACTTGTTATCATTGCTATGCCATTTATATTGAACAATAATGCGAAAAATAGGCCCAGGACAACCGTCAAATACAGACCTTCGGTCGATTTAAACCATGCCTTGCGAGCAAACGCCTTCGGCAACTCTCCATCCTTGGCTAGGGCGTAGGCTATGTTCGCTCCTCCGTAGATTGTGGCGTTAAGAGCGGAAGATATGGAGAATAGAGCACCGATGGAGATGAGCATAAATCCAAAGTTGCCGAGAAACGGTTTAGCCGCTACTGCCAGTGCATTGTCCTTTGCCTGAATGAGCTTTGCCAGTGGCAGGTTCCCTACAGCGACCGCGGAGACGAGAATGTACACTACAGCGACCAGACTGATGCTAATGTAAATCGCGCGAGGGACGTTCTTTTCCGGATTTTTCATGTTCTCCGATGCGTTCGTGATAAGTCCAAAGCCCATGTAGGATAAGAAGAATACAACCGCGGCGTTGATAGTTGCCAGTATGTGTTGTGGATCGGAAGCTGGCATGATCAAGTCTGGCTTGATCGTCGCTACGCCGAGGACGATAAATACCCCTAGAATCGATAACTTTGTCAGGACGATGTAAAACTCAGCACGACCGACTGCCTTGGAACCGAAGAAGTTCAGCGAGGTGAAGAAAGAAATAACTACAGCCTCAACAATGCCCATAGAGATTGGTGTTACGGTGATGCTACACAAAGGCAGGAAATATCCGGCGAACCCCTTCACAAACAACGAGATTGACACCACATAGCTGAGCCACATCAGGATGCTAAGGGTTCCGGTAATGACGTTGTCCCCGAATCCCTCCAAGATGAACGCGATGGGCCCGGCATTGGATACAATCTTAGATCCCATCTTCGCGTAGGAATATGCGACCATAAATGATAGCAACCCAGAGAGCACGAACGCTTCCGGCAGGTTCTTGCCGGCTATTTCGGCCCCCACACCAAAAATGGAGAATATGCTTGCGCCGATCATCGTTCCAACAGCTATAGCGACTGCTTCCCACAGCCCCATCTTGCCTTTCTGGACTGAATCTTGATTGCGACGCTTCATGTAGCCTCCTCGCATTTTTCTGATTTATCTGACAAAACTGCGTTACGATCTGCGCTTCTGCCGAAGAGTGTGTTCCTTATTGTACCACGTTTCTCATAAGGGATCTGATTGAAGCAGCGCATGCTGAATAGACGCGCGGGTATCCACACGATGAGAAGGCCGAAAGCGCTTTGTTTACGAACTTCTACTGTCAAGTAACCAAGACTCGACCATCAGAGGAAGAGTTGTTACATACAGATGCCAGAAGAATGGAGCATCGTTCGAAGTAAAAAAACGCAGCAAGCCGCGAGGCATTGAGAAGCAAGGCCCTAAAGATTTAGTCGAAGTTGGTCTTCATTATAATCTCATGTAGAGCTTTGTTGTACCGCAAATAACGTCGCACACCTGTCTGCGTCCGAAGGGCAGGCAGACAAGGTGCGCCGCTACACCTTTTTTCGTAGCGTCGGAGCTTGCCTCCGACGTTGAAGCTGGCAGTCCTTGAGAAAACCCATGTAGCTAGCACAAACAACAAGCTGATTTAGCTTCGGCAAATCTCCGTTTTCCTCTCCCCAGCGAGCTGAGGAGAGGAAAACGGAGGGCCTTTATGAGCACTATCAGTGCCGCTCGGCACGCACAACATAGCGGGCGAGGAAGGGAAACAGGATGATCCCTAGGGCGAACAGTGCTCCGGTTATCGCCCAGAAGCGTAGTGCACTCATATCGGATACGCCGGTAGCGTAGCGCATCGCGTTTGCCATGTACGTGAGGGGAAGCGCTTTGGAGAGGGCGCGCAGGTAGGAGGGCATGATCTCGATCGGAAAATAGATCCCGGCCAGGAACATCATGATCATCGAGGTGATGTTGGCGATGTTAGAGGCGCTCGCCGGGCGGCGGACGAGGAGCGCGATTATCGTACCCAGGCCCATCGAAGCAAGCGTCGCTGCGATGACGAGAAGCGTGTATTGCAACCAATTGACGGAGAACGTCAGGTGGAGGACGCCGACCGCGGTGATCAGGGTGATCAGCGTCGATATGTAGACGATCATCAGCCGAACGGCAGCGATTGCAGCGAGGAGGGCGGCCGGCTTCATTGGGGTGACGACCAATCGATCGAGGAGCTTTCGCTCCTTCATCGCAGTGAGGTGGCCGGAGATGGCAAATAGTCCTGCGGAGAGGATGGAGAAGGCAAGGATCCCCGGGACCACGAGGTTGAACCAGTTCGTCGCCGCAGCCTTGCCCACGTGCACCGTGTTCATGGCAAGGACAGGATTAAGACCCTGTCGGCGCAGATCGAACGCGGATGTGATCCCGCGCGCCAGCTCTTGGAATGAGTAGTTCTCCTGCACTCGACTGGGATCGTAGATGAAGCGGAGCGATTCCCCGTTCCACACCAATCCGAAGTCGAGTTCCTTCTTCCCCAGCGCATCCTCCAGCTTGGCCCGATCGTCGAAAGCAGTGACCGTGATCGTTCCTACACGTGAGATAACGTCTTCAAGAACCTTGCTTGAAGCACCGTTTGTGATAACAAGGCCGAGCTGCGCACCCTGCGAACCACCAACTCCTCCCATGAGAGGGCCGAAGATAAGAACAAACAGGACGGGGAAGGCGAAGGTGAACACAAGCGTCGCCCTGTCACGAAGGACAGTCACAAACTCGGAGTGCAACAGCGCCATGAACGATCTCATCGTCCCACATCCCATCGCAGTCGCCGCGAGGCGATGATAAGACAGAGCGCTATCCAGGCGAGCGGGACGACGATCGTCAGCGGCGTGGAGACCCCACCGCTCTCTACCCCCAGGCTGGTGCGCAGCCCCTCCGCGAGGTAGGTGAGCGGGTTTACGAGTACGATCGCCTTCAGAACTGGGGGGAGACCGCTGATGGGAAAGAACAACCCACCGAGGAACATCATCGGCATGTTCAGAATGTTCGCGATCGCCATCCCCGCGTTGGCTGTCTTCGCAAGCGACGCGATAAGAAATCCGAACGAGAGAAAGCTCACTGAGGCAAGGAGTAGAAAGGCGATGGGCGTGATGCGATCAAACCGAAGAGTGGCGCCAAGGGCGAACCTCCCCACAAGGTAGAGAAGGAAGAATTGGACCATACACTGCGCGATGTGCCCGAGCGAGAATCCAGCCAGGTAGCGTGAAACAGAAAGCGGTGTGACCCAGTAGCGGCGCAGGATCTGGCGATCGCGCGCGAAGAGGATCGAACTTGGTACCCCGAACAGCCCGGTGACGAAGAACCCCATCAGGATCACTCCCGGAAGGAGGAAGTCGACGTAGGAGACCTCTCCTTTGGCGCTTCCGATCCAGTCTGTCACCATGGGGACGGCCTTGTCCTCATCGAACTTGCCGCTGCGCGCGAGGATCTCGCGGTCGATGCGCGAGATGATCTGTCCGATGATCGATGTCGCCATCTCCGAGCCGGCTCTTCCCTTATTCTGGTACACGGTAATCGCGCTCTTGGCATCGCTCGCGGATGTTCCTCCGATGATGCGTGCCATCAGACCCTGATTGAACCCGCTGGGGATGACGATGAGCGCGGAGAGATTCCCAATGCGAACAGCTTGTTTCTCCCGGCTGAGGAACGCGTCTTTGTTCTCTCCTCTTGCCGGTTGAACAAGAGAGAACAGCGGTTCTTCTCCCTCGGCTGCCGGTTTCGCCGCCTGTTGGAAGGTGGATTCGACGATTTGTGAAAAGTCCACTGGCCCGCCGGACGAGGCCTCCATGTTGACGAGCGCCACAGAAAAGCTCATCTGCCCCTGCTTGCCCATGTTGCCGAAGATCAGTGTGAGAATGACAAGGAGGAACAAGGGAAATATAATGAACCAGAACAGTGTCACCCGCTCGCGAAACGCCGTTGTCAGACGCTCCAAAGTGACGAGGAGGATCGCCTTCAATCTCTGATCCTCCTGCCGGTGAGGGAGAGGAAGACATCCTCCAGGTTCGGCTGGCGCACGACCATGTTCTTCAGCTTGACATTGCGATCCTTCGCCCACGCCAGCAGGTGTTCCATCGTGGCGATGAGGTCCTCCGTCTCCACGGTCACCTGCTCGCCGTCCATGCGCGCCTTCTTGCAGCCGCGCTTCAGGAGCGAAATGTCCTTTTCAGTGAGCTCTCCGGCGGTAAACTCGATTATCGTCTCCTGGCCGAGCTGCGCGCAGAGTTCCTGCGGGGAGCCTTCGGCGATGATCTTGCCGTGGTCCATGATGCACACGTGATCAGCCAGAGACTCGGCCTCCTCCATGTAGTGAGTCGTCAGGATGATTCCCTTCCCCTGTGCTTTGAGGTCGGTGACGATCGACCAAATATTCCTCCGTGCCTGCGGATCGAGGCCGGTCGTCGGCTCGTCGAGGAATATTAGGTCGGGGTCATTGATCAAGGCTGCACCGAGTGCCAGCCGTTGCTTCTGTCCACCGGAAAGGGTCTTCACGTGAGCGTTTGCCTTTTCGGTAAGCGCGATTCGCTCTAGTATCTCCTCAACGGGTAGGGGATGAGAGAAGAACGATGCGAACAGGCGCAGCACCTCCTTCACCTTGAGATACGGCTCGAAGTTCCCCTCTTGTAGCAGAACACCCATCCGCTCCTTGATCGTGCGGTCGACCCTTTTAACGCGCGTGCCAAACACGGTAATCTCGCCGGAGTCCGGATCGCGAATCCCCTCCAGGATCTCCATCGTCGTCGTCTTACCGGCCCCGTTCGGTCCGAGGAGGGTAAACACGCTGGCGCTGGGGACGGAGAACGAGATCCCATCGACAGCGTGCACATCGCCGTAGTGTTTGGTCAGCTCATGCACACTGAGGAGAGTGCCTGTTTGTGTTGTAGTCGGCATCGGGCTACTCCCCATCCGGCTTGATGATCGCGGTGATGACGCGGTAGGCGGGGGATTCTTTTTGCCGGAGTCCTGTGTTCAGAAAGAAGTCTCCAAGTGTATTTGACCAAAGGTCTCCCAATGGAAAGGCCCATAGGTTTAAGCTTTCAATTCCTAACTCTTTCGCTCCTCTAAGGTATGCATACCAGATATCCGCCGTTTCTTGATCATCAAGAGCCTTGTGCTTAATATCCCAATAACTTGGCCCCACGCCAACGCCATCTGCGTCAAACTCTCCAATTTCTCCGAAGGACTGAGAATGGCGGGGATATCTCTTGGTAACGTAATCGAACAAAGGCTTCCAGAACTCGACAAATCTACGCTCCATGACAGAAGCCCTTTGGTTTTTCTGCATGTCTATTGGTGGTGCCCAGCAGCTATATTCTATATCCAACGGTACCCCACTTGGGCTCGTCCACCCCCAGAAGGTCATCCTATCTATCGCGTCTCTCCAAGAATGGATGGTCTGCGTAGGGAACATCCCCGTCATGATGTTATTTATTGCGGAGTCAATTGCTGGTCTTCCGTTGAATTCCCCACTCAATCTGGTAAGCAACCGTTCAATCAAGGGTGCGTACTTGACATTGATCGTATCAGTCTCGTCCGATACAGTCAGCGATTTAACGCCATATTTGTTGAGAACGGGAATGATCTTCTCGAGCAGCTTAGCATAGTGCTCGAAGAACAGCTCTGGGTCTTGAGGATCTATCATGAATTTAGGATTGAACGAAAAACCGTGTCCCTCTATATAACTCTTGCTGACATAAAACATTGGTAGAACTTTGGCATTTAACCCCGCCTGCGAAATTGCTTTCAGAATATAGTTTAGTTCCTCTAATGTTGGCGTCCGAATCTCCCAGTCCGCAATGTTCGGATTACGAGTTTGAAGCTCGTAAAGTGCGTTATCATACAGAGAGTCTATGTAGTACGACATATCCAAGCTGATCCCTGTAAATCCATCGTTCTTGAGTTGCTTGAAAAACTTGACCATGTCAGCATAGCGCAATTCAGCCAGAGATTCTGTCCATGCTCCATCTATCTCCGCCCAAATCTCCTCCGGCCGCCAGCAGAACCCGCTCTTGATCGTCTTCTTTGTGATCCAGACGTGGTCCGCAGTGAGGATCTTGAACTCGTACTCGTACCCCATGATCGCATGGTCGGTATGCGCGCTTGCCGGGGAATGCTCCAGCGGATTACCATCGAACGTCTTCATCTGCGCATTGGTCAGCACATCAAAAGTATTGGGAAGGAAGCGCATTATCACTCCGTTGCGATACACGTTTATCTTCGGGATCTGCGATTTGTCAAACCCGGGGGCATAGTTGATCTTGATCGAATCGTTGTCGTAGATGTCACCATGCTCCCCAGATCGGTCAGCCAGATCTGTTGATCCGGCTTTGGTTGATACAGCGGCTCGTTCGGACCGGGGTAGTCATCTCCGTACAGGATCGGCGGAGTGTTTGGGTCGAGAAGCTTGAACTCCTCTTCCGTGGCGGGAGCGGCCTGTGGCTTTTGAGTTAGCTGCGCTTTCTTGATCCACTCATAATTTGTCACTTTCACCAAGCTTGGCACCCACGTGATGCTAAACCAACCAAAGTTACGCAGCTCACCGTCATCGAAGGTGAACTGATCGCTGCACCCGCTCGGGGACTGATCGGGAAAGACGGGATTGTACCTAGTGATGGTGACATTCTTGGAAAACTCGACCGTGATGCCAACTACCATACTCCCGGTCCTGTTGATGAACGTCTTTATCGCACTTAATCCGATGACGCTCATCAGTAACACACCAACCAGCACCAACCACAACACCCGCCCAGACAAACTTCGCATCCACCTCACCGCCTCTGTTTTCGTTGAACTAACATAGCACGTCGACGGTACTGGGTCAAGTGTGATAGCCGCCCATAGATCGGAAGAGCACACGTCTGAACTCCAGTCACACTGATATATCTCGTATGCCGTCTTCTGCTTGAAAAAAAAAAAAAAAACATACATACATTCCTCCATTCAGTATAACACACC
Organism: uncultured bacterium; assembly: GCA_913009415.1. Taxonomy (GTDB): domain Bacteria; phylum Bipolaricaulota; class Bipolaricaulia; order UBA7950; family UBA9294; genus M55B144. The sequence goes on from CAJVYM010000069.1 coordinate 12,474, forward strand.
TACTCCACTCCTATCTCTGC
>CAJVYM010000070.1 GCA_913009415.1 uncultured bacterium
TAGATGGTCATGCGGGAAATGCCGAACACACGCGCAACGACTTCTGGGCTCTCCCCCGCTTGGACGCTGGCTACCCCCCGTTTCCTCAATTCAGTCAATTCCTTGTGAGTCAGCTTGCGTGCATCTCGTTTCATAATAAAACATTGTACCATACTGACATCACAATGTCAAGCCTATTTCGCACGGTTTAATAAGTGTTGTCTTGAGCGCTTTGTACGGATCGTTGGGCCCAAGGAAGTAGGCTTGGCGCACGAAGAAGCTCTCCTCGTTGTAGTTGGTATCGATAAACCAGCAGGCGATTCCTTCGGCACTGTCGCTGCGGACTTCGCCCGTGCTGGGATCGAAGACGTCAACGCCGTGGACGGTGACTTGTAGTCGGTGGTCAGTGGTCAGAGAAAGCGGAAAATCTGCTGGAATTAGATTTTCGAGTGCAGAGATCGTTTGAGTCCGTTGAGCATCCGACCAACGATTGCAGTGTACTCTAGGATTGGTTCCGTTTCCTGTTTTTTCACCATTTTCAGTCGAGTTGCCAGAATCAGGAATGTCTCCACTTCCGCCAGCGATCCGCTCGCTACGCTCAGAAATTGGAGAAACTCCTTCGTTCCCTGCCGTTCTGCGCCCTCGGCTATGTTCGCCGCTACCGACACCACCGCCCGACGTAACTGATTGGTCATGCTGAACTTCTCCTCGTTGGGAAATTTCTCGGACAAGCGATAAACCTTCTCTGCCAATTCGATTGATTTCTTCCAGACTTCCAAGTCCTGATAGTTCTTTAACGATGTCATAATTTGCCACCATCCTCCCGTTTCGGGTCACTAACCACTGGCCACTGGCCACCGTTATGTCCGGTTCACCGAATATTACAAACAGGTTCCCTTTGGTTGTCTTCTTGAGATCCGCGGCCATGTGCAGGTCGGCATTCATTCTGGCTTTCAAGACGGGAATGCGGCCGAGGCTGTTGAATTCGGAGGAATGGGCATCGTAGTTGAACGCGCAGGCAATTAGGACGTCGAAGTCGGCATCGCCTGCCTCGCGAGTGGCTTCCACGAGATCAGTACGGCTTACCGTGCCAAACTCGGGTCCGATGAAGATGGCGGCACGCTTGCTGGTACCCTTCTCTTCAGTTCCCTCGATGTAGCGCCCTTCGGCGCAGATATACCGTCCGGGCCACGGAGTGAGTGATGTGAAGACGATTTTGTCCTCTTTGTGTGCCTGTTGAACGCCGGCGGTCTTTAAGTTGTCGAGGATTATCTCCACAAAACCCGCCTCGTCGCTCGCTTCGATGCTCGGTGCAGCGAGTGGATCGATCAGCTCGTCGTTCTCGTCGACCCCGAGGACGCGGTGCGGTGACAGGCTCTCCACCGTGAACGGACCGGCAACGCGAACAGTCTTCTTGTCCTCGTACGGCTTGTCATAGAGGTATTCATAGTCAGCCTTGGCCGCGATGGATGCGTCGATCTCTTTCTGGCGGTCGATGCGCTGCTCCCAGAACCGTTCATGCAGCTTCTGGGCAGCATCCGGCCAGTCAGTGGGAAAGTCACGTGGAATTTCCCACTCCTGTATGGTGTCGGGGACCTCCACATCGTAATGCTGTTTTGCACGATAGTCAGCAAGCCAGTCGTCAGGGATGGCAGCGGAAAGCTGTTCGCGTAGTGGCTTAAGATTGGCCTCGTATTTCTCCCAGATCACATCGATCTCGGTGTTATTGGCGATTGACTTGAGGGTGATGTGGGAAACGCGCTGATAGACGAAGCCCTGACGGATGTCACCATGAGTTGGCGTTTCGGAGGGCGCCTTGCCAGTGATCTCCGCTTCCTTGATTTGCCCTTCGCGGCTGTCAGCCAAAATGTAGTATGGATAGCGAGCACCCATGATGCGAGCACGGGCCAGAGCGAGGGCAACACGGGATGTGTCGATGGTGATCCAGCGTCGCCCCCACTGCTCGGCAACGTATGCGGTGGTGCCAGATCCGCACGTGGGATCAAGGACGAGATCGCCGGGATCGGTGGACATGAGGATGCATCGTTCGACCACCTTGATAACCGTCTGAACGACATAAACCTTATCACCTGGACGACCTGCGATGCCTGTGTCAGTCCAAGTATTGTTGATTGGATATCCCGCAAAGTCTTTCAGGTAGCGCTTGTATCCCAAGGAATTCTTCCGGACGAGAAGCCGCCCGGCAAGCCTCAGGCGGTCCATACCTTGATGGTTCGTCTTGTAGGGTCCAGAGAATCTCCTACCTCCGATACACACCTGGAATTCTGGGTTTCCTTGTGTCGTCATGTTGTCCGCCCGGAAGAATCTTGCTCCCTCTTGGACTTTCAGGGGACTAACGCCTGAAGCTTTCAACGATATGACGGACCCATCCGGAAGCTCTGCTTTTTTGTATTCACCTACCCCCGCACCGCCAGCGATTTTCTCATGGTAGATCTGTCGGTATTTAGCCTTCCCGATATTCTTTGCATAATAAAGAAGGTAGTCGGAGATCCCTGTAACGTGCTTCGTCCCGTATCCACTCGTTTTAACAAACACTATTTGCGAAATGCAGTTCTCCTCCCCAAACACCTCATCCATCAACGCACGCACGCGATGCACGTTCTCATCCCCGATCTGCACGAAGATCGAGCCAGACTCCGTAAGCAGATCCCTCGCAACCGTGAGGCGATCTCGCAGATAGGTGAGGTAGGAATGAATCCCGTCTCGCCCGGTATCTCGAAACGCTTTCACCTGCTCCGGTTCCCGAGTGATGTGGCTCGCTTTTCCGTCTTTCACGTCGCGGCTAGTGGTCGATCACTGGAAGTTAGAGTTAAACTTGATTCCGTACGGGGGGTCGAGATAGATCATCTGCACCTTTCCGCGCAGTCCTTCGCGCTCGGCGAGCGACGCCATCACCTGCAAGGAGTCGCCCAGGATCATACGATTGGTCCAGTTGGCGTTGTGTTGGTAGAACTCGGTCTTCGCCCCCTCGTCCGGCAGGCCGTTGAAGTCGGCGAACAAATCGATCTGCTGAAATTGTCCCGCTTCCTCCTGTTGCTTTGTTTGCCGCATCAGGTCGTCAATCAGCACCTTGGGATGAATTTTCTCCTGAATGTAGAGCGGCGAGACGGGGACTACCAGATCCGACCAGTCCACGAGATCCTTGCCGCGCCAAACGAGCTGCGGATCGAGATCCGGGTTGCGGCGTTCGTAAGCGATACGAAGCGGGCTTAGCTCCTCTTTGCGCATCACCGACTGGTACTCGGCCGTAGGGATGTTCTTGCGGGACGCCTCTTCGTGTTTGAACGTCTCCACCTTTTTGGGACTCTTCTTCTTGGGAGTTCTCTTTGCCATGTTTGCGTCCTTATGCCCTTGGTTGTTTCTGATCTTTTATCTGTTCTAACAGTGCCTGCCCTGCCATTGTCAGCCGGTACTTCTGCTTGCTGCTGCGCGGTTTATCCGGAATGGTCATTTCGATAAGACCGGCTTCCAAGGCTGGCAGTAAGTAGCTCTTACGGAAGTGCTCATCATTCTTCAGTTTAAGGGCCGTTTGTAGTTGCTGTCTGGTCATTTCTCCTGAGAGAACCTTGAGCAGTCGAACTTCCGTGGTACTTCCCCGGTACTTCCGCGGTCGACTTGGTCCCGACTTAGCCCCGACTTAGTCCCGCCTTGTGGGGTTGCCCCCGCGTGAATCGGCAGACGGATCAAGAAATAGGTGCGATCCTCATCAGTTTCGAACTCTGGAGCTGGTGAACCGTTCTCCGCCATCACCCTCAGTACCTTGGGGATGCCGGTGGAACGTCCTTCGGTTATGCGTAGCCTGTTTGGCGGCTTTACGGCGGGTCTATGTTTGGCGATTGCGTATGATTCCTTATTCAACATCTCACCGTTCCAAGCGTACTGCCGCTTCTATCATCTTATTGAATTCGTCTTCAATCTTCTCTTTGAAGTCTTCCTCGATCTGATAGACCTCTGTGAACTCGGCGAATGCCCAGCGGCCATAGCTTCCCAGGTTATTCACTCCAGGAATCCAGTAAGTCTCCATCGTTGATTTCTTCTCTTTTGCGTCCTCGCGGCGGTAGCCCTTGATCTCAACTATCAGGTGTAACGGATCGTCTTTACCGCGGCCATCATCGACCAAAACGATGAAGTCAGGGATGTATATTCGTGGCGTTGAACCGTACTTGTATGGTACCTCCAACCCCAGGTTGTGATTCTTCACGTAGGCAAGAGTCTTGGGATGTGCCTCGGCCACGCGGCAGAACTCGGCCTCCCAATCGCTATCGAGGATCACCCAGTTGATGTGGCATTTCCTCGCATCTGTCTGCCAGCGATGCGTGCGCGTGGTGGTGAAGCTGACGTGGCTCGTTGAGCCGGTTGGGTTGTAGGGATCCAGGATCGCTTTGATGGGATAATCACCCTGCATCGAGCGTGTGATGGCCGCGGTGATTCGCTCGCAGGCCATGTCGGCCAGTTCTTGGTACATCAGTTGAGCCAGGTACGTTCCTCCTTCGCATACCAAGCAGGTGTCCAGCCACTCTCTTGTAATCCGCTTGAGCTGACCAAACAGGTGAAACCGCGGCTCATCCCCTTGATCACGCCACTTGGTCTCCAACAGCCGATGCGTGAGGTTGTACAGCAGCGTCGAGCGTCTGAGCTGCTTGGTATGAATGAGGGTTAGATCGACGCTCTTGCCAATGATCCCGGAATTCCTCGTGATGGATGGCCCAACGAGTTCCGGCGTGAGTTTCAGAATGGAATCGTCATTGAACTGTGCTGTCAACCGTTCTTTGGGCAACTCGACGCGATAGCCAGCCACGCGAGGGAATCGAATCTCAAGCGAGTCACGTTCGGGACGAACGGCATGAACATGCACTGTGGATCGCGGTGGCTGCGGCGGAGCAATCACGGGCTTGGCGGTGAAATCGAATGGAATCCCGAGGACATCGGCATACTCGACGTTAAATAAGCCGTCATCGTTCAGCTCATACGACTGTCTGCGCAGGGCACGGCCGATGACCTGCTCGCAGAGAAGTTGTGTTCCAAAGGCACGTACGCCGAGGACATGGGTAACTGTATTTGCGTCCCAGCCTTCACTGAGCATGGAAACAGAGACAACACAGCGAATTCCTTCACCGAGTCTCCCTTCTTTCCCTACAGTGTTCATCACCTCGCGCAGCAGGTCTTGGTCGGTGATGTTCTCTGCCTGACGACGATCTCCCGTGCGTTCGATTATCTCGCGCCGGAAGCGCTCGATCTCGTCCGATGCCATGCTGCGAAAGTTCTTGTCCAATGCATCGCCGGATTTGAGCTGTTCGCTGTCGATTAACAGCGTTCGCGGACGCGGGATCGGATTGTCGTACTCGTCGAAATTGCGGAACAGTTCCAATCGGCCATTCTCAATATTGCTGGTCCCATCCTCGTTCTCACGGCGGAATCCCGAGATGTAGTCGTACACCAGCTTGCTCGTCGATGTGTTGTTGCACACCACGATGAAACACGGTGGCACTCTAATACCAGCTTCCTGCCAAAGGTTGAATGTCTTCGCGTAGTGGCCGTACAGGGCTTCGAGAGCTGTTTCCAGCTCGGCTGGCAGGTTCAGCGGATCGAGTTTCTTCGCCTTGCCGCGGCCCTTCTTCGGCATCTTGTGACGGATGTGTACCCAGAGGTTGCGCAGCCGCGGCATCTCCTCACCGGGAACGTTGTCCGCAATGGGCACACGCGGCAGCTTGACAATTCCGCACTCGATCGCATCCATAAGTGAAAAGTCGCTCACTGTCCACGGGAACAGCGTGCCCTCGGCATAGCCGGAACCACTGAGGAAGAATGGCGTGGCAGAGAGATCGACCACGCGTGAGATGCCGAGCTTCCTCGCTATGATCTCTAACCCCGTAAGCCAAATGTGAGCTGCCTTTCTATTGCTCTCGGCCTCTTTTCGATCGTCGCCCTTGAGGGTCTTGTCGATGGCTCCGTCAGTCTTCCGACGATAGCAATGATGCGCCTCATCGTTTAACACAAGGATGTTCTTCATCCCCATGAGATCGGGCATGACACGCTGGAGCATCTGCCCTTCAGTCTCCATGGTCTTTAGTGGTTCTCCGCGCCCTTGAAGCAGGGCACGACCTCCCTTGGAAAGCTCCATCCGCTCACGGAGCATAAACCCGTGGTAGTTGGTGATGACGATTTTCGCGCGATTAAGATCGTTGAGCATATCGCGCGGCACGAGCTCGCGGCTGGCATAGTAGCTATCGGGATCGTTGGGCTGAAGCACCCGCAGGCGATCGCGAATCGTGATGCCTGGCGTTACTACCAGGAAGCCTCGGGTGAATTTTTTGCTGCCGGGTCGCCGCACCGCGTTGATCGTCTGCCAAGCGATGATCATCGCCATCACTGTTGTCTTGCCGGATCCCGTCGCCATCTTTAGAGCAATTCGCAGGAGGCCGGGATTGGCATCGGTACTGGCATTTTCTATGTACTTGAGGAGCGTCTTCAGTCAACCAAATGATTGTTTCCATCGCCTCGATTTGGCAGAAGAACGGGCGGATGTCGCTGAAATGGTGGTGGCGCCAGTGCTGCAGCAAGCGAGCTGTTTCTGGCGTAACGTGCCAGTCGTTAGGATTAGGAATCGCCCTCCATCGGCTGATGTGATCACGAACGCGATTGATGATCGAGGTCGGATCGTACTGCTGTTCCTGCGTTGAGAGGCCTTGCCCTTCATCGAAGACGAGCTCCTGCGCGCTAGATTCCTTGTGCTTCTGCGGTTTAGGGATTGGTGTAACAAACGATGCGCCCCGTCGCTGTTCGATTATTCGCTGGGTTGGCTGTCCCTCGCTGTCGAGCTCCCAGTGGAGTGTTGGCTCCTCGTATGGAGAGTTGAGGATAGGATGCTCGAAGAATCGGTTATCCATGCTCACTTCTTCTGTTTATCACTAGTTGTTCACGCTTCTCGAATGCCTGCTCCCATTTTGACATATTCACATTCCTATTCACACACAACAGCATACAGCCTAGAATGCGTTCGGTCAAACATGAGATGCGCCAGTGACAGATGAAATCATTCTAGACCGCGGCAATGCATGGATCAAGGCAAGGAGTTTAGAGACTGTGAGACAACAGATTTTACATTCTCTAGGCACAAGGACGTTGCAGACCTGTCTGCGTGCGGAAACGCACAGGCAGGCAAGCTGCAATGCTACGCCCTCATCGATGAATGTCCCATTTCTCCCACTTCTCGCGACCAAGTGCGGCGTGGGTGCGGGTTACATAGGGTTTCGTCAGTTCAGCAAGGGGGTAGGTGTAAGTCACGGAAATCGCGCAGTCATCGCCGATGCGTAGCGTCTCGGAGGGAGCAATGTACAGCTCCTTGCTTAGGGTGGTGTTGGCTTTCACTTGCGCGATGTCGGAGCGGGCAATACGCACTACGTCGAGCTTTCCCTGCTCGTACATGGTAAGAGCGGCCGATGTATCGGCGATCATGTAGCAGTAGACCTCGTCGATGTTGACCTTGCCAGCATCGTAGTAGGTGGTGCTCTTATAGAGGATGATGTGATCCTTCACCCACTGTTCAAGTACGTACGCTCCATCGGTGACGATGTGTTTGGGCTTGGTCCAATCGATTCCGTAGTCTTCAACGATGCTTCGCGGCTGCGGGTAGAAAACGGGTTCTAAAACAAGGGCGGGAAGGCAGTCATCCTTCTTGTTTAGCGTGAAGCGCACGGTGTAGTTATCGATCGCCCGCACCCCGATATCGCGCGCACGCCCAACGCCCGTATGGTATCTCTGCGCTCCCTTGAGCACGTACAATCTCTGTACTAGCGGAGATGAACCTTCAGGATCGAGTGTCCGTTGGATAGCAAAGGTGATGTCGTGCGCCGTGACCGGTGTGCCATCGCTCCACATCGCCTCTCGCCGCAGATGGAACGTCCAGGTGATGCCGTTATCCGAAGCTTCCCAGCTTGTTGCCAGACGTGGAACGACTTTTAGAGTCTCATCGTCGATCTCAGTCAGACCGAGAAAGAGGGCATGGTCAATCTGTTGGGCTGCGATGCTGGTCGCGTAGCTCGGATCGATCGTTCCCGGGTCAATACCGAGGTTCCAGTGAAGGACCTTCTCCTGCGCAAACGCGAGGAAACTCACAAACACCATCAAGATAAAGCCGATCGCGAACATCCTTTTCATCATTTCCTTCCCGACTGTTGTAGATTAGCGCGCGCCTGGGGTCCTGGCAAGGAGCCAACGGGAGCAAATCACTACGAAGAACAGAATCGAGCTTCTTCTTGCCTTACCCCTTCGCGCTCTTCGCGTCCTTCGTTCGCAGCCCATAGGGCCGCGTGTCTAGCCGGTGCAAGTCCGGTTGCGGGAATTGACTGTATGCCCGCATAGTATATCCGACGTCTCTTGGAGGTGACTTTAGGGGATGAAAGCTTGGAAGTAGATGTCCTTGCCGGTGCAGGGCTAGCAAACCTTTCGGGCCGTAGCATAAAGCGAACTTTGCAGCCTCGTTACACGTCCCACACGAGAACCGGCGTGTGTGGGTTGTGGATGCCGAGCCTCTACGAAGATGGCGAAGGCTAGTGTGAACGGTGAAGGAACAGCCATATGCAACCGTTTGGTCCACCGGGATACGGAAGGCGGCACGGAAGGGAAAGATACGCGGAGCAAATTGGGGAGCCTCTCGACACCAGCCCATACAAGGTCGTAGGGCGAAGACTCATCGTAGTAATAGATAAATCGATGGGAGGGTCGAGAGTTTCGGATGAGGCCATAGTAAGCGATGACCTGATGGGACAACACAACCCATTAGCGAGCCAATGCGTTGGTGAGCCAACACGTTGGCCAGCCAAGGGCCTCTGGACTGGAGTGTTGTTGGCAAAAGTGAAAGGAGCGCCGCTTGAGCTTAATGCTTGACTACGGGAGAACCAGCGAAAGCTGGGGGAACGCTCTTGCCTGAACCAGGAGCTTAAGCCACGTATAAGTTGGTAATGAATAGGTGAATGCGGACCTTGCGCTTAAGCCTGTTCTTACCGATGAAGGTCGGGGCTGAATTCCGGTTTGAAGCCGTATTAGGGGAAACCCGACGTACGGAGTTTTAGAGAGGGAGGAGGAAACGTGTTGCATGGACTCGCGGCTATTTGCCACGCAGCTGGAAGCGGCGGATACATCGGAAGTCACTGTCCTAAACAATGCGCGCCCCCTCTCTACTCGGCGCACTTCGTGGTGAAGCAGTTCTGCACCTCTGTGCGAGTCTTGGCGTTTGACCCTTTCTCTTTAGTTACCCACTCGGAATGACAAAGAGCCATGTCCCTAAAGTCACACAGGGGATCGAGAACTGCCGGAGATTCCGAGGACTCACTATAGAAAATGGGTTGAGCTGGCGATCGAGTTGGCAAAGCTCAGGTGTGATCAAGGCAAGTCAAACAGAAGCAGCATGGAAAAGGAGCAACGGCACACTCGGTGATCTACTACAGGCAACCGCCTATGCTGAGGTTGCCACACCGACCAGGAAAATGCCCGTAAGGTGTCTCTGTGAGTGGGAAATGTGAGCTCCATTATTCAACGCTCGGGCAAATAGACCGCATCGGATACTTGATGATTGTAGCATGATTGATCGCGCAAGGCGGGCTGACTTCGCAGGATTAAAGTGCTTCACCCTCAGCCTTACCCCTGCCGCTGAGGTAGAAAAAAGCCTAAGAATGAAGGTAGACCCCAGCACAATGCTGAGATCAAACGCGATATACGGCTCTTCACTGTTTTAACGATAGGTTTTCCCTGTGCGCACGATGATCGCCGCAATATCGACGATCTGGACCGCCCAGTCGAGGGAAAAAACAATGCGGTAACGCCCCACACGTTTACGCAGTGCACCTCTAAATTTCCCGCTCTTGATCGGCCGCACATCGCCACTTGTGGGATTCATTCCCATTTCGTCGATGGCCTTAGAAATCTGGTTGCGGCGATCTTTTGGCAGAAGGCGGAATTGCTTGGCAGCTTGATTTGAGAGCCTACAAGTCCAGCTCATGCTTCAGATCGTCCCACGCAACGTACTCGCCGTTCTTGAGTTGCTCGAACCCCGCCTCGACCAGTTTTTCCTCTTCCTGGCTCAGAGAATCCTGCATATCGACAAGGCGCTTTGGCTTGATTACGATATCTGCCCCTTGAAGGCTCACCTCAACAAAGTCTCCCTCCTTGAGGCCAAGATCATCGAAGATAGCCTTGGGTACGGTTACCTGGCGGTTGGTACGAATCTTCACGATGGGCATCCTATTCTGCTCCTTTACGGCTGTTCTAAGATATTACTATACTAATATTTTAGTATTTTAATAGGCAATATCAACCCCTTGCAAAAGGAGGAAGAGCGTGCGCGTTTTGTACACACTGGATGAATCAAGAGTCGGGAGGCGACACTTCAGAGTCGAGTAGTGCGGCGTGTGCCAGAGAGGTGCGTACGGCTTCCATCAGATTGCTGCTCACGATTCCACCTGTCTCTTTTCGTTGATCCGAACTTCGAGTTCCCGTAGGCCCGTCATTATGTGCTCCCAGGCTGGCGCATCACCAAAGATCATCTCGCGCATGCGACTGTAGTCGGCACGAAGAGCCTCCATCCGTTCTTTCGTGGGAACCAGATGAATGTCTCCTGGAACCGCCGTCTCGTACTGAGCCCACGCGGAACTGAAGAACAATTGCTTGTGCGCGACGACTCGCTCTAGAAGGCCCAAGTCCTCCAGTGCCTCTTCCCCGACATTGTGCAACGCCAGCTGGTAGACATCATAGTAATGTCGCGACAGGCCATTGCGGACTGGCTTGTTCGCCGGCCGGTGATACTCAGCGTGAAGCAGCGTCACCTTCTCCCAGAAGGTGCGTCGTGCATCCAGCGCATGAACCTGGCATGAAGGCGCCTCAAATACGTCAGGATATGCCTCCGCAGCGTAAGGCCGAAGCGTACGCTCCTGCGCTGGCCAGTCATCCGAACGAGCGCCCATCTCTAGCCGGACCACCGGAGGAATGGCTTCGGGGAGGCCTTCAGACAACCTGCTACGCGGATAGGAGAAGATCACCGTCTGCGGGTCATTTTCGTCCAATTCCACGCTCCAACCCTTGGTGCCGATCACAGACGCAAAATCCTGGCGCAGCTCCGGCACAAATCGATCGCGGATCACTTTCTTGCATGCCTCGACCAAAGCGTCGATCCGTCGCCTGCGCTCTTTGCCGCTGATTCCCGACTCTTCCGGGTCGCGGTCATCCGTAAACCCAAGGTCCCGGCGGCTTAGCGAGAGATCGACGTCTTCCGAAAACCGAGCGATGACGCCATAGGCCTTCGACAGGGACGTGCCTCCCTTGAATATCAACTGAGGACGAAGTTGCAGCACATCATAAATGCGATGCAGCGACCAGCAGACCCAGAAATCCTTCTCAATAATCGCTGGCGATCGCTCCGGACGAAGAATCGCGGCGGACTGTAGAAACAAATCTGCTCGCTCTGTTGCTGATACCTTGGCAATCCTATCCATCAGTGTGTGTCCTCCCCGGTAATTTCCTTGATCACCGGTACCATCCAGGCAGCAGCGTGGTGGAGATTGCGCTTAAGTTCGGCCTTCTCCTTATGCGGAAGGGTCGACCGCAACCGGTGAACGACCTTGGGGCTTACGCCGTCGCGCCCGATATGCCGCAAAGCCTGCAGAACCAGCGGAGCCATACGGCCGCTTACGTCCATCGTCTTCGGCCCCCGGTTAAGGAGTTGTACGGTGTATGGCCCGAGCTTCAAGGTCTGGGTTCGACCATTGGTGTAGTAGGTGATCTTCGCTGGCACCTGCGTCGAAAGACCGAGCGCATTCGCGGCGCGCGCCCCTGATGGCACCACCTTTAGGCCGTTGTTTTTTGCCCATGCGCGGACCAACTCGTCGGGCGATGGCGTCAAGGGCTGGTCCAGCAATTTGCCCATTCTCGGCAGATCATACAACCCTCGTTGAATCCTGCGGATCGCTCCCTTCCGTACCAACCGCGACAGAGATTGGTCCACGGCCGCCCGATTGCCCAAGTAGAGGAGGTCACGCGTCGGGACAGGTCCGCGGTGAGTACGCAGCTTCGCAAGGATCTTGTCAGCAATAGAATACGCAGTGTTCATAGTCTGTTATTGTCAGAAATATCGACCGTTATTTCTGACATTATACTTCCCGCTTTGCCCATTATCAACGCCAGACCCAACACAAAGAAAGTCCTTCCCACCCCTGGCCTGGACCGCAGTTTTTCGATCTCGTGCTTCATGTTGTTCACTCACTTAAGGGTGACAAGGAAAGGCCGGTCTGTCAAG
>CAJVYM010000071.1 GCA_913009415.1 uncultured bacterium
GATCGTCGGTCGATGACGGTACTGCTACGCTCTGGTTGTGCTGTGTTCGCTCTTCTTGTTTTTTTTTTAATGATACGGCGACCACCGAGATCTACACTCTTTCCCTACACGACGCTCTTCCGATCTTCATCCCCCATCCTTCTACCGCCGGGTCGAGGTTCTTGAGCCAGAACGTCTGCGCGATCTTGGTCATCTCGCCGGGGATATCCTGCTCGGCAATCCCCAGATCAGCAGCGACAGCGTCGATCCGCTCACGCAGCTTCTTCGCCGCGTCGATCACCGCCAGTCCGCTCATCATCGTTCCACGCGAGGCGACGGTAGGGCCGGAGTCGGGAACACGCGATGAGTCGACCCGCGCCATATGGATCCGCTCCACCGGCACCTGCAGCGCCTCCGATGCGATCTGGGTGAGGGCGGTGATCAGTCCCTGCCCCATCTCCACCGTGCCCACAGAGAAGGCGATCGAGCCGTCCGCCTCCAGTTTCATGTATGCCCCCGCCTTATCGAGGAACGGGGCCTTGCCGCCGAGGCCGACACCGTAGGTGATCGTGGAGATCCCGATCCCGCGTTTACGCTCCTCGGTTGAAGCGTTGAATTCGTCGATCGCGGAAAGTCTCTCCTGCCAATGCACCATCTCGCCTGCTTTATCGATCGTCTCCAGGATCCCCACGCTCTCCTTCAGTAACTGGTTCGTGCACGTCTTGTCGCCTTCCTCGAGGACGTTGCGGCGGCGGATCTCCAAGCGATCGATCCCCAGTTTTTCTGCGAGCTTGTCCATCTGCGACTCGTGGGCGAAGATCACCTGCGGGCTTCCAAACCCGCGGAACGCGCCGCAGGGAACGGTGTTGGTGGCGACGGAGTAGGCATCGACCTTGACGTTGGGGATGCGGTACGGACCAGCGGCGTGCACCAGTCCGCGCCAGAGGACGGCCGATGACAGGGTTTGATACGCCCCGGCGTTGTACACGAACTCGACCTCGATCGCGGTGATCGTGCCATCTCTCTTCGCCCCGCTCTTGTAGTGCACAATAGCTGGGTGTCGCTTGCTCGATGTCAAGATGTCCTCGCTGCGATCGTAGATCAGCTTCACCGGCCTGCGTGCCTTCCACGCCATCAGGGCGGCGAGCGACGAGACGAGCGATGGGACGTCTTCCTTACCGCCGAACGCGCCGCCGGTCGTTGTCTGCACAACCCGCACCTTGGAGAGAGGGAGGCCGAGAACACGCGCGACGGCTCCCTGCACGTAGAACGGGCACTGCATCGAGCCGTAGATCGTCATCGACCCGTTCTCGTCAGGGACAGCGATCGCCCCCTGCGTCTCCAGATACGCGTGCTCCTGATAACCGGTGCTATACTCGCCCTCAACGATCACATCCGCTTGCGCAAAGCCGCCCTCAACATCTCCTTTGCGCAGGCGCATGTGGTTGAATACGTTCTTCCCCTCCTCTACGACTGCGGGCACGGCGACCGCCGGGGCGTCTTCAGAAAGGGCTATCATGGGATCCGAGACGACGGGCAGCGGCTCGTAGTCGATCACGGCCAGTTTCGCCGCGTGTTCAGCGCTGATGCGATCCCGCGCCGCGACAAGGGCGATCGGCTCACCGATGTAGCGCACTATTTCCTTGGCCAATGCCGGCTGATCGTCGTAGATGACTTGCACGACGTTCTCGCCCGGGACATCATCCGAGGTGACGGTGCAGACAACGGAAGGGGCGCTTTCCACCCGCGATAGATTGATACCGCGCACGCGCGCGTGCGGAACGGTACTTCTTATGATGCGACCGTAGAGCATCCCGGTGAAGACGAGGTCACCGACGTACTTCGCCTCGCCCCGCACCTTATCAACCGCATCGGGTCGAAGGACGGATGCGCCGATCATTCCACCTGGGGTCAGACCTTTACTTTTGGTGTCACCCCGCGAAGAAACCATCTCTTTCATGAACATCCTCCACTGGATAGATCGTGGCTTGCTCGCGAGAGGAAAGCAGCGATTCGCCGCAGGCATTTCCCTATTCTAGCAATGTGATGTATGTTTGCGAGGATAGGCCCTAGAACGTCGGAGACAAGCTCCGACGCTACATCCAGCTCTTCGTGGCATCGCACCTTGTGTGCGACGTCTCTTTGGATGCAACGAACCTGTACGTAAGAGTGTAGCATGAACACCAACTCCAACTCCAACTAGATCCTAGGGTATGCCCTTTACGCCCCGCAGCTTTCCGCGGGATTCTCTACTATCACTTTTGCTTCTCAAATTAGGGGCAGCGACCTCACATTTCACGAGGGGCTGCCCCCATTTACGTGCTATCTCGGGGTTATTCCCTTAGAGCCTGCCTCCCATGGTGAGTGTAAGGATCGCCTTCTGGGTGTGCAAGCGGTTCTCCGCCTGGTCGTAGATCCAGGACAGGTCGTTATCGCACACTTCGGGGTCGGCCTCGTTCCCACGGTCGATTGGCATGCACTGCAGCAGGTGGCCGGGGTTGGTGAGCTTCTTCTGCCTGTCGGCAGTGTAGCGCCAATCCTGGTACTTCTGTGCGAGCTTCAGCTCCTCATCCTTGCCGATGTCGTAGCGCTTCCCGGTGAACCAGTTACGCGGGAAGACAACGGTCGCGCCATCGAGGGCCTTATCCATGTCGTGGACAATCTCGAATGATCCTCCCGACTTGCTCGCCTCATCGCGGCACTGCTGCATCACGACCGGGTCGAGGTCGTACTCGGGCGGGTTGGCGACGACAACGTCCATCCCATACATCGACGAGATGAGGGCCGTCCCCTGCACCGAGCAGCGCCCGCGAATCCACGGGGTGTACGCCCAGGTGATGACGATCTTCTTCCCCTTCACGTCTCCTTGCAGCTTCTCGTGCATCGTGTAGATGTCGGTGAGTGACTGGCAGGGGTGGTTGACGTCCGAGGCCATGTTGATGACCGGGACTCCGGCGTACTCTTCAAACTTGCGCATAACCTCATTTCCATGACCGTAGTACTTGATTTGGTCGTCTAGCAAGCGGATGCCGATCCCGTCACAGAAGCGGGACATCGCCCTGGCCGTGTCCTTTACCGTCTCGCCGGCACCGGGCTTATCCTCAAGCGACAGGCGCATCGTACTGGGGTTAAGGAATTGTGAATGTCCACCGAGCTGTGTCATCGCGGTCTCAAAGGACATTCGCGTCCTCGTCGAACCGGCAAAGAAGAGCATGGCAAACGTCTTGTACTCCAGGTATGGATGCGGGCTGCGGCTGTAGTACAGGCCCTTCATCTGATCGGTAAGCTTCATCGTCAGGTCGTATTCTTCGCGCGTCCAATCAAGCTCACCGATCAGACTGCGCCCTTTCAGGTCAAACCAACTCATGTGATCCTCCTTATTGAAGAGAACAACTAGCCCATAATCAGGGCCATCATTCCCTTCTGTCCGTGCAAGCGGTTCGCCGCTTCCTCGATGATGATTGAGTTTGGCCCGTCGATGACTTCATCGGTTACTTCCATGTCGCGATCGGCAGGTAGGCAATGCATGTAGTAGGCATCGTTGGTGAGCTCCATCTTCTGTTTCGTCGTGATCCAGTCTTTGTTCGCCTCGAAGATCGCCTTCGCCTTCTCCGGATCCATCACTCCCGACCCATCGGTCGGCTGGACGGTCCACGCCTTCGGGTAGACGACTTCCGCTCCCTTGAACGCTTCGTCCATGTCGTTGACGATCTTGAACCCACCGCCGTGTTTCTTGGCCAGATCCTTGGTCGCGTTGAGGACGTTAGGATCGAGGTCAAGCCCCTTGGGATGAGCGAGGGTGACGTCCATCCCCATCATCGCCGCGGAGATGATCGCGCTCTGCGGGACGGAGAGAGGCTTCTCCACCGAACCGGAGTAGGCCCAGCTCATGACGAACTTCTTTCCCTGCAGGTTGTGTCCCAGCTTTTCCTGCATCGTCATCACGTCGGCCAGCGCCTGGCACGGATGGTACATGTCGTCTTCCATGTTGATCACAGGAACGCGGGACCACTTGGCGAACTCGCGTACGATCAGGTTCCCCTTGCCGTACTTCCATCCCGTGTGCTTGCCGTAAATACGGATAGCGATGGCATCGCCCATCTCGGCGAGGACGCGCGCAACATCGGAGATGCGTTCTGTCGAGTACGCCTTCTCCTCTCCCTTGAGCGCCGGTGTATAAACGGCTCCCGGCTGCAGGAAGTGGGCATGTCCACCGAGCTGAGTCATTCCAGCCTCGAACGAATTGCGCGTGCGTAGGCTCGTATTGTAGAACAGCATGTGGAGTGTGTAATCCGGCAGGATGTGATGCTGCTCCCGTCGAACCTGCTTGCGCTTCAGCTCGTGAGCCGTATCGAGCATCATCTCGATCTCATCGCGCGAAAAATCTAACCAGGTGAGGAAATCTCTTCCTCGTAAACTTGTGTTGGACATCTGAACCTCCTAGATTGTTTTTTGGTTCGTTGAGTTCGTTAGGTTCATAGGGTTCGTTGGGTTCATAGGGTTCGTTGGGTTTGAGGTCTGCATTTGCCATTCACCCATTACTATTCACCATTTACCATCTACCCATCGCCTAGTTTGTTATCGTTGTTCCTGCTTTACCATCGAGTGCATCTACTGCTTTATCGAGAGACGTAATGATCGCTCTCTCTCCGCCAGCCTCGATGAATCTTATAGCCGCGCGCACCTTTGGCTCCATCGAACCCTTGGCGAAGTGCCCCTCAGCATGGTACTTCTTCGCCTCCTCGAGTGTTATTTGTGACAGGCCCTTCTCCTGTGGTGTCTTGTAGTTCAGCTTGACCTGATCGACATCGGTGAGGATGAGGAAGATCTTCGCCTCAACATCGACAGCGAGCCGCTCACCGGCAAGGTCCTTGTCGATCACAGCATCGACGCCGACCAGCTTCTCCCCCTCTTTGACGACCGGGATTCCCCCGCCACCGGAAGCGATGACGATCGAGTGCGCATCGACAAGCTGCCGCACGGCCGTCTTCTCGAAGATCTCGATCGGATCAGGAGACGGGACGACCCGCCGCCAGCCGCGGCCTGCGTCTTCCTTGATATGGTATCCCTTCTCCGACTGTAGCTTCTTCGCCTCTTCCTCGGAGTAGAACGGGCCGACCGGTTTCGCCGGGTTCTGGAACGCCTGATCGTTCTTATCGACCACGACCTGCGTCACGACCGTGGCGATCGGAATGCTGCCCTTGCCCTTGTCGACGAGCAGGTTGTGCAGCGTCTGCTGCATCATATACCCGATCAGTCCCTGGCTCTCCGCCCCACAGACGTAGAGCGGCATCGGGGCGGCGACGTCCTTTGCTGCCTCGTTCTGCAACAGGAGGTTTCCTACCTGCGGGCCGTTCCCGTGCGTGATGATGATCTTGTACTTGCCCGACTCGACCATCTGCGCCAGTTGCTGGCACGTGGTCTCCACGTTCTTCATCTGCTCAGCGAATGTTCCCCGCTGCCCGGGTTGCAGGATGGCGTTGCCACCCAGTGCGATAACCGTGACCTTCTTCTCGCTAGTCATTACATCACCTTTCCTTGGTATTATGTGTTTTACTTATTCTACTCCACGATGATTCCATTGTGATCATGCTTCCAGTACCTGGCCCACAAACGAGGCTATCACCTCAAGGGCCTCTCGCAGCGAGGAAAGATCGAGAAATTCATCGGGCTGATGCGCCTGCGCGATGTCTCCCGGTCCGTAGATGACAACGGGGACTTTGATGCGCGGTACGATCTCCACCGCATCGGTCGAGTACGGGGCGATCTCCACCGGCAGTAGTTTGCCTTTGCCCGCCACAGCGGCAAGAAATGCCTGCACGTACGGATTGTCTGCATCGCTTACGATCGGGTCTTTATAGGCAAACACGTTCATGGAAAAGCTCGCTCCCTCTTTTGCTGCTTCTTCGGCCCCTAGCTTCTCGATCAGCTCCAGGACCATATTCTTGTCCTCCGCGGAGACGACGCGTATATCGAGCTTGACCCGTGCGGTGTCGGGAACGATGTTCACCTGCCAGCCGCCATCGAACTGACCGATGTTGAGCGACGTACGACCCCGCCCCGGGTATTCTGCAAATTCCCTTGCCTGTTCATCGAGCGCCAAACAGAAGCGCATGGCTGGAAGGATCGCGCTCACACCCGATGCGGGGATCGATCCGTGTGCCGCTCGACCGCTGAACGTCACCTCCACCCACAGCTCTCCCTTCTGGCCGCAATAGGCCTTTCCCGCGCTCGGCTCGGGTATCAACAGAAACTGCGCATCGTCGATCAGCCCCGATTCGGCTACCGAGGCCGCCCCGGTGTAGGCGTATTCCTCATCGGCGGTGAGAGCAAGGACGAGGCTCTTCTTTGGCTGTATCCCACTGCGCGCAACAAGGAGCGCAATCTCGATGATCGTCGCCACCCCACTCTTCATATCCGCCGATCCGAGACCCCACATACGATCGCCTTCGATGCGAGGATCAAACGGGGGATGAGTCCACTTCTTCTCGTCCGCGTTCACCGTATCCAGGTGTCCACAGAGAACGATCGATCCGCTCTCCCGTCCGGGAATGCGAGCAACGAGTGAGCTTCGTCCCTCACTGAGAGGAACGACTGTGGTGTTAATACCGTTCTCCAAGAGCAGGCCCTTGGCCACACCCGCGATCTCATCCTCGTTTCCGGGCGGATTGACACTGCGAATCGACACCAGCCTCTCCAGTGTAGCAATAGCCTCACGATAAGCGGCATCATCGATGACGAGCATTACATGATCCTCCGTAGTTTGGGGTCGAGGCGGTCTCGCAGCGCATCGCCAATGATGTTGAACGATAGCACGGACAGAGCAAGAAACACCCCGGGGAACATGATGATCCAAGGCGCCCTAACGATGTATGTTTGTCCCTCGTTCATCATCCCTCCCCAACTTGGCACGTACGGAGGGATTCCCACTCCGAGGAAGTTGAGCGCAGCAACGCTCATTACCGAGAACGCGAATGTGAACGTTGCCTGCACAATCACCGGCGAAATTAAATTTATTATGATGTGCCTGGTAAGGATCCATAGTGGCGACGCGCCAATGGCTCGCGCGGCTTCGATGTAGGTGTTCTCCCGCAACGATAAAGTGGAGCTGTAGACCACACGAATCATGCGTGGCGTCCATACAATGCCAACAGCTATGATCACGTTTATTACACCCGGCCTCCTGAATATGGCCATCAGAGCCAACGCAAGAATGATCGCGGGGAAAGCCATCATCGTGTCGACCAACCGCATGGAGATCAATCCGAATACGTCCGAGTATCCGGAAAGCGCCCCGATGGGAAGCCCAATGACTAACGCGAATGCGGCGATGGCAAGTCCAAGAAGCAGCGTGATCCGTGTGCCGGCAAATACACGGCTTAATATGTCCCGCCCGAAATTATCCGTCCCAAGTAGATGTGTGAGATTGGGGCTTTGCAACCTTGCACTCAGGTTAAGAGCACCAGCGCTGTACGGTGAAATTGATGGACCCGCAGCAGCGAGGAACAAGAGAATGCTCAGGATTATCACCGCGAATAGCACCATCTTGCGACGCATTACAAAGCGCAACAACGACAATGTCCGCGCTTTTAGTTGGCTGGGCGGCGCGACTTCACCGGGACGAGTCGGCTTTTCTTGCGGTGCCTGATTCGTTGAGTTCAACTTCGCGTCCATCCTTTCTTCTCCTTTCCGTTTAGCTGTAACGGATCCGTGGATCTAAAAACGCGTAGGTGAGGTCGGTGATAAAGTTAAGGCCAACGTAGAGAATCGCTACGATGATCATGATGCCTTGGATGACCGGGTAATCCCGCTTGAGTACCGAAGAGACGATGAGGCTTCCTATGCCGGGCAGAGCGAACACGCTCTCCGTCACGACAGCTCCTGAGACCAGAGAAGCGAAGGTGAACGAAATAACGGTCGTCACTGGTATGGCGGCATTACGAAGTGCGTGTTTGATGATTACAACCCGTTCCGCAAGCCCTTTCGAGCGAGCGGTTGTGATGTAATCGGCATTTAATACGTCGAGCATGCTCGATCTGGCGGTGCGAGCGACCAATGCGGCGTTGACAAACCCAAGGGCTACTGCGGGCAATATCAGGTTCTTGAGGTTGGCGATGTTGCCGGTGTGGATGACGGACGTAAACCCGGAGCTGGGGAGCCACTGGAGTTCTCCCGCAAATACGACCATGAGCATCAATCCAAGCCAGAAACTGGGAATTGACGCGCCGGCGAGCGCGACCAGCAGCAGGCTGTTATCGGTCCAACTGTTAGGCCGCAGAGATCCGATCACTCCGGCGGGGATGCCCAGTCCAACAACAACTATGAGGGCCATTATCCCAAGAAAGATGCTCTCTTCTGAATGTTGACCAATGATCCCAAGGACCGGTTGCCTGAAAAAAAGAGATTCGCCAAGGTTGCCGTGGACAAGGTTCACAACGTAAAGGTAAAACTGAACGATGAGCGGCTTGTCCAATCCCCAAGTTGCGTTCAGGTTAGAGATCTGCTCCGGAGTAGCGTTCGGTCCAAGCATGACCGCAGCCGGGTTACCGGGGATGAGCTTAACCAGCAGAAAAGTAATGCTGATTACGAGAACAATGCTTATCAACATTCCAATTCCACGGCGAATAATAAATGCTGACATCTTACTGCTCGGCCTCCATAATGAGTCTCACAAGACTCCACGTCCTAGCCGGCCAATCGCTATCATTTCAGTCTCTAATCAGCCTCCTCGGCCACATAGGCAGCCGAGGAGGCTAGGTTCAGTATTTGAAGCTACTTCCACGAATTCCAGAAGTACGGCGAGACCATCGGCGGGCGGGCTTCGGTGCCATACCCTCCGAGGATGTCGGAGCGCATTAGGTGAAGCTGATACGCGTCGCCAAACTTGATTGCCGGTATCTGCTGATACCACAAGGTCATGATCTCTTCCCACTTGGCATAGCGAGCCTTGAAATCCGTGATCTGGTTCAGCTCGTTGCGCAGCGTCTGGATCTTCGGTGAGTTCCACCATCCGGCGTAGTTCGGGTTGAGCATCAACACGAGGGAAGGATCCGGAGTCGTGCTGTAGAAGGAAAACGCCAGTTGCCATTGCGGGTTCTTGACATCATTTCTCCGCGCGAAGAAAGTCGCCTTGTCGTAAACCTGCAGATCGACTTTGAAACCGACTTGCTCCAGTTGGTATTTGACTACCAACGCTTGATTGTACTGCGCGGTCATGTCTTGAGCGACGATCATGTTGATCGGCTCGCCGTTGTAACCGGCTTCCTTCATCAGTTGTTTCGCCTTCGTGGGGTCGTTCTGGTTGTAAAGCTGTGTTCCCGTCTTCGTGTACCAACGGATCCCTGAAGCAAAGTAGCTGCCGTCCAGGCGCCAGAACATCTTGTCTCCGTATCCGGCCTGCATAATTGGCGTCATGTCCAACGCGGCCAATATCGCTTGCTTCAATGTGTAATTGGTGGCGAGGAGCCCGGTCTTATTGTTGATGAGCATGATCGGGTAGATCGGCGGGTGGTTGGTGAGAATCGGTATGATACTCTTGTTATCTTTGATTGTGGAGTAGAGGTCACTTGGAATGTTGACCACGTAGTCGTACGTACCTGATTTGATCCCTACCAGGCGGGCGTTATTGTCCGCCACGAAGAAGAACTGCAGCTTATCGAAGTAGGCGACCTTATCTCCCGCGAATCCGCTTGCCGGCGTGGACACGGGCACATAGTTGTCGAACCGTTCGAGAAGCATGTAATCTCCTGATTTCCACTCGACAAACTTGTACGGCCCGGTTCCGATCAAGTCCTTAGGGGCGATCGGCTGATTGCCTGCCTTGTCTACGACGGCCTTCGGATAGATGCTCGGGCCACCGTAGATATTTGCCAAGTACGTCGTCATCGGTGCAAACGGCTGGTCAAGTTGCATTACGACCGTGTAGGCATCCGGAGCGGAAAGCTTGACCACATGGGACCACAACGCCTTCGACGTCAATCCGTATTTGCCCCACCGATCAAGGGAGGCGAGCACATCAGCGGACGTCATCTCCTGCCCATTTTGGAACAAGACACCGTGACGCAGGTGGAACGTGGCAACAGTGCCATCTTTGCTGAGCTCCCAACTCTCTGCGAGCATCGGTTGTGGGGTGTAGGTGGCGTCGAACGCGAACAGTCCTTCAAGAATATGCCTTGCCGGGATGCTCGCTGCTACGCCAGTTGTCATCTGCATATCGAGTGTTCCTGGTTCAGAAGCCAGAGCGCAGCGAAGCGTACCGCCGTACGTACCGGCTTCTCCCAATGCCATCATTCCAGTTCCTACAACGAGCGCGAGCACAAGCGCAAAAACCGTATAAACAATTCCTTTGCGACTCATTAGTGCCTCCTTAATAATTCTTCGTACATACTGCTCTTTTTTTCATGCACTCCAACCTTTTGCTTCCCTTGCCTATCACCTCCTATTATTCGCATCTACTTGGTAATGGAGATAAGGGGCACAATGCGTCATGCCTCCCAAATCTCCCTCATCCTACGCCAGTGTTCCTCCACCTTCTCTGCCGCCAGTTGAGGATCGCCCTTGGCAATGGCGTTTAGGATATCGCAATGAACATCGACGACCTGCTCCAGGTCCGTGACGTTCTTCAGGTAGTAGTGGTGGGTGAACTCGCGATACAGTGTCTGATCCATCGTATCGACGAGGGGTATTACCGCCTCGGTAATCAGGTGGCTGTGAGCGGCATCGACCAAGCCACGGTGAAACGCCTTATCGGCTTCAAAGTACGGATCAAACTCCCCTTTTGTTGCCTCTTCTCGCATTATTACGAGGATATCTCTGAGAGCGGCGATCTCATCTGGAGAATGCTTGCGCGCAACGTACGCCGCCACCGGTGGTTCAAGGATGGACCTTGCCTCCATCACTTCCAAGCAACCGGCTTCATTCTCGATAAGATGCGGCGCATCCTGCTCCTCATCAGTTGAAGGGATCTTGAGAACATAGTTGCCGCTTCCAGCGCGGGAAGCGATCAATCCAACCGCTTGTAGCGCGGAGAGCGCCTCCCTGATCGAGGGCCGGCTTACTCCCATCTCTTCTGCGAGCTCGAACTCCGAAGGCAGCTTGCTGCCGACCGGGAACATATCGGCCTTGATTGCGGAAATGATCTGCTCGGCAGCTACCGCAGAGACCTTGCGCGGCCGCACCTTCTCAAAGGGCATCAAGTTGTTTCTCCTCGTTTGATCTGTCATCTTGTCAAGCTGTATGATAGCATTACCGACACCCGTTGGCAAGTGTAATTCTGCCGGATTCTCTGGGCCGGAGAGATGGAGATACAATACAAGACATAGTGTCTCTCGCAAAGGCGTAGAGAACGCCAAGGAATCTTGCTTTTCACCCTTTGCGCCTGCCTGTCAGATATCAATGCACCCGTAACCCTTTGCGTCTCGACACTTCGTGCTCTTCGTTCGCAGCCCATAGGGCCGCGTGTCTAGCCGGTGTAAGTCCGGTTGCGGGAATTGACTGTATGCCCGCATAGTATATCCGACGTCTCTTGGAGGTGACTTTAGGGGATGAAAGCTTGGAAGTAGATGTCCTTGCCGGTGCAGGGCTAGCAAACCTTTCGGGC
>CAJVYM010000072.1 GCA_913009415.1 uncultured bacterium
CCCATCACCCTTTGCTCATCGCGGGCGGGTTTGCCGACCGGCGCATCTCTGTGCCCTGGTTAGGAGACAGACAACTCGTGTTGCATTTCCCTTGATCATGTTGTACTAAAATCTCCTCACGGTGTTAACTGAACTCGGTACCGTGGAAATCGAGGCTAGAGCAGCGCTCAGAAAGGGATTAGTGGTAAGAACGCCCGAGGGGGCATTCAGACTCGGAGATATTCTAACGGAATTCCCGCGTGCGATGGCTGCAATCAAGAGACTTAGCACATTGGTCAATTCAATCGCGTCCCAGCCAGGAACAGGCTGTTTGGTCTCTGTGATTGCTTTCGTCTGTTTTGCAGTCGGATTGGGATTTATCCTCGTGGCCTGCATCTAGCTCCTAGTCCGTCACATTTCAGAAGGGCATTAGTCATTAACTGATTATCTCCTTGACGAGAATGTAATGTTTTTCTGTAATGTATGTTGGGTGTTACGTATAAAACTAGTGCTGATCGACGCGGCTGGACCAATCAGGGACTTGACAAAACTCACGGGAATCAAGCAATGCGTCACACCGCTACCGCCGTCACTTGGCGAAAGGATTTGAGAGCGCTCTCCACCTCCTCATCAAAGATGTGAGTGTAGATCATCGTGGTGGAGAGGGCCCAGTGGCGTAGTACCTTCTGCACCAGTCGAATCTTATTCGTCTCCCGGTAGAGATCAGAAGTCCTGTCCGTGCCATAGGCCAGAGAGGGCTTTGAGGTAGCTTGTAGAGACCGTTGTCAGCAGCGAGGCTCTAGGATAGACTTCGTCTCGGAGGCCCAATATGGACGCAGTCAAGTACTACGACAAGATCTACTCGTTCAAGGATTACGAGCAGGAAGCGAGCAAGATCGCGCGTATCATTGGGGAGCGTCTTCAGTCTGAGGGCAGACACCTGCTCGATGTCGCATGTGGGACGGGTAAGCACATCGAGTATCTGAAGGAGGAATTCGACGTTGAAGGGCTGGACATCTCACGTGAGATGCTCGACATTGCGCGCGTGCGAAACCCAAATGTGACTTTTCATCAGGCTGATATGATAGACTTCGATCTTGGCAAGAAGTACGATGTGATTACCTGCCTGTTCAGCGCGATCGGGTATGCCAAGACACACGAACTTGCCGGGAATGCGATTGCCAGCATGAGCCGACATCTTGTGGCGGGCGGTCTCCTGATCATCGAACCGTGGTTTCCTCCCGATGTATGGCACGCGGGGACGGTGCATGCGATGCTCATCGATGAGCCGGATCTGAAGATTGCGCGTGTGAATACGAGCTTCGTGAAGGGACGCATCTCCTACTTTGATCTGCATCACCTGATAGGAACTCCTGAGGGAACAACGTATCGTGTCGAGCACCATGAGCTGGGGCTGTTCACGATTGAGGAGATGAAGCTGATGTTTACAGATGCCGATCTATCTGTCACGTATGACACTGAGGGGATCACCGGCCGTGGCCTGTACGTGGGGGAGAAGACCTCATGACTGGAGCAGAGCGTAACATTGACGTACGCGCGTTCAACAGGGAAGCGTGGAACAAGAACGTGGAAAACGCTAACCCATGGACGATTCCTGTCAGTGTGGATGAGATCACATCCGCCTGGCGAGGCGAGTGGGAGATCATTCTTACCCCGACGAAGCCTGTGCCGAAGGATTGGTTTCCTGAGTTATCGGGGTGTGACGTCCTCTGTCTTGCATCAGGCGGTGGACAGCAGGGGCCGATCCTCGCTGCCGCCGGGGCAAACATTACGGTATACGATAATTCTCCCAAGCAGCTCGCCCAGGATCAGGCGGTCGCCGAGCGCGAGCACCTGAAGATTCGCACGGTCGAGGGAGACATGCGCGATCTTTCGGTGTTCAATGATGAGGTGTTCGATCTCATAGTTCATCCAGTTTCCAACTGCTTTGTTCCCGATGTGCGGTCAGTGTGGCGTGAGGCGTATCGCGTGCTGCGTCATGGTGGAGCCATTCTCTCAGGATTTGACAATCCCATCCTGTATCTCTTTGATCCGGCAAAGGAGGAGGAAGGAATCCTGCAGGTGCGCTTCTCCCTTCCGTATTCCGAGCTTTCGAGCATCAGTGAGGAGGAGAGGGCACGATACTATGGAAAGGGTGCTCCGCTCGAGTTTGGGCACACGCTCCAGGATCAAATAGGTGGTCAGATCGACGCTGGGTTCGTCATCATCGGATTCTACGAGGATACATTCCCCGGCGAGCTGATCTCCAAGTATTGCGACTCGTTCATTGCCACTCGCGCCGTGAAGCTGTAGTCAGTGACAAGTGATGGGTGATGAGAAAAGGATTAAGGGGTAAGGATTAGGAGAGGCAGCGGGTGAGAGAAGCCTCGGGGCGCGGAACGAAAGAGGATGAACTTACTCACCACGAAGGACACGAAGAGCACGAAGGGATAAAGACAAGAGCAATGGCCGCTTGTATGCCGGTATGCGCATCTGGTATACTGCCAGTGATGGAACAGAGGATCGCATCGTTCTTACGGTGTGAATGGACTTAAATAGTGCCAGCAAGGCATGCCCATAAGGAGGTGGCGACTATGACAAATGATGTAACTGAGGAGAGTGTTGTGGTTTCCTTCTTTGGGGTACGCGAAGCTGATCCAGCCGCTATCTAAGTCGCAACTTCGTAGATTTCACCAAGTGCTACAGCAGACGTAGTCTGCACATCTTTGCTCTCAAAGGAGCAGCCACGCGCCGAGCAATCACAGTCGACCCAAACTACGAATGACGGCGTTGTCATATCAAATATAACACAAGGAGTAATGATGCATATTAAGATACCTAACGGCTTCATCATACGCCCGGCGGTCATGGGCGATCTGAAGAAGGCAGTAGAGTTATTTAACGCCTGTTCGTTATACCTTCTCGGTGTGCGGCAATACGCTCTTTACGAGCAAGAAGTTGAGTGGAAGATGCCCTTGTTCAACCTGGAGACGGACACTCGCGTCGTGTTCAGGTCCCGATGGGGAGCTTGTCGGCTATGCCAAGGTATCGGACATGCAGGAACCACACATTCAGGTTTACAGTTGGGGGAGGGTGCATCCTGATTATCGCGGCTTAGGAATTGGCACTACTCTGCTTGCGTGGGAAGAGGAGCGTGCCCGTGAGGCAATCGCCAAAGCCCCGGCAGAGGCCAAGGTCTCCCTCGGGCATGGTGCCAACTCGAAGGATGAGGGGGGGAAGGAGAAGGCAAAGAGGCATCAGGTTGAATCGGCGCGCATTAATCTTCCCGTATCCACCTACAAAGGGGTGTGGAACGGAGGAGATCTCCTAATTGATCGATCGAATGTGAAAAACGCCTCTCCATACGAACTTAGGCACACTGATGATCCCGCGGGAACGCCGCTTCGCGTCGCGCACGCGTACGGCATCGATTACCTGCGCCTGCGCGCGAGTACCGGTAAGACAATGGTGATTTTGTTTGCTGACGATGCAGAAACGGCATTTCGTGCTGACGTTGTCCTGACAACGGGCGAGGCTTACACTGTTCATTCGCATGCTGAGGAAGCTCCGGTCGTCATTGAATCGCCTGATCAGTACCGCGAGATCTGCATCGTCGTAACGCGCGGTGAGAGCTCCTGTCTCACGCAGAGTAGGACGCCACATAAGCTTTGCCGAAAATAAGTCTCTAAACGGTGGAGACAATCTCCAATCCTACGAACAAGCAAGCATGGCGCGGCAGCTTGTTTGTCGCGCTAATCTGAAAACGTGACAAAAAGAGATTCAATGGCTAGACTGCCTACTTGAGGACTATTCCAAAGGAGAAGGAGAGAATGAATCTTACAACCTATCGAGGTGCAGATGATTTCTTGCGGGAGACAAAGGGTGTGTTTGAAGAGCGCGAGGCAGAAAACAATCTCATGTTGGGACTCTGCCTCAGAATGGCAAAATCATCCGAAGAGATCGAACCCGCGCCCTACTTTGCGACGGTGAAACAGAACGACGATCTTCTTGTCGCTGCGATGATGACTCCACCGCAGAAACTCATCGTCTACGGCGATACAGACGCGCGGGTGGAAGCATTCAAACTCCTCGCAGCAGATCTTCTCGCTAAAGGGATGTGTGTTCCCGGTGTCATCGGAAGATCCGCTGTCGCAAGCACCTTTGCCAAGGCTTGGGAGGAAGTTACGGGCAAGTCAGCCACCCAGGGGATGCGCCAACGCATATGCAGGCTGAGTGAGGTGAACCAGCCCCAGACCCCTTCTGGCTCGTTCAGGGCAGCAACAAGAGATGATCTGGCACTCCTTGTGCAATGGACACTCGCCTTCCACCACGAGGCCGTACCGAACGACCCTCTTCCTGATGTGCAAGGAGCGACGAGGAGGCGAATCGATCAAGAAGATATCTTTATTTGGGATGATGCAGGGCCGGTCTCCATGGCGGCAAGGAGTCGCCCGACGGCAAACGGAGTCAGCGTGAACTTGGTCTACACCCCGCTTGAGTATCGAGAAAGAGGGTATGCCACCGCGTGTGTAGCGAAATTGAGCCAGCATCTTCTCGATTCCGGGTTTTCGTTCTGTACCCTCTTCGCAAATCTCGCAAATCCGGTATCAAACCATATTTACGAGAAGATCGGCTATCGCCCCGTCTGCGACTTTGCCGAGTGGCGCTTTGCCGAGAGTGCGTAGACGGTGCCACGGTGTGGGGTAACCCAGCCCGATGAAGACCGACCATGTGTGACCTCTCATAGCAGTCTGTGCTCATGTCTTTGATTCATCTTTCTTGGTTCCTCGTGTTTCTTGTTGTTCTGCCCGACGGCCTGTCCGCTGTGTGATGGGAAGAGGCCTGCAGGCAAGAGTGAGGGAACTCACCTCACCTCCCTGCACGATGAAAAATACGGGGCAGATATTGCTTGTCGCACGGTTTTTTCTTAAGCATCAGTGCTGTTGATGTTCGAGCGCTGCGAATCAAGGTAGCCCTGGAGGATGAGGACGGCGGCGAGGCCATCGCGTAGGTTCTTTCGCTTCTTGCGCGAGATGTCGGCCTGGATCAGCACGCGCTCGGCCTCGCTGGTGGTCAGGCGTTCATCAAACAGGACCACTGGCACTCTACATGTACGCCGCAGTTCCGTGGCGAATTCCTGCACTGCGCGGGCCATCTCTCCCTGTGAGCCGTTCATGTTGAGCGGGAGGCCGAGGACGATCGTTTCCACCTTGTTCCTACGGGCAAGCCGGGTGAGGAAGGATAGGTCTTCTTCAAGACTCGTCCGCACGTGAACGGGGAGCGGGCTAGCCAGTATCTCGTCCTCATCGCTCATCGCAAGGCCCAGGCGTTTGCTTCCGTAGTCGATCCCGAGGATGCGCATTACGATGAGTTGATGACCTCGAGCGCCCGCTTGACGAGCTCAGCGAGCGGCAGGTCCTCGCTTCGCAGGCGTTCTAGCGCCCTTCGCGCCTCGGAGACGGAGAAACCAAGTGACTTTCCGGTGAGTGCGCGCAGTGCGGTCTCCTCCTTTTGCGACAGTGGGATCGCGGCCCCTGTGCCCAGGTCCGGGGTGAGCTTGTCGCGCAGTTCCACGAGGATGCGCTGCGCCGTCTTCCTTCCGATCCCTTTCACCTGCGTCAGCTTGTCCACATCTCCCGCGGAAACAGCCAGGATGAATTCGTCGGGTGAGAAGAGGGAGATGATCTGCAGAGCTAATCTAGGACCGACCTGTCCCACCGGCAGGAGACGACGGAATATCTCCCGCTCTTCGAGCGATGGGAAGCCAAACAACGAGAGGGCGTCGTCGCGTACGACAAGGTGGGTGTAGATCAAGCCTTCTTCCCCGAGATGGTAGGTGTGAATCGCGCTTGCCGGGCAGAAGACGCGGTAGGCGATCCCGGCGGTCTCTATTACGATGTGATCCTCTCCCAGGCGAACGATCCGTCCGGTTATCGCGTCAATCATGTTTCTCCTCCCAGTGGGCACGGGCCCCGGTAGCCTCTGTTAGTTCCCGTGTGAAGCGCTCGACCCCGCTTGGCGGAAGCGCGACGAGAACACGCGCGTCTTGCTCGTATTTTACATCCTCCACCCGCGCCGGGTGGCGATGGATCAGGCCCATCACGCGCGAGCTGATCTCTGGGGGAAAGCTCACGGACAGCCTAATCTCCTGTTTCTTGATGACTATCTTTGCCATAGCGAGTGCCTCGACTGTGGCATCGCCGTAGGCGTGAATCAATCCCCCGATCCCGAGTTTCGTCCCCCCGAAGTAGCGCACGACGATGACCAGGATGTTGTGCAGGGCAGCTTTCTGCATCTGTTGCAGGATTGGCAGTCCCGCCGAACCGGCGGGCTCACCGGCATCCGAACTGTACTCGATCGTAGCAGCGTCTGTGATTAGGCGGTAGGCGTAGCAACGGTGGGAGGCGTCGTGGTAGGTGCGTCGCGTCTCCTCCAGCAGGGAATCCACTTGTTCAATCGAAGAGACACGGTGGCACAGACTGATGAAGCGCGACTTCTTGCGGACGATCTTCGCCTGCGCTTCTCCCTCGATGGTACGGTAGGAATCGATCATGCGCTCCCCTGCAGAGAAATGTCTTGCTCATTTGATAGGCTTTGCACGAGGTCGAACGCCGCCTGCACACCGCTCTCCTGCCCCGTGATCAACAAAGATACGCTCCCCGCTCCACTTCCAGCGCCTCCACTCGCGATCTGCCTTACTTGAACTGGAAAGAGCGCTTCCAATGCGTCGATCTCGGCAACCACATGTCCGACGAGCGGATGCATCCCACAAGGGATCCCCATAGATAGATCGAGCTTCTCGCTTCCCATCTCCCGCGCCAGGTCATCGACCGAGGTATGGATCGCCTTCTGCAGGCTGATCGGAATGACGACCTCCACTCCGCGCGCCAGCGCGACTGAATAGTATCGACCGACCGTTCCTGCGGTGCGCGAGGCCATGAGTACGCCAACGCCGCCCCAGGTGTCGAGCGCGTTCCCTCCTTTTATGACCACATCTCCTGCACGAAGTGAGTCGAGAAGCGTTTCTTTGTCGACCTCCACCCGCTCTCCGTTACGGATGACGATCTCATCCATCTCGCCCAGGCGGTCATTGACGTTGAAACGATCGTCGATAAACCCGGCGGCGAAGGCACCGCGATCGATCGATTCTCCGAGCAATTCTTCTGCGACGATGGCATTCGTCGTCCCCAGGGTAATGACGATAGTTCCGTTTGAAAGGGCGTTTTTAACTGCGGGGAGCACCGCTACCCCCTTGGCGATAACACGCTTTGCTGCGCCCGGTCGTAGGACAACACTGGCCTTCATCTTCCTCCTTTACTTGCCAATAACACTACCGATATGCTATAAGGTTCACCGTGGCAATTCAAAAAACAAATCGCAGGTGATGAAGAAGATGCCGTACACGAAAGATGAATACGAGCGCGAGATGAGGGAGTTCGAGTGGGACATCCCATCTGACTACAACATCGTTGATGTCGTCGAGGCCCACGCGGCGAAGAACCCGGACAAGGTTGCGGTCTTCTGGGAGGATGCTTCTGGTAACAAGCGCGCGGTTACATTTTCAGAACTGGCGGATAAGGCGCACCGGTTCGGTGCCGGGTTGATTAAGCTCGGCGTGAAGAAGGCTGACCCGGTGCTGCACGTCCTTCCCCGCCTTCCGGAGGCGCTGATGGCTCAGCTGGGGACGTTCGTCGCCGGAGGCGTTGCCGTTCCCTGCTCGGAGATGCTCAAGCCAAAGGAGATCGCCTATCGCTCCGTGGTGAGTGGCGGGACGGTGATCGTCGCCCATGAGTCGACAGCTCCAGCGGTGGAGGAAGCGGCCAAGGATTCGCCGCTGTCGACGCTGATCCTCATCGGTGGAAAGCGCGACGGCTGGATCAGCTTTGATGATCTCGTGGCGGAGAACCCTGCGGATGGGCCGAAGGCCCCTCTTTCTGCTGATGACCCGATGACGATCAACTTCACCTCGGGAACGACGGGAAACGCCAAACCGGTGGTGCACAAACATCGGTGGATGTACGTTCACAACCGCATTACCGGCCGCTACTGGTGGGACGCATCGGGTTACGACGTGATCTGGGCGACGACCGCCCCGGGGTGGGCGAAGTGGTACTGGAGCCCGATCGGTGTCGCCCTGACAAACGGTGCGTCGCAGCTCATGTACAACGGCAGGTTCGATGGAGAGCGCTACCTCGATCTCCTCGAGCGTTATAAGATCACTAAACTGTGCGCCACGCCAACGGAGTATCGCCTGTTCGCGCAGCTTCCCGATATGAGCAAGCACAACATTGTCTTAAAGGACGCGCTCTCTGCCGGCGAGCCGCTCAATGTTGAGCCGATCGAGGCGTTCAAGCGAGCGTTTGGAGTGACCATACGCGACGGCTACGGTCAGACCGAGAGCGTCTGCCTGGTCTGCAATTACCCGGGGCTTGAGGTAAAACCAGGGGCGATGGGCAAGCCGACGCCGGGCCCGGGCGTGACGCTGATCGATGAACAGGGTAACCCAGTCAACAAGGGAGAAGTGGGTGAGATCGCCCTCCGCCCGGACAGCCCAGCGATCTTCGACGGCTACTGGAAGGCGCCGGAGCTGGACGAGGAAGCGTTCTCAGGTGGGTGGTACCGCACAGGAGACCTGGTGCGGATGGACGATGACGGCTATCTCTTCTTCGAGGGGCGCGCCGATGATGTCATATTAACCTCTGGCTATCGCATCGGGCCGTTCGAGGTGGAGGACGCGCTCGTCAGCCATCCAGCGGTGGTGGAGGCGGCGGCGGTCGCTTCCCCGCATCGTGAGCGCGGAGAGATCGTCAAGGCGTTCGTCGTCTTGGCCGAGGGATATTCCCCGTCCGATGAGCTGGTGAAGGAGCTGCAGGACCATGTGAAGAGCGTCACCGCCCCGTACAAGTACCCGCGGGCGATCGAGTTCGTTAAGGAGCTTCCCAAGACCATGAGCGGGAAGATCAAGCGCGCCGTTCTCAAGCGCCGCGAGTGGGAAGGATGGGATCGACATTGAACAAGAAATACGCTTTGGCAAAGGGATTGCTATTTGGGATAATCATCCTCCTTTCCTCCTTTGCTGCGTTCTCCGGAGGGGTCGGCTTGGATCTATCGGTTTGCACGGTCGACCTCTCCGGACCGTTTGGCTTAGCTCCACAGGCAGCAAGTGCCGCCCTCACCGCGCTGGGAGTAACAGGCTCTAACGCGACTCAGCTTCTACAACAGTTGAACACGAGCCTGGCTGACATCGAGGAAGCATACCCGATCGAATACTTTCCCCTTCCGCTCGTGGGGGGGACGATCGAGATCGGCCTTCCGTTCATCGTTATTGACAAGGTCGTCTTCTCGGGAGGGATGATCAACGATTCGATCCTACGCGGGTTCGCCAACATGGTCGGATACAGCATTCCTCAACCGATCATCTCTGGCATGCAGGTCGACCTTGGGAGCGAGACAGCAAACGTGACCGCCGATCTTCGGCTATCGGCGTTCAAGCTGACGAGCGAGGTCGTGAAGCACCTTGACCTCCTCATCGCCGGAATCGAGCTTGGCGCGGGTGTTGACCTCATTCAGGGAAGCATCGTTCCCACGATCACGGTCACTGCCTCAGCGCACCAGACGGAGGTCAATGCTGCACTCGCCGCGATCCATCTCGATGGCCTCACCTGGACGACCTTTGCTGCGCACGTCTCCGCGCAGATCGAGCTCGGTCCGCCGTTCCTCAGACTTATAATTCAGGGAACGTACCTCTTGCCGCTTAGCGAAGAGAGCGGGTGGTGGGGAATAAAGAGCGGCAAAGTATCGGGAAAGATAGGACTGGTGATAAGATTTTGATCGATGATAAAGCTTTACTGCAGATGGCAAACGATGTGCGTGTGAACGCGTACTGTCCGTATTCCAACTTCCCGGTTGGAGCGGCCCTCCTCTGCTCCGATGGCACGGTGTTCACCGGTGTGAACGTGGAGAACGCGGTGAACGGCCTCTCCATCTGTGCCGAGCGCACAGCGATCTTCAAGGCCGTCTCCGAGGGGCACCACGATTTTGTTAAGCTCGCCGTAACGTGCAAGGGCGACCACTGTCAGCCCTGTGGGGCGTGCCGCCAGGTGATCCACGAACACGCCCCGGATATAGAAATCCTGATGGGAAACCCACGGGGAACGTTCGTGCGCACGACTATCCGCGACCTTCTCCCCGAGGCGTTCTCGCTGCAGGGATTGAGCACCTGAAGGCAGAGACAACCCTGAAGCACATCGTGGCAGGGTCACGGACTGGTGCTACTTGCCACGAAGCTAAAAATGGCGGATACGCGCCTCCTCTACACTCGGAGGTGAACTATCTTTGACCTCCGGACTTGCTTCGCGGTATCCATTCCATGCGTACCCAAAGTTAGAAGTTGCTGCCCAGCCAAAACGCCTTGCCTTGAACCGATAACACGATCAACCACTGCGCGAGGTAGTAGGTGCCAAGGATCAACACCTGTGCACTCTTGAATCGCCCGACGAGGAAATTGTATGCCCACGCCAAGTCGGAGATCACAAACAACACTGCCCCAGCGAGGGCCAGTACCGCACTTGTACTGCCGGTTTGCAACATCCGCTCCAGCGCTCTCCAGGCCATCACCATGATTGCAACTTCGTAGAGACTATCCCCTCGCGCATAGGGGAACTTTGAACGCGCTTGCCGCGTGTTGAAATATATCAACAAAGCTAAAGCCCCCGGGTTTCCAGGGGCCTTAGCCACATTCTTTGGGTCCTCTCAAAGGACCGTCCCAGCTCGCGAAAACTGAGATCAACTAACCAAAGAGTAACATACCGTATTTTGCCGCCATTGTCAAGTGCATTTGTCACACAGCGGAGGGGATGGGATTCGAACCCATGAATCAAGGTTAGTTGATCTCTCGTTTTTCAAACGAACGGTTTTGTCCTCTTCACCCACCCCTCCACAACTTCAGTTTACTAGCAATTGTCTCTCCCTGCAATTTGCAGAGTTGTCTCATACAAGATGAGCATGAAGCGAGGCAGTGAATCTCATGGGAGGAGAGCATGGGATGACACTGGCATCGCCAGCGCGTGGGTCACATCACCTGTCTGCGTGCAACGCACAGGCAGAT
>CAJVYM010000073.1 GCA_913009415.1 uncultured bacterium
GCAGGCGATCACTCTTGCCATCCGCACCACCAGTCCATAATGGAGTAAGGGTCTTCAGTTTTATGGTCAACGGGTCCGTCATTCCATCATCCTCCCTTACGAGCAGACTGTTTCATTACCTCCACCATCCCAAATCCCTGCGGGTTCTTCGAGCCAAGGCCGGAGTCGTAGGCCAACAGAAAGAACGGCTCGGGAAGGTCGAGTTCGTAGATGCCGCTCCAGGCTTTTATAACGGTATCGCGGTAGCGCATGATCCGCAGATTGCGCTTGTCCACACGCACGGGCCGGATGTGCGCTTCCTCTAGACCGGCCAGCCGGGCCTCTCCCCAACCGAGGGCCTGCGCCTTTCGCCGCAGGTTAGCCAGAAGCTGCTCCTCCCACTCTCTCTCAAACGGGCTGTAGTAGTACGTCTTCTTTCGGCCGTCTGCCGTAGCGAGGGTACTGTAGGTGGTTATCGGCGAAAGGGCGTGGACCTTCACCGGTCCGGAGAGTTTCGGCAGGGTCTCCACCTCGATACTGCGGATCTCACAAGTTGAGCGACCTAACTGGATCCGGGGATTTTTTAGCAGGTGCTCGGCGAGCGACTGTAGGACTTCCTCGTGGACGGAGCCGATGTGGAGTTTCACCGGCCCGCGGAACCCGATACGTGTGCCTGTAATCTGATAGCGGCCCAAGAGCTTGCTGAAGGTAAAGAAACGGAACTGGCGCTTTCCAAACGGCGTCCCTTCATCATGAATCCGGTCGGCAAGGGTCTTCTCCAGGTTGTGATAGATAACTCCTTGAATAAGCGAATTGTAAGCGAGAGGAAGCTGGATCTCATCGGACTCAGGAATAAACTCTACGACAAACCTCACGTTTACAGGGCCCCTTTCCAATTGATGTCTGTATCGTAGAGCAAAAGCTTGGGAAAAGCCAACAACACGCTTATGTGCGTTGACTCCCAGGGAGCCTGATCTCAGCAATTGCTTGCAGAGGTGATCACTTCCAGGAAGCAGCAGGTCGGTCGCAACGATTCCTGCCTGTTCATCGCAGATGGGATAGAATGAGATGCCATGACGATTAAGGAACGCATCGTGATCACCGGGCGACCGGGGGTGGGAAAGACGACGCTCATAGAGCGGGTCGTGTCGGAATTGTCAATCCCGGCAGGGGGCATGATCACCGCGGAGATCCGCAAGTGCGATCACCGCGTGGGTTTTTCGGTGATCGATCTTGCCACAGGTAAGGAGGGGATCCTCGCCCATATCCATCAACAGAGTGGTCCGAAGATGGGGCGCTATCGCGTGAACCTGCACGATCTGGAGCAGATTGGCATCGCGGCGATCGACCGTGCGCTTGCAGCGGGATCGCTCGTGGTGATCGACGAGATCGGACCGATGGAGATCACATCGCCCGCGTTCATCCCCGCGGTGGAGCGCGTCGTAGCAAGCGACGCGCCGTTCATCATCTCCACCCATGCCAAGCTCGATCACCCTCTCATCCACCGCTTGCGGCAGGAATTCACCCTCTATCGTGTCAAGCTGGGAAACCGCGACAGGCTGATTAAACTCATCTGCCAGGAATTTGCGAAACCACCAGATGCTACTCCCCGCCCGGCTGCGGGAGGAGGGCTTTCTCCGGGAAGCGCGTGACGATAGTCGCCTCCACCGCTATTGCCACACGATCACCTGTCTGCAGGTCACTCACCGGCTTTGCCACGTCTTTTCGCGGAGGGTTGATAAGGGCGATCGGTGTTCCCACGGGGATCCCACGCTTGTCAAGGAGGGCGAGACCGACCTGCGTCTCCCCCAGGCTGACGCAGCTCGTAACCCGGCCGAGATAGGAGCCGTTCTTGTCGACAACGACCGCGCCTCCACGGACCGGACGTGCTCCGTGCTGTGTCACTTCGAAGCGGACGATCTCCCGCGACTGATCCGTGTACATCGTAACGCAGCGCTCCCTGCCAATGAAGAACGGCTTGTGCAGCTTGACGTAGGCCCCAAACCCCGCCTCGAACGGATTGACGTTGTGCGAGCCGGCGAGCTCGTGGCCGTACAGGGGGAACCCCGCCTCGGTGCGCGTCGAATCGCGGGAGGCGAGTCCACAGGGGATGAGGCCGAGCGGAGAGCCCACTTCGAGGAGCTTATCCCACAGCCAGAGCGCATCACGATCCGCCAGGTAGATCTCGTAACCGACCTCCTCGCCGGTGTAGCCGGTGCGAGCGACGATCATCTGACGGTCATCGACGATGATCTCGCAGAACTCCGTGCGCTTCAGCACCGCCACGCTCCTCTGCTCAGGCGCGTTGAGGATCTTCATCAGGATCTCCTCGCTCTTCGGCCCCTGCAGGGCGATGTCCATCACTCCGCGCTCCCGCTTCAAATCGCGCAGGGTGACGCGCGGCCCGATTTCGCGCACCGGCATGTCAGCATCGATCAGGTAGCGACCCTCGTTGACACCGGTGAGCCAATCCCAGTCCTTGTCCTCGTTGGAGGCGTTCACCACCACCAGGTAGCGATCCGCGGCGCGGCGGTAGACGAAGATGTCGTCGATCACGTTCCCCTCGGGATCGAACAACTGCGCGTACTGCGACTCCCCGTCCGAGAGCCAGGCGGCGTAGTTGGCGGTGACGTTGTTGAGAAACTCGGTGGCGTACTCGCCCGAAACCTGAAACACGCCCATGTGCCCAAGGTCGAACAGACCGGCGGCGTTCCTGATGGCGCGGTGTTCTTCGAGCGCCGAGGTGTACCAGACGGGCATCTCCCATCCGGCGAACGGGACCAAGCGGGCGCCGAGCGCTTTGTGCACAGCATAAAGCGGCGTGCGCTTCAGCTCGTCTTCCACCTCCTCCCAGGTGAACTCGGTCTTGCCCGCGCTGGAAGCTGGCAGATCGAGGAGCTTCTGGCCGACGAAGTAGGGTTTATGAGGGGAGAAGAGCTCGGGGCGCTGCTCGTGCAGGGTAGTGACGCTACCTCCTAAGTCGGTGTCTTCAATACGCGATGAGAGCCAATAGCGCATAGCCTGAGGAACGTCCTCCTCGACGATCTCCTCGATCAGCGCCGGTCCCTCCACCTTGCGGAACAGATCGTCGTCATCAAACAGGGTGTACCCATCGGCGAGGCCGGAGAGCCACTGCTGCACTGCGCCTCCCTCCTCATGGGGGGCAAGGACAAGGTACTCTTCGTCCCCGGTGCGTTCAACAGTAACTTCGGATATCAGGATGCCGTCCTTGTCGAACAGAAGGGTGTCGCGTTTCTCCCCTTCTCTAAGGGAGAGGATGTCTGACGTCGTCGCCTCGTGCAACAGCGCTCGGCTCCGCCCTCCGCGTACTCGCAAGATCGTCCACGGGCCGTCATCCTCTTGGGGCATCGGTGCGGCAACTCCGGGGTCAACGCGGGCGATCAGCGCACGGACCTCTTTCCTTGCCCGCTCCAGGACATCGAGTGGAAGCTTCCCACGCGAAAGCTCGCCGTTCAGGCCGAGATAGGAGAAAGGACGGATCGAGCGCAGGACCTTGGCGATGATCGATGCGAGGATCTCCATCTCCTCGCGTCCCATCCCGCGCTGCGTGGCCCACGGCGTTCCGAGACGAATCCCGTGTGCATCGGCGGCGCTGTGATCGCCGGGAATGGTGTTCTTGTTGCAGACAATCCCCACCAGGTCGAGTACACGTGAGGCGATCTCGCCCATCATGGTGAACCCGGTGTCGGCCTCGATCGCCTTCAGGTCGACGAGGAGCAGGTGCGTGTCCGTCCCGCCGTAAGCGAGGGTCAACCCCTCGTCCACAAGCGCATCGGCGAGGTACTTGGCGTTCTCCACTATGCGCCGCTGCAGGTCCTTGAATTCATCCCGCTGCGTGAGCTTCAGCGCCACCGCGATGGCGGCGAACTTGTTCACATGTGGGCCTCCCTGCTCGCCGGGGAAGATCGCCGTGTCGATCTTGGCGGCGATCTGCGGATCGGTAGCGAGGATCACCGCGCCGCGCGGGCCGCACAGGGTCTTGTGGGTGGTGAACGATACGACATCGGCGATCCCGATCGGGTTGGGGTAGACTCCGCCGATGATCAGCCCCGCGGTGTGAGCGACGTCCGCCAGGAGTATCGCACCGACCGCATCTGCGATCTCGCGATACTTGTGCCAGTCGGGCTGCCAAGGAAAAGATGTGAACCCGCCGATGATCATCTTCGGTCGATGCTTAAGAGCAAGCTCCATCATCTTGTCGTAGTCGAGCTTTCCGGTCTTACGATCGGTGGCGTAGGAGACGATGTTGTAGCGCTTTCCTGTGATGTTGAACTGCGAGCCGTGTGTCAGGTGCCCGCCCTCGGTGAGGTCCATCCCCATCACGGTGTCGCCCGGCTCGACGAACGCCTCGTACACGGCGAGGTTTGCCGCGGCACCGGAGAGCGGCTGCACGTTGGCGTAGATCCTCTTAGCTGGCCAGTCGGGAGTGGCGAACGCTTCCGCGGCGCGGCGACCGGCGAGAGACTCCACCAGATCAGCCATCTCCGTCCCCTTGTAGAAGCGCCAGTCGGCATAGCGACGGTGTGTGGCAAGCTGCATGTCGAGGTCCGCCAGCTCGTCGGGTGCGGTGCTGCGCATCGCCGGGCGCGGGTAGCCCTCGGCGTAGACACTGGTGAACACCGAGCCGAGCGCCTCGCGCACCTCAGGCGGGGTGAGGCTTTCAGACGGGATAAGGATGATCTTCTCCCGCTGACGGCGCTGCTCAGCGCTTATCAGGGCCGCTGTCTGCGGGTCGCTTTTCAGAAGGTGGGTCAGATGGGTCGTATCGCTCATATTTGCTCCTTTTGCCAGTCGATCGTATCGGGGTGAAGTCTACGCCGAAGATCGTGATCTTTCCAACCCTCACGTGAGAGAAGATATAGCCCACCGCTCACCAGCGAATGCCCGCCGAGGATGATCGGGATCCTCGCCTGCGATGCCGCGAGGGTGAACTCCCGCCAGAGGGGATCGCCGATCGCCTCATGATCGAGGAGATCACTGGCAAAGCGGTCGCTCGCCGGGGGAAGATGTTCGCCTTGCGCAAGGAGGGGGCGCGTATCGATGATCGCGCCGTCGCACACAGTCGCCAGCTCCTCGAAAAAGTAGCCTGTCCCCTTTTTTGCTAGCAGGTCACCGATTAAGGTTCCTCTGCTGGAGGGATAGCTGCGCATCCCCCTTCCTTCGCTGAGGA
Organism: uncultured bacterium; assembly: GCA_913009415.1. Taxonomy (GTDB): domain Bacteria; phylum Bipolaricaulota; class Bipolaricaulia; order UBA7950; family UBA9294; genus M55B144. The sequence goes on from CAJVYM010000073.1 coordinate 5,171, forward strand.
CGTTCGTGCGACAGGCCACCTCCTGTTCAAAGTGCGCCCAGGTGATCGGGTTCACGCGGCCGATGATCGCAAGCTGTGCGTCGCGCCTGTGCAGAAGCGACATGATCTCGGAGATTCTATGCTGCTTGTAGCTGATCGCGCGCGTGCATCGGCGCATCTCCTTCCCTCCCAACCCGCTCGCGGCAAGGAGGAGGACGTCAGTTGGGGTATCGATGTCGAACTGTGTCTCAAGCTCGCGAGGAAGCGCGCCGCAGTTGATCCCGGCATCGGAAAGGACGAAGCCAAGCGAGTTGTCGATCTCCGGAAGATCGATCGAGAGCAGGTCCTGCGCGTGCGCCACGGCGACGTAATCGCAGCTGTAGAAGTTGTTGAACACCGCGCTTGTCTGCGCCCCTTTGGCAAAGTCGATGAGTGTCCGCGCGCGACCGGCATCGATGAGCCCGCCTGACCCGCTCCCGAAGTAGAGGAAGCCACCTAGCGAGTGCTTGTCGATGATCTCCTGCAGGGTGTGCCCGAAGTGAAACGGGGGTGACCCGCGTTCGACGGTCACGGACGCGCCGCACTGCGCCATCTTTTCTGATAAGGCATCATCTTCAGTTACGAGGACGATCTTCTCGATCCCGGCTGCGTGCAGGACACTTGAAAGGTCGAGCGATGATGCCGCTCGCGCCATTTCGACCATGATCTCGCCCGCGCTGCCGCCGAGCGGGGCGTGCATGATTACAGCTGCTATCTTAGTCATGCCTCGATTCTAGCAAGTCTCACTGCGATGAAGCGAAGAATCTCGATCGTCGCAGATTTATCGAGCGGTCTGTTCTGGCTCCCGCAGTTGGGGGAGTAAATGCACGCTGGGCAACCATTCTCGCACGGGCAGTCGGCGACGAGCCGCTCCGCCCTCTGTGCTAGCCGTGCGATGGCGGAGAAGAGGACTTCGGAGAGGCCCGCCCCGCCCTCCATCTCATCATAGATTAAGATCGTTGGCGCAGCGGTCTGCTGATGAAACGGTGTCGAGACACCGCCGATGTCCTCCTGATCGCACAGCACGAGGAGCGGAGCCATGGCGATCAGCGCGTGCTCCGCCCCGTGCAGTCCGCCTGCGAGGGCCTCGGGAGCAACATTTTGGATCACTGCGGGAAGAATTATCCACAATCCGTCGGTCTCGTAGGTGTACGGCGGCAGGTCGAGCGGATCGACGGAGATAGCGCGGTTGTAGTGCATCGTTTGGTAGCCGATGAACGATTCGGTGATCCGCACTCTCCCGGTGGCGACCGTTACCCCGTCACGCTCTATCGTCTCTTCCTGAGAGATGATCTCGCTTGTCGATGTGCGCAACCCCTTGGTGTAGTAGTCGACCTCCTCCTGACGCACCTGGGCAACGCCGTTCTCCAGGTCAAGATTCTCGACCACGTACGTCTCGCCGCGATGAAGGAGGACCGCTCCGGGGTAGGCGTCGCGCCGCGCGCGGATCGGGTCCATCGTCTCCAGCAGTTTCCCGGCGTGCAGCAGCTTCACTCCCTCGCCGACGAGGGAATCCATGCGCACGAGTTCGTGGGCCCGCCGCACGCCGCGGTAGATGAAGCCCCGCGGTGTCGCGGCGATGAGTCCGCCGTCCACAAGTGACTGCAAGAGCGGTTTCTCTTCAGCTGAGAGCTCCTCATCCCGCAGTGGAAGCTCGGCTGCGGCGCAGAGCATGTGCGAAGCAACAATGCGCGGGTTGTCCGGCCTGATCACGATCTGTGAGCGTTCCCTGCCGAGGAAGGCGTCCGGGTGGTGCATGAAGTAGCGATCGAGCGGGTTCTCCTGCGGCATGAACACGATAAGCGATGGATCGGTCCCCCGACCGGCACGCCCTGCCTGTTGCCACGCGGAGAGGAGGCTCCCCGGAAAACCGACGAGGATAACCGCATCGAGGCTCCCGATATCGATCCCCGCCTCAAGCGCGCTGGTGGAGACGACACCCTTGATCGATCCATCGCGCAGCCCGGCCTCTATCTCTCGCCTTTCACGTGGGAGGTAACCGGCGCGATAGGACAGGACGTCCTTCCCGCCCAGGTCCCGCGCCCGACGGGCGACCACCTCGGCCATCACTCGCGAGCGGGTAAAACAGAGGGTCTGGACGTTGGATTGGGAGAGAGTGGCAAGGATCCGCGCCGCTTGCGTGGTGATCGCGCTTGCGTTATCGAGAAGCGCGTCCCAGAAGCAGACCTGGCGTTCTCCCCTGGCGGCTGTCGCTTCACTCACCACCGCGACATCCCTCCCAGTAAGGTCGCGTGCGAAGGCCTGCGGGTTTGCCACCGACGCCGAGGCAAGCACAATCTGCGGTGATGAGCCGTAGCGCGCCAGGATGCGGTACAGTCGCCGCAGGAGAAGGGCGACATTAGCGCCGAAGACGCCGCGGTACTGGTGCGCTTCGTCTATCACGATGTAGCGCAGGTTGGCGTAGAACCTGCTCCATTGGTGGTGCCACGGAAGGTAATAGTGCAGCGCATGCGGGTTTGTGAGGATGACGCGCGCTGTACCCCTGATGCGTGCCCGCTTTGCGGTGGGGGTATCGCCGTCATAGACGCTTGGGTGCAGATCGAGTCCCAGCCCTTCCTCCATGTCCTTGAGCTTGTCGTACTGATCGTTTGCCAGCGCCTTGAGCGGGTAGATGTACAACGCACAGGCATTCTCATTTTTTAAGAACGTCTCGAATATCGGAACGTTGAATGCGAGCGTCTTTCCAGAGGCGGTGGGAGTGGTGATGATCACGTCTTTTCCGGCGCGCAACGCCTCGATCACCGCCACCTGGTGACGGTAGAGGCTGATTTCACGAGCGCGTAAGTATCGCTCCATCGTCGGATGCAGAGCTACATCCGCGGGGATGGCATCCGTTGCCGGGATCGTTTCTAAATGGACGATCTGATTACGGTACCAGGCCTCGCCCTTGATGCAAGCGATCGTATCAGTCGCCATCAGCAGGCTCCCGCAGCAGACGATCGAGGAGAAGCGCGAGGGAAGCGATGTCTTGCCTGTTGTGATTGACGATCGGAACGAGCGGGCCGGGATCCTGTGTATCAAGGTATGTTGTGTAATATTCGGGGACGTCCCCGCTGGGAAGGTCGACGTCACGCGAAACGGCGAGGATCCGCTCTTCTACCGTCCCCAGGCGAACATCGGGAAGGAGGTCGTGGAACGCACGTCGCGCGTGGTGCAGAAGGTCGATGTGCATTGGCTGGTACGGAAATGGTAACCCGTAGTAGGAGAAGCGCTCCCTCAGGTACGTCCAGTCAAACGACTTGCCGTTGTAGCTTAGGAGCAGATCGGATCTTTCTAGCGCCGCGCCTACCTGCTCCAGAATCCCAATCTCCTCATCGAAGGAGCGGGCGAGATACTGGACGATGCGCATTCGTCCCTGTTCGAGGGAGCCTAAAGCGGCGAGGATGATCGGCACATTGGAAAGGCCGAGCGTCTCAAGGTCGAAGAAGAGCACCCGCTCTTGGGGGACAAGTCCAAGGATCTGCAGAAAGAGCGGGCTCGAAGAGGGAAGCCACCGAGAGATCGTCTCATAGACCTTTCTCACATCGAGCGGATTATGCCACTCGTTTAACAATAATCGCGCTTGATCGCCCCAACGGGGATGCGCTACAAGAGATGGGATAGACGTGTATCCATCATTTAGTAGGTTGCTTTTGTGCCTCTTACCGACACCGTAGAGTAAGCACATGTCAGAAAGTAACCTCATCTCAGCCTCTCGCCTCTCAGGCAGCAGAAGCTGAATGTCAACGACGCGCTCGATCTTTAGGCAGCTTCCGTAGGAACCTATACAGTCCTCGCCCTGAAGCAAAGAAGAGGGATTCACTCCCAGGAAGCCGAGAAAAGTCCCTCCCGATTCTACGTGAGAGGGTCTGTCATTTGGTGCAGCCTGTCCTAGAAGCCACTTAATGATCTTATCTGCCGCGGCTATCTCCTTCTGCGAGGACGCGCGTCGGGGATCATCTTTGCCTCCCCAACGTAGGGCAGCAACGCCAGCTTACGTGCGCGATTGATCTCGAGCGCCACCTGTCGCTGATGCTTCGTGCACAGACGCGTCGCGCGCTTGGGAAGAATCTTCCCGAGGCGATTCATGTACTGTTTTAGTTCTTCTGGCTTCTTGTAGTCGAGAACGATCTCTCGCTCACAGACTCGACATACGTGCTTTCGTTTGTAAAACATAACTTAGAAAGGAACCTCCTCATCTTCTTTCTTAGCAGATTGCTCATCTTTGGCAGGAATGGTGCCGGCATCGTCTGCCCTTCGAGCGCCTCCAAGGAACTGGACGTTCTGCGCGACGACTTCGACCATCTTCTTCTTCTCACCATCTTGGGTCTCAAAGGTGCTGATCCGCAGTCTGCCTTCCACGGCGACCGATCGCCCCTTGCTCAGATAGTTGGCACAATTCTCCGCCTGCGACCCCCAGGCAACGATCGGGACGAATGTCACATCATCCTGCAGCTGCCCGGACTTGTCTTTGTACTGCCGGTTAATCGCGATACTGAACTTAGTACGAGCCGTACCGCTGGAAGTATACTGCAACTCCGGATCCGCGGTAAGATTACCGATCATGATTACCTTATTGAGACTTGCAGACATCCTTCTATCTCCCTACTTGCTTGTGGCGACAATCTGATAGCGGAGGATCTCCTCATCAATATTCAGCCGCTCGCAGATTGGGTTGACCGCCTGCGGAGGCATCTGGAACAGAGTAAGCCCATAATGCCCTTCTGTATGGTGCTGTATCTCGTAGGCTAGCACTCTCTTTCCCCAATCATCTACCTTATCCACTTGCCCACCGTTGTCGGTGATCAAGCTGTGAATGCGTTCCAGTTTTTTGGTACGCTCTTCATCAGAAAGATCGGGACGCAGCACATAAACAATCTCGTATTCTTTCACTCCTACACCTCTCTATCGATATCCGGGGTAAACTTTACTCTGGAACCAGAGGGAAGTCAAATCGCCGCAAACTCCGTTTTCATGCGATAAAGTCTTTCAGGACAATATGACGCCACACGCGACCATATCGCTATAATGCCCTTCTCCTCTTGACAAACTCACCTCTCCTGCCTATAATGGTTGACATTCTCCCGAAGAAAGGGGGTGACAAGGTGAACAAAGGGGAGTTCGTCGACAAGCTTTCGGCGAAGACCGGCTTCTCCAAGAAGGATGCCCGGGTGGCGCTCGATGCGATGATCGACTTAATCACGGAATCTCTGGTATCCAACGAAGAAGTCCTGTTGACCGGGTTCGGCAAGTTCGAGGTTCGCGCGCGCAAGGAATCAAAGAGGATCAACCCTCAAACCCAGAAGCGCATTACGGTTCCAAAGAAAGTCGTGCCCGCCTTCAAACCAGGGAAAAATCTGAAGGATATCGTTGCCAAGAAACTGAAAGTGGTGAAAGACGGGTCTGGCCTTAAGGTTAAAGTAGGAAGATAAGGGGGATCACGCTAACGCGTGACTCGATCACTCGAGGCGACGCATTGATCAGAAGAGAGGGTAAGACCTCTGAAAACGGCAGTTTGAGCAACACCAGTAAGAGACATTTGTTCTCAATACTAGTGCTGCTTGAACTGCCGTTCTCTTCTTTCTGATCTACCATAGACTGCGTCGGCAGTTGTATAGCATGGCGACCATTGCGTGAACGCCACTGTGAGGGGGTGATAGTCAGAAGCAATATCTTGGGCGGACGACAGCGTGGTGCTGTCCGGCTGCCAAATTAGAAGGAAGCAACCCTGGTGGGGTTACTGCCACAAGTTTAAGTGGGGGCGGTTTTCAAGCTGCCTGCTGTACAAGTTTTGCGTCAAAGGAGAAAATGCGATGAAGAAGATCGTTCAGAAGTTCGTCGGAAGCAAAGGGCTGTATTACCTGTTGATGATCGCCGCACTCGGGCT
>CAJVYM010000074.1 GCA_913009415.1 uncultured bacterium
GAGGTACTCTCCAGCAAAGGAGTAACTGTGACCACTAAGAAGAAGCTGACCGCGCGTCGTAAGAAACGGTAACCCATCTACGCTTTCAGCCACTTACCCTCGCCTTAATTTACGGGAACATCCGTTGGACGCAGGGGGCACATTCACCGCGCTGCGGCTGCCCTGGGATCTCTCCTTGCCGTCAAGCCGATAATCGCCTATCGTAATGGGATGACCGAAGCAATCGCAAAGCCGCACTCACATGCGCAGGCTCTTTTGTTCCTGAAGCAGTTAATGAAATCGGAGTTTACTCAATTTGCCGGGAGAAGTATGCGCTGTATCATCGAGGATGTGGACAATGAAGATTGGGCAACCCACTCGGAAGAAATGGTAAGAGCGGAATTTCCGATCGATAAGCTCTGGCGAATACGCACCTCGGCCACGGTCGCCACTCACGTGGGACCGGGGGCATGGGGAATCGCCTGGTATGTGGTGCCATGACCAAGAAGATGAAGCGAAGGATCATGATCTACGCCTCGATCGGGATAGGAGGAGCGATCCTGTGGTCGATCATACACTGGGTCGGCTGGCGACGGATTACGCATGAGTTTCTCTCACTCGGCGCACTCGGTGGGGCAGTCTTCTTCTTGAATGCCGTCCTAATCTTCCTCCTCTGGGCGCTCACCTGGCGAATACTGCTAAGCTCCTACGGAGTGGAGCGCTCGTGGCGAGAACTGCTCGGTGCGTTCGCTTCGGGGTACACGATCACCTACATCACCCCGTCGGCGAACTTCGGTGGAGAACCGGTGCGGATCTACATGATCACACACGGGTTCAAAGAGCAGACGAAGGAGGCGACGTCGAGCGTGATCGTGGAGCGTTTCTTGAACATGGGAAGCGCCATTCTCCTCCTGTTTATCGGGAGCGTATACGGTCTGTTCACCGACCGCCTGTCGCACTTCTTCAGGTGGGGATTGTTCGGATGGGCGAGCACGGGCGTGCTCTTCTTCGCCTGGGCGATCGTCAGTTTTCGCCGCCACTACCCATGGATGACGAAATCGCTCGGGATCCTGGCGCGGCTCATCCCTTGGCGCGGGTACTTGGAGAGGGCGACCGTCTGGTTTGAGCGGGTTGAGCGCGAGATCGATCGCGCTTTCTCTCCGCGCCGGCGGCACCACACGCAGCTCGCGTTCATCCCCGCGGTGCTCTCCTCCATCCTCTATGCATTAAATCCCCTTATTTTTCTGTACTTCACCGCGGGCACCGTCCTCTCCGTCCTTGACCTTTCGCTGATATTCGCCCTGAGCATGTTCCTGAACATGTTCCTGTGGATCACTCCGGGCGGGCTAGGCGTGGTTACGGGCGGACTGATCGGGATCTTTGCTCTGTTTGGGATCGGAAAAGCAGCGGCGGTCGGGTTCTCCTTTGCCCTAAAACTGACGGAGATCACCTACGTCCTGTTTGGGATATCGTATATGCTCACTCACGGCGCTAGTCGCTTCCTTCATCGCAGTGTCGAGCGCATACCGGAGGAGGTGCAGTGATGAACGGACATGCATCCAAGGAGCCCATCGTTCGTACAAAGGGACTTGTAAAGCGCTTCGGGCAGATGTTCGCGGTCAGGGGGCTCGACCTTGTCGTTAACGAGGGGGAGATCTATGGGCTGATTGGGCCAAACGGGAGTGGGAAGACGACCACGATGCGCATGCTGTGCGGAATTCTGCGGCCGGATGAAGGCGAGGTGTACCTCCTTGGATCGCGCATCCCGAGCTTCAAGGTGCTGCGATCGATCGGGTACATGCCGCAGGAGAATGCCATCTACGATGACATTACCGTGCAGGAAAATCTGTGCTTCTTCGGGCGCATTCAAGGATTGACACGGGAAGGCATCAACGAAAACGCCAATACCATTCTGGAACTCGTCGGGCTACAGGGAAAGCGTCAAGCGCTGGCGCGTGACCTGAGTGCAGGAATGCAGAGACGCTTATCGCTTGCGGTGGCCATGATTCACCAGCCGGTCCTTCTCCTGCTCGATGAACCGACGGCCGGTGTCGACCCGGATCTGCGCATCTCCTTCTGGAAGCACTTCAAGGAGCTATCGGCCCAAGGAACCACGATCCTCATCACAACGCACTACCTTGAAGAGGCGTCTCGATGTGGCCGCGTGGGGTTGATGAGCCAGGGACGGCTCATCGAGGAAGGGCCGCCCCAGGAGCTGGAGGAAGAGGCGCACGCCAAGACGCTGGAGGATGCATTTCTCACGCTTGTTGGAAAAGGGAGGGAGGAAGGATGAACGTAGTGTTTGTGGCTCGTAACGTGTTTCGCCGCCTGAGACACGACTGGCTCACCGTGATCATGCTCGGAACGATACCGCTGTTGTTCATCCTCCTGTTTGGCTACGCCTTTTCGGGAACCCCGACCGACATCCCCATCGTCATCGTCAACCACGATTCGGGCAAGGTTACAGTGAACACGAAAGAATTCGGCACGATTACCTTGGAGAAGAAGATGTCCGATGATCTGATCTCCGGGTTCGGTGATCACGTCTTCCGCGCACGCGTTATGGATAACGCGGAGAAGGCGCAGGATCTCGTGAAACGTGGAATAGCGCGCGCGGTGATCGAGATCGCTCCCGGTTTTTCGCAAGACATGATCGACCGGGTGCTGTCAGTAACGGGCGGAATGACCTACTCATATCACGGACAGATCGTCCACCTCCTGCCACGCGCGGCGAGTGGAGAGAGCACTCCCCCTCTCCTCTTGAGCGTGGATAGGTCGGATGTCCCTACGGCAGACACAATCGTGGCAACGGTGCGATATAGCCTCAATACCCTCTTCCTTTCCTACTTGGCGGGAGAGGATGCAACCCTGAATTGGCGCGACATGATGCATACTGACGATATCTACGCGGCCGGTGCCGGCTACATGGACTACTACTCGCCCGGGGTGATAGGTTTTGCCGTCACGGTCATCACCTCCATGCTCACCCTCATCTCGCTCGTTCGCGAGGAACGAAGCGGCGTCCTCCAGCGGCTGCTAGCCTCAGCCATCCACCCGTGGGAGCTCAGCATGGGGTATACGCTCGCCTTCACTATTATCTCGCTCGTGCAGGCGCTCGAGGTGATCCTTATCGCCTATTTTCTGTTCCACACGATGTTCGTCGGGAGCCTCCTCCTAATGCTGCTTGTGATCATCATATACACGATCGGACTGCAGGGATTGGGAACCCTGCTCTCAGGGCTAGCGAGGAATGAGTTTCAGGCGATGGAATATGCGCTTCTCATCATCCTGCCGGGGCTTATCCTCACCGAAGCGTTCTGGCCGATTGAGGCGCTCTCACCAAGCCTGCGACCGTTGGTTTTCCTGTTTCCTCTCACGTATCTCAACCGCGCATTGCGCGCGATAATGTTGCGCGGGGCCGGATTTTCCGGGATATGGTTGGATCTGACCGTTCTCTCTTTGTATGCCCTTCTGATGTTGGGATTGAGTGTAGCCATGATGAAAAAGAGAGGGTACTCTTCATGACGCGTGAGGCTATCAAGATGGCGGAAAAGTATCTACAACAGGTTCTGGGAGCCGCAGAAGCGCGCGTACCAGCAGCGTTCCCCAAGCTGCACGTGCATGCCGGGGCGCGCCAAGGGGTGAAAAACGTGAATCAGACAATGGAGATATCGGCATTCTGTACCAAACACCAGGTATTGATACCCGATAGAGTAGGGATACAATGGTTAAGTCTTACTCCTCGATCGGATGTGCCAAAAGGGGTAATGTTTTTCTCTATTGAATGTAGTAGGCGCGGAGGATAGTGCGATGGAAGAATACCTAAAGAAGATCCTTGCCACAGAAAAAGAGGCCAAGAAGATCGAGGACGACGCGCAGATCAAGGGCGAACAGATCATCGCCTCCGCCCGCAAGAAAGCGGCGGAGCTGCTGACTCAGGCCGAAGAGCAGGCACAGATCCGGTTGAATGAATTGCGTACCCAGGCGGAAACAGAGGCAAGAAATAACGTCGCAAGGCTCGAAGCTCAGCATACTGCGCGCATCAAGGCCCTGAGAGAGCGTTATCAAGAACTGCACACCAAGTTGATCGGCAAGATCAGTATCAATTCCAAGATTATCCCGAATCTATCGGAGGATTAAATATGTCAGCCTACTTCTTGGCGAAGATCCACGCAAAGCTCTCCCGGATGCTGAAAGAATCGGACATAGAGGCGCTCGTGGATGTCGATATCGATTCTACGATCAGGCAGCTGCAGGAGTCGAGTTACGGTCCGTTCCTCTCTGGAAGAGAGATGTTGGATCGGGCCTCTGATCAACTCCGGCACGGGTTCATCGCCGATGTGTCGAGTCTGGTCTATGCCTTAAACGGCCAGGATCGAATACTCCTGCTGGACGTCCTGTCGTACTACCGCGTCGAGAATCTGAAGACGATACTCAGAGTTCAGTTGCACCGGTTGCCCGCCGAAGACGCCAAGAACCTTTTGTTCGTTCTCCCCTGGGATCACGTGGAGTTTGCGCGGTGGCTGGAAGTGCCGGGAATAGAGGCGCTGATCAAGGAGTTGCCGTGGGACGATTATCGCACGCGCCTGGAAGCAGTGCACCGGCAGGTGGGCGGGAAAGACACGGTCTTCCCGTATGAGTCAGAGCTCGATGCCATGTATTTGCAGAGATTGATCCATCACTCGCAGCAGGGTAAACTGGATGTAAAGCGTATCCTCAAGAATCGGGTGCTGAAAGAGCTGTTGCTCTGGGCGTATCGCATGAAGGGTTACGGGTACACGTTCCCGGAATTGGTCAATATCCTGCCCGATTATCGCCCACTCGTGCCGCATGATGAGATGAGTCACTTAATCGGAGATGCGGAAGGCTGGCACGGGATCGCTCGGTTTTTCGATCCGGTGTTGGCTCAATACCTGGAGAAGTTGGATCACCTCGACCTGCGGGTGCTCGGCGCATTGTTCGATCGCCAGCTTCTGCAGGCGGTAGAGCAGGCGTTGATAGCGGCCCCATTGGGAAATGGGGATCGTCGTCGGTTATGTCTATCGGAAAGAGCTGGAGCTATCGCGGGCGATCGAACTCGTCGAACGCATCCGCGCCAAACAATAAGGGGAATAAATGTTTATCACAGAGAAAATGCGTAAAGTGAACCTCTTTTTCCCCAGCGAAGACATGACACGATTCTGGAATAAACTGGGACGCTTTGGAGGGCTGCAGCCGGGAGAACTGCGGCGCGTGGAGAAGCTGCAATCATACCTCTCCTTCCTTGACTTGGGTGAGCTAAGCGGAAAGTTGCGCGAGATATCGAGCACCCTTGACATCGATTTGGCCAGTCCCATAAATGACACTGAGACAGTGCCGCTGGAGTTATTGGATCTGAAGGCAAGGCTGGATGAACTCTCTCCGGCGTTCGCCGATATGCGCGGGAAGATGCGCGAACTGCGGGAGAATCAGCGAAATGCGGAGAGGGCGTTGGATAAGCTGGTGACATATCAGGCGCACCTGGAGCTGCTCGCCCCGTTGCGGGTAGACATCGGTGCCTTGCTTCACCTGGAGCGGTTCTCTGTCATGGCGGGGACACTCTCCAAGGAGAAGCTCGATCCGCTTAACCGCAGTCTGCAGAGCATACCGCACGCTCTCTTGCCCTATCGAACCGAGCGAGGATGGGTGCAACTCCTGGTCATCTGCCTCAACAAGGACCGGGCAAAGACGGAGAAGGTCCTCGAATCGGCCCTGTTTCAACACCTGGACCTCCCCGAGGATCTACACGGCTCGCCGCACGAGGCACTTAAGGGAATGGAAGAGCAGCGCCTGGAGCTCAATCGGCAGCTTGTAGAGTTTGAACACAAAGGGCAGGAGATTGAAGCCTGGAAGGAAGAAAAACGCACCGAACTCGGCGATTTCCTCAAGATCAACGCCTCCCTTCTCGGTGCACGGGAAGGGACAGGACAGACGCACGCAGTCTCCGTTGCCTCCGGGTGGATCCCGCAGCGACAGGTTGAGGAACTGGCTACGCTCGTCAAAGGGGAGAGCCGACGTGGGTCTTGGAAGGCGAAGAGGTGCCGTATAAGGACAACCAGGATGAATATGGGTTCACTGTGCCGAGCAAGCTGCGAAATCCCTCGTTCTTCCGTGCATTTGAGGGCCTGATAAGGCTGTACGGCATCCCCCGCTATGGCGGGTTCGATCCGACGATCATCTTCTCGCTCACCTTTATCTTCATGTTCGGCATGATGTTCGGTGATCTCGGGCACGGAGCCCTCCTGTTTTTTGCCGGGCTTGCGCTCCGTTTCTGGCCGGGGATTCGGCAGAGTCTCCGTTGCAACGGTACGATCCTCGCGTCGGTGGGCGCATCGGCGATGTTCTTCGGCATCCTCTACGGAAGCTTCTTCGGCTATGACAACATCATTCCCGCACTGTGGTTCCGGCCGATGACGCATATCAACCAACTGCTCATGTACGCAATCTTCATCGGGATCGGCGTGATCCTCATCGGGATCTTCATCAACATCACGGTCAAGCTGATTCAGCGACGCTACCTTGAAGCCATCTTCGAACGGTTCGGCGCGCTCGGACTCTGGTTCTACCTGGGCGCTCTGTTCATGGTTTACCTCTCTACAAAGGGATCTGCGCTCAGCATCTGGCTCGTATTCGTGCTCATGCTCCTCCCGTTGATCCTGATGCCGCTGCAGCGGCCGCTGACAAAGAAGGCGAAGCATGGGAAGAAACACACTGCCGATGAAGGCGAGACCCTGCTCGTCACGGTGCTTGTTACCGCGGTCGACCTGTTCGAGACGATGATCGTGTACCTGAGCAACTCCATCTCGTTTGTGCGTGTAGCGGCGTTCGCGCTCAATCATGTCGCCCTTTCGCTCGCCATCTTTCAGTTGGGGGCGATGCTGCGCGCCCTCCCGGGCGGCGGCGTACTGTATGTACTGACCGTTGCCGGCGGCAATCTCATGATCCTTCTTCTTGAGGGCGGGATCGTCGGTATACAGGCGCTTCGTTTGGAGTTCTATGAGTTTTTCTCGAAATTCTTTGAGGCGGAGGGGACTATGTTCCAGCCATTTAAATTCGTGTTTTCGAATAAGGAGGTAGATCGTGCGTAAGATCGTCTATGGACTATTGGGATTTAACCTTGTGCTGTTTTTAGGTGGATTGGCCCTGTTCGCATTCGCGCTCATAAGTTATCAACCGTGGGTGTCCGCGCAGAGCGCATCCCCGGCGGCAGCGCAGGCGGTCCCGGCACAGAGCAGCACCTCAAGCGGTGTTGGTATCGGCTTGCTCGGAGCGGCGATGGCCACTGCCGGCAGTTCACTCGGAGCGGGTGTGGCCCTCTCCGGCGTGGGCGCGGCGGCGATCGGGGCGGTGACGGAGAAGCCAGAGATGTTTGGCTTGAGCCTCGTCTACGTCGGCCTGGCAGAGGGAATCGCGATCTATGGCATCGTTATCTCGATAATGATCCTGGGGAGGCTGTAGGCACAGGAATGTCGCGAGAGCGGATTTGCGTAATCGGTACGCGAGAGACGGTATTGGGCTTCTCCCTGTTGGGAATTAAGGGGGATACCCCGACTGACAGGGACGACCTGGTGCGCCTGTTGCAGCGATGCTTCACCGATCCACAGATGGCCCTGATCCTGATCGAGGATCGGATCGGTGCGCAGGCCCCGGATGTCGTCGGTGAACTGCAGGGGAGAAAGGATTTCCCTCTGGTCGTAGAGATCCCCGGACCACGGGGAGCGCTTGCCAAAGAGAGCCTTAAGGACTACATCGCGGGGGCGATTGGAATTCGGTTATGATGGACGCGAAAACAACAGGGGAGATAGACGCCCTCACAGGGTACGTGCTCGATCAGGCTAGGGAAAAGGCCGCAAGGACCATCGCACAGGCAAAGAAGAAGGCCGAGCAGGTATTGAAAGAGGCGCAGGTGAGGGCAAAGGAACGCGAAGAAGAGCTGGTGCATGCGGGTATGGTCGATGTAGAGCGGACCCGACGACAGATCATCTCACAGGCGCAGCTGCGCTTCAAAGGCAAACTCCTGGAGGAGAGAGCGAACATCCTCGAGCGGGTACTCACGGAGGTTCGTGGCCGCTTGGAGCGGATCTGCGCCGAGGATACAGAGCGGTACCTCGCATTTCTCATCGAGCTCTTGGAGGGAACATTGGCGGGTGAGAAGGTCGATCATGTCGTGATCTATCTGTCCGAACGGGATGCAAAGAGTTATGAAAAGGAACTCTCATCGACTCTTGCCGCGAAGCCGAACCTCAACAAGGTGGAGATTCGCACTTCTAAGATCAGCGGTGGGGTGATCGTTGAATTTCCTGAAGAGCACCTACAGATAGATGCCTCCCTAAATGAGATACTGCGAGAGGCGATTCCCGAGATCGAACAGCTAGTGGAGAAAGAAATCTTCCTTCCCAAGAACGGAGATGAGGAGAAGCAAGATGGTAAATAAGGGTAAGGAACAAAGCAGTAGAGTAGCACACGAAGGGATCATCACCGGAATAAACGCGATCAACGGCCCTGTGGTCAAGGGGTCAGGGATGGCGGACGCGAACGTGATGGAGCTCGTCTACGTCTCCGATGAGCACCTCGCCGGTGAAGTCATAAGCATCGATGGCGACGTCGCTACGATTCAAGTGTATGAGGACACCACAGGCCTCAAGCCAGGCGTGCCCATTTACCGTACCGGGCGACCGCTCTCCGTCGAGCTCGGGCCAGGTCTCGTGGGAAATGTCCTCGATGGGATCGCCCGCCCGCTGAACGTGATCCGCGAAAAGCAAGGGGTGTTCATCGGTCGCGGGGTGCAGACTGAGACGATCGATAGACAGAAGAAGTGGCTCTTTACCCCCCAGGTGAAGGAGGGCGACAACGTTCTCCCCGGACAGGTACTGGGAACGATCCCGGAGACACCGATCCTGGAGCACCGGATCGTCGTCCCGCAGGGGGTATCGGGGAAGATCAGCTCAATTGCGCCGCAGGGCGAATACACGGTCACCGAGCAGATTGCAGCGATCAAGACCAAGGACGGATCCGAGAAGATAACGATGCTGCGGGAGTGGCCGGTGCGTCGCATGCATCCGTTGCAGAAGCGGATGAAGCCATCGCTTCCCCTGATTACCGGGCAGCGGGTGATCGATGCCCTCTTTCCGCTTGCCAAGGGGGGAACGGCGGCGATCCCGGGCGGGTTCGGTGCAGGGAAAACGGTGCTCCAGCACCAGTTGGCGAGTTGGTCCGATGCTGATGTGATCATCTACATCGGCTGCGGTGAGCGGGGAAACGAGATGACCGATGTCCTTGGAGAGTTTCCCAAGCTGAAGGACCCGAGAAGCGGACGACCGCTGATGGAGCGGACGATTCTCATCGCCAACACATCGAACATGCCGGTGACTGCGCGCGAAAGCTCGATCTACACCGGAGTGACGATCGGTGAGTACTTCCGCGATATGGGCTACCACGTCGCGCTGATGGCCGACTCCACGTCCCGCTGGGCGGAGGCGGTGCGCGAGATCGCGGGAAGGCTGGAGGAGATGCCGGTCGAAGAGGGATTTCCCGCCTACCTCCCGGCGCGGTTGGCCGAGTTCTACGAGCGGGCGGGATACGGTGAGGTCGGGCCGGATCGCTACGGATCGATCACGATCATCGGCGCTGTCTCCCCTCCCGGAGGTGATTTCACCGAGCCGGTGACGCAGAACACGAAGCGGTTCATCCGCACGTTCTGGGCGCTCGACAAGCGCCTGGCGTTCGCCCGCCACTTCCCCGCCATCTCCTGGATCGACACCTACAGCGAGTACATCGATGAGATGGCCAAGTGGTGGAAAGAGGAGAAGAAGGGCGATTGGCGCGGTCTGCGCCAGCGTACGCTCTCCGTTCTGTCGCGGGAGAACGAGCTGCAGAAGATCGTGCAGATCATCGGACCGGACGCCCTGCCAAGCGACCAACGGTTGATACTGCACGTTGCTTCTTTAATAAAAGAAGGCTTTCTGCAGCAGAACGCGATGGATGAGATCGATCGTTACTCGACCCCGGAGAAGGAGTTTAAGATGCTCGATCTCATCGTGAAGTACGAGGAGAGGGCGCAGAAGCTTGTGCAGGGTGGCCTTCCGATCTACCGCATTCAGGAGATGAAAGTAAACATCAAACTTCTGACGATGAAGCACGAGGTTGCGGATGATAAGCTCGATGAAATGGACACGATCGAGCAAGAGATGAACCAGGAGTTCGACGAGCTGGGAAAGACCCTGGTCACGTCGGCCGAAAAGAAGGGATAGGAATGAGTGAAAGCGCCGGTAAAAACCGGCATGGAGGAGGTGGTGAAAGTCCACCACGTAGTAAGGCGTAGCGAGCCGCTACGGACCCGAGTCATGCGTCGGCTACCCGTAAGGGGGCGGCGAAGCGTTGGCGCGGGGCTGCGTAGGCGAGGTATTGAGCTCCGAAATCATGGCTTTGGTGCGTCGACCTTGTACTCATATGGGGAAGACAATACGGTACGTAGCGTTAGGCGA